>NZ_JBZXDY010000006.1:0-193297 GCF_058725285.1 Flavobacterium sp. DW-iso2 | reverse complement strand
ACATAGAGTTTTTCCTTTTCAGACTAACAAATATTTACGCTTAATTTTTGCTACTCCACAGGTTTTGGTATTGATCCTAAATTATCCCTTTTTCTTTCATTTCGATAATCACATCCGAAGCATTTTTAAAAGTAGGCGCTTGCGTGATGATACTTCCCACTCTTTTTTTGTTGAGTTTAAAGGTAATGTCGTTTTCTGTAGTGAATAAAAGAGCGGTCAAAAATGGATTGTTCATATATGGAGCCAATACTATAAAAGCTTCGTCAAGTGTATGAAAACTTTCGATTTCCTCTGTTTTGTACTTCGCGCTAAGGGAAAGACTAAAAACGTCATCTTCCAATAATACGGGTCGCACATAGATATTTTTTAGTTCTGTGTCACCTATGGTCTTCGCCAAAGTTAATTTGGCATAAGTACCATTTTGGATACTTTCTTTAACACTTTCCCAAAATTGAACAAATACGGGTTGGAATGACATATAATTATTTTTTAGCTGTTGAATGATTCTCAGATCGAGTTTGCAAAATTAAGTTTTGTATGGCTAAATAACAGTCAAATATCGGAAAAGTTTGTTTTCTATCTACAATACTAATTAACATTCAAATTTACTGGAATAGAACGCCCTTTTTTTCTTTCTATTTCAACATAAAATAATACCGCAACAAAAGCTATAGTTTAATTTTCTGTTTTATTTAAAGAAAAAAATCATCATTTTGTTTTCTAATACATTCAAATACTAAATAGTATAAAAAAGCAGATTCACGAATCGTATTGTCTGTAAATCTGCTGTTAACAGTTATTTTAGTCTAATAGAATTGTTTTATTATTCTCCGGTAAATCAGACTTTTATTTTTTCTAATTTTACAAAATCATAAAATAGTTATATTCAATACCACTTTTACTTTAAGTAATATACAAATGGGGTCTTATCGTAATCTTTAGTTTTGAATTTTGTCAGTATTTCGGTTACCTGGATTGTCTTTATACCAATCTTGATTTAAAGTCCCACCAGAATTTGCCCATTGTATAAAAAAGTTATAGGCTTCAGCAATATTAATTTTCTCTTTTGGAACTTTAAAATCATGTATAAAACTGATAGCCCATGGCATTCCCTTATCTGAGACATAGTTACCTTTGGTGTCGCGATTTGCACCTGTTATTTGAATGTGATTATCACCTAAAGATGTCGGTTTTGAATACGGTAAATGAATTTCATTTTTTCGCTCTTTATTAGCTATTATAAATGGATTAAAGGGCGCTATTCCAAGGTCTATAGTGCTAATTGGTTGTGTAAACTTAATGGATATGGTGTGTTCAGTAAGTAGGTTACGAGCCGAATCGGTCAAAATAATGACAGCATGTTGCTGATTGGCTTCGGTTCCGTTGGCATTTGTGGTAATATAATTTTCTGTCAAAATAGACCCAGCAACACTTTTTATTTGAGATGGGGATAGATTTCCTATTTCTATACCTATTCCGTACGTAAATCCAGCTCCATTAGACTTTACAAGACAGATAATGTCCATTTGTACTGCCAAATTTTGAGCGTTTAATTTCACAATTGCTTGATAATTTAAGGCCACATCGTTAAAATCGTAATCTCCATAGGAAGGCCATAAATCCTCAAAGGCAATGGTGCCTGTACCATATTTACTTGGAGTAAATAATTCAAAAGCTACAGTAGCATCTAGTGGAAACGCATCATCTTGGTCTTGAATACCATCACCATCTGAATCTACAACAGTATCTACAGTTGTGTAAACCCTAAAAGTAGATAAATCGTTTATTGTGCGTTTATAATCTGTATTGTTCTGTGCGCTTATTCCATAGACGTACTTCCACCCACCTGTTTGTGTATCCATTATGATTAAATCGGAGCTAGAAGCGTTGTTTGCTAGCCAAAGTTCTTCTTTAGAATCAAAAGTCATAGACGTCGGTTGAAAAGGCAAGTTATCGGCACTTATTCTAGTGCTTTGATATACGTTTGCCTGATCTAATTGTAATCTATATAATCCAGAAAAGGTACATAGAAACAAAGTTCCATCTTTCGTGAAAGCTAGATCTCCTCCACTAGTATCATGAAGTCCTGTAATCGTTCGTGGCGCACTAAGAGCTCCGGTAGTGGGATTAATCGTATATAGTTTATCTAGGTTAGAAAAACAAAGTAGTCCGTCTGTGGTATTAAAGTCTAATCGTGGGCCACTTATTCCTATATTTTTGACCGTTGTCCATGAATTGTTAGCAATAGAATATTTCATTAATGGGTACGGACTCTTATTTCCTATAGAATATACACATTTGTTGGATTGATCAATTGCACAGGTAACGCTTCCCATAGGCATGTCTGACAAGTAGGTTAGTTGTCCGTTTAAAGGGTTAACTTGAAATAGTTCGGCTGAGCTATTTACACAATACAAATAATCATTTACGAGAGTCGTAGTAGTAGATTTTGAAACTGTAGCAGTAGATTTTCTAGTTGCAGCGGCTTTAGTATAGGTATATGGCGCTTCATCATTAACAATAAGAATAACTGTGGATGAAAAGTTGAGGTTGTTGTTTCTTCGAATGTACAATTTAGTGCAGTATCTGGGCACATTTATAGTTTGTACCAAAACGCCATTCACAGGAACACCTGAAAACAGTAACTTATTTAATATATCATTTCTGTAAACAGGTTCTGTAACGATCTCATTTGATTGATTTAAGAACGTTTGATTTCCATCGAAATAGGGTTCTTCGGAATAGGCATAGACATCATATTTAGTGTATTTTTCAACATCATTAATAGTTATTTTAACTTGTCGGTATGTGCTAAAGTCAAAGGTTTTGTTTGTAATAGTAGTGGTTGTATTGCCTTGACTTGTAGGATCATTTTGAACTTCTGGAGCACTACAAGAGTTTAGTAAAAGTAAAAACAAGAAAATCTTTATAAAATTAAAAAAGTGTGGTTTCATACTTGTTAATTACGGGTTACGATCACTATTAAATACTTTAAAATTAACTATTTATGGCTAAGATTAGTTAATGAATTAGACCAGTACTATTTTACTGTCGGTAATTAGTTGTTTTCTGTAGTTATATGGTTTTTTGCTTTAGGGGTATTTATATAAGCTAGTGAGAAAGTACTTTTTAATTAAGCGTATTGATTTTGCCATTGTTCATTTTCAATAATTGTTTTTCTAACAGCTATCGCTTGTCTCATTTCCAAATTATCGACTTAAATTTATTCATGTAACCAAGAATTTTAAAAGGCCTAATAATTTCTTGTTTAAAGCTGAAAGTATATAATTCTCCGATAAATTCTATTCTACAAATGCCATTCCATCAGGAACCTTTCCAGTTCCAATAGTACTTACAATTGTAAATGTCTTCATATCAATTACTTCAATTTTATTAGCATTGGAATTAGAAACGAAAGCATATAATCCATTGGGATGCATTAAAATATTTACTGGACGAGGAGTGTGGTACAGTATTCTTTCTAACAATGTTTTTTTACCATGGAGACTAATGGTCTTGATTTTCTTTTTGGATTTTTGATTATAAACAGAAATAGTGCCATCCATAGCATTAGCAACTAGGCAATATTTACCGTCGTTAGAGAATTTAAGCTTCAAAGGATCTTTCCCTGATCTTAATGTGTTTATAACCTGATTGTTTGTAGTACTGATAATAACAATTGAATTTTCGTTAGTAACCCATATTTCTGAACCATCGGGCGTTATATCAATGCCTTGTGTTCCTAATCCGCAAGGAATAATTTTAATAACCTTGTCAATATTTAGGTCGATAATACTAATGGAACCTGAATGATTATTAGTAACATAAGCCAATGGTTTAAAGGGATGAAGCACAAAAAAATGGCTTCCCTTTTGTTGAGTTGGTATTTTTTTTTCAACAAGTTTTGTTTCAATATTTACAACTAGTAAATCATTACTTATGTAGCTAATAAGACCAATTTTATTAGATTCTGGAAATGCAACAATGCCGTCTAGACCTGAATATTCTTTTGCAAGTTCTATTGTTTTTTCAACTGTATTATTTTTTGTATTTATAACGGTTATACTTTTGCGGACAATTTGATTGGTGCCGTAATTTGCCACCACAACTCTATTTGCCCCAGATAATGTCGCTGCTTGATGGGATTCTATATCAATGGGAAATTCTGCTATTTCTTTACCATGAAGTAAATCAAAGACCTCAATATCTCTACTAGCTTTATTAACGATGTATAATTTCCCATTAGTTTGAATTGTATAAGAAGGGATTCTAACAAAATATCTTGTTGTCACAACTACTAAGAATAATATACCTAAGCTGTATATTAGTAATTTTATTTTTTTCATAAATGATTTTAGTCAACGAATGCTGTTTGATAATGACGTCATATAGGGTTTTTCTCTTCAAAAAGAGTGTTTAACTTGCTCTTTTAGCACGTTCCCAATTTACGGATTGCGATTTTTTCATATATCTAAAAAATCCTAATACCACTGATAAATTCATTATGAAAAAGTAGTACGGTACAAACAGAATTTTTATCCTCGTCTCTCTATTCTCTAAGAACCAACCTAATAAAGCTGAAGCGTAAAAAAGTAATTGCAGCCAAAATAATACGGAATAAAACCCAAAAGATAAAAAGCCTTCTTTAGCTGCTAATATTGTTAAAATTGGAATTAGGAGAATGAGACACAAAGGTGTTAAACTCCAGCGTAAAACCCGATGGGAAATGTACTGAAATGAAAGCGTTCCGTATTTAAAAATATTCAATAACGAACGTAATCTTACAATAGATTGAATTCCTCCCGCAGAAATCCTAATTTTGCGTTTAAATTCTTCTTTAACATTAGCAGAGGCGGTTTCTATGGCATAAGCTTCGGGGTCATATTGTATAGTGTAACCATCTTGAGCGACTCTTAATGATATAATAAAGTCATCTAATATAGTGTCTTTTTCTACATGCTTGTAAAGCACTGTCCTAATTGCAAATAATTCTCCTGCTGCCCCAACAACAGAATATAATTCCGCATCCCATTTTTTTAGCGCCGATTCATATTTCCAGTAAATTCCTTCACCTGCTCCAGAGGCAACATCAGCTTCTTTATCAACAATTCTCTTTTCGCCAGAGACACAGCCTACTTTAGTACTACTAAATAAATTAACTATTCGTCTAATAGATTCTTTGCCTAGATTGGTATTGGCGTCACTAAAAATTACAATTGGTGTTTTTACAAATTCCATACCTCTGTTCATTGCTCCAATTTTGCCGTTTCTTTCCTCTAAATGATATACGGTTGTATTTCGATACCCTTTTAATAAATCGGGTGTTCCATCATCAGAACCATCTGTAACCCAAATAATATTTAGTTTTTCTTTAGGGTATTCCAGTGCTAAGGTGTTTTTCATTTTTGCGGCTACATAATCCTTTTCATTATATGCTGCAATAAAAAGCGTTACATCTGGTTCATAAGATGGATCGATCTCAACCTTATTTCCAATCTTCAAAAACCTTCTAATTTTGATAATTGTATATAGTAAAATGCCATAACCAACGTACGTGTAAATAATGATAAATAGTAATACCCAGCATATGATTTTTAGTGTTAACATAGCATTTTTTTTATTTTTTAGTCTAATTATTGCCTTTTTCTATAACAAATTTTTCAAGAATATTTCCAAATTCTTCAGCTCTTACTTGCCATGAATTAAGTTTAGCAAATTGAATCCTTTCATTAATTAATGCATTATTATCGTTCTTTAATTCATTTTCAATTTGGGTTTTAAAAAACTCCTTATTTTCAGCCGATTTCACCATATCTTTAAAATCGTTTAAATTGGCAAAGTCTGTCATAACCACAGGAACTCCCACGGCTAAATATTCATTAATTTTAAGTGGATATATATTTTTATTAACCTCATCCATTTTATATGGAATAATGCCTAAATCATATTTTGATAATAGTTTAGGAACTTCATGGGGTTTAACCGAATTAAAAAACGAAACGTTTTCATATTGCAATAAGCGCTCTTTTATATTGTGGTTTAATAAATAACCTGTAAACTCAAATAGTACATGAGGTAGTTCTTTAATGGTATATTCCATTATATCTATATCAAACCTAAAATCTAAGGTGCCTATATAGCCTACTTTTTTTACACTATTAGTTGAAACTCGCTTTTTTGCGTGAGCGATAAATAACTCAAAATCTACACCGTTTTTAACCACATAACTCTGCTTATTTAGCTTCTTTTTTTCAGAGTTTAAATAATCGGATGTTGTTATGATACCATCAACTTTCTCGCAAAACTGCTTTTCAATATCAAAAATTCTTGATTTATGTCTTTGCGTATCCATACCGTCGTAGCAATAATAGATATTCAGTAATTCATTCAACTGTCCTATCATTGGTAAGCCATACATAGGGTTGTATGCGGTAATAATAATAGGATTGTCTAATTTTAATTTTTTAATAACTTTGCGAAGTTGAGTTTTATAAATAAATGTATTGATACTAAAAAGCTTTTTAAATATCGATTCATTACCAATAAAATCTACAGGCAATACTGGTGGCATTACTAAATGTTTAACAACAGAACCATTATCTGTTTTTTCATCAATTATTCTTTTTTTTAAACCCAGCATTCTCGATACCTGTGCTTTTTGTTTTCCTAGAATAGACATGAGAACATCTTTGACTGTAAAAGGATATTCAACAAAAACGATTTTGTTCTTCTCTGCTAATAACGATAATAATTGCACTGTTGATTTTGTGTACTCACCATGCCAAGTGGTTTGTGATATACAAATTATGTTTTTGCCTTCTATCATGGTTAATTATTTTTTTGAATGTTCTGCAAAAATTAATTCATAAAGTTTGAGATAATCCTTTGCCATGTTGTTCCATGAAAATTTCATACTGCGTTCTAGTCCTTTATCACAAAGTAATTTTCTATAAACATCATCATTTAAAATTTTGATAAGTCCTTGCGTAATTTCATCAGTATTATATGGGTTAATAATATGAGCGGCTTCTTTAGCTACCTCTGGCATAGACGATGTATTTGATGTGATAACCGGTACTCCGCAAGCCATAGCTTCGAGCATTGGAATACCAAAACTTTCTCTGAGCGATGGATATAAAAACACGTCGCATTGCGAATAAATAGCTGGTAGATCTGTATTTATGACGTAGCCTGTTAGAACAATATTATTAATAAGGCCTGCGTCATTAATTTCAACTAAAAGTTTATTGAGTTCGGTCTTATCATAATCTAGCATAACTAGTTTATGATTGGAACCTGTTTGTTTTAAAAAATCTGAAAAGGCTTTTAGAGTTCCTTTTGTGTTCTTTTTTGGGTCTGTATTGCCAAGAAAAAAGAAATAGTTGTCTGGTAAATTGTATTTTTCTTTTACGCGTTGCAGTTCTTCTTTATTGGTGATAGGCTTAAAATGTGCGCTAACACCGTTGTAAATTGCTGTAAGGCATTGGTCCTCCCTCATTCCAAAAAACTCAGCAATCCGATTTTTTTCAAAATGGGAAACGGTAACTATTTTATCGCTTTTTTTGACCACCCAAGGGACAATTAATTTTCGATAGGCGTTGCCAAATTTTTGATAAGGAGTTGCACCTCCTGTCAGTATTTTATAATAACTGCTCTCCATATAAATAATATCATGCAAAATGGTAACCAATGGAATGTCACTAAAAATGGGAGCCGTATTACTGGTGCAATGCAAAATCTCACAACCATATTTTTTGGCAGCCTTAGGCAATTCTATTTGTTCCCACATTGGATAGGAACCGCCATCGAGTTGAATGATTTTAAAATTGGGTGTTTCCTTTAAAACAGTATTATCTTCATCTGGTTTTACAAATATGAAGTACTCATTTTCGGTATCAATAAGTTGGAGGTTTCTTATCAATTCTAGAGCTACCATATCCATACCATGTTTCTTTTTTCGAAAAAGTCTCTGTCCTTCAATACCTATTTTCATACGTAGATAATATTTGTTTTTATTGGAATATGGAATTCCCATATTTTCATCAGTGATTGCGACTAATTTAAAGTCATACTCATTTCATAATAATACGTTTAAAATAGTAGCTTCTGCTATATTTTTAGTCAGTTTCTTTTGTGCCTGATGTGTGTTGTGTATGAATAAATGTCTTATTAGCTCCCTTTATTTTTAGTAGAGACAACAACATCATTAACATCCCTTTTGGTAAGCGAATCAAAGCCTTCAATGTTTTCAAGTTGTAAAAAGATGTGGGTACCGAAAAAACAAAAGACAATACACAAGCTACAGCTAATACAATCCAATAATTAGTTAACGACACTTGGTTATCTAAAAAGTAATTGGTTGAAATAAAAACAACGCTACAAAGCATAACAGCACCTAATAATAATACTCTAGGCGGTTGAATAAACTGAATAGCTTTGTCAAAATAATCTAAGTTTCCTTTAAATAGTAAGTGTTTAAAGGCAGTTAAAATATCTTTCCTAAAATAATGTAATTGTGCAGACAGCCATCTGCGACGTTGGTTTCCAAAAACCTCAGCTTTTTGTATTTTTTCATCATATACAATAGCGTCATCTAGATAAACGATCTTATGACCTTCTTTTAGCATTTTTAATTCTATCTCTTTGTCAAAACCACCAACTGCAGTTACAGTTGACATTAGTGATTTAAAATAATTATATTTAAAAGCCATTCCAGAACCAATTATCGCTGATGAAAGCCCTAATACTCGATGTCCTTTTCTAAAAATATTATTATTTATTTCTTCGCTTATTGCATCGAGTACTGCCCAAGAGTTATTGGTGTTTTTTGCAGTTCTATGGCCTTGAACCGCAATAAAATCATATTCGAAAGCAGCGTTAATTTTCTTTAAAAAATCAGTCGCCATCACATTATCTGCATCCAAAACTACAGCAATATCATAATCTCTCTCAAGAGTAGCCATGGCTTTGTTTAAAGCTTTTGATTTTGTACTCTTATCAAAACTCACCTCAATTAATTGTATTGGTAAGCTGCTTAAGGTGTTTAAAGTTTCTTTTTTGAAAGAATCTGCTATGATAACAACATCATATAGGTTTGAAGGATAATCTTGCTGTAAAGCTAAGTTTGCCACCTCAAGAATTACCCCGTCTTCTTTGTAACCTGGAATAAGGACAGCTATTTTTTTTATATTCCCATTATCAGCATATTTTTTTTGTTTGTAAAATAAGCTTGCTATTGAAAATATTAAAATATATAAAGTCGCTAAACCCAGAAGGAATAGTAAAACAATTTGTATGATATTAAATAGTGGCATAATAAATATTTATTATTAACATGGTTAGGACTTAAGATTGATACAAATCCTATTTCAATTTTCTTATTTTATCTCTTACTTTTAGAGCATATTTTCTTAAAAATGGCAAGTGTTTTCCACTTTTTAGATTGTACATAAAGGACTCTGATTCAAAGATCATTTCAAAGTTAGCGGTACACAAAACGGGCTTTTTTGATATTCTATTAATTTCAACGGCTTGATTGTATTCACTTTCTATAAACAACACATAGGGTTTAGACATATACGCTTTAGCCTTATGATCGCCATGATTATTAGCACGTTGTCTAGCTTCCATATTTGGTAAATCAAGCATTACTAAATCATTATATTTAATGTTATTAGCATCTAACCAAGTTTCAGTTTCTTTGCGATACTTTTCTAAACGTGACGTTACAATGGTTCCTATTTTACTCCCAGGAATGAATAATGGTGGTGCGTTTAAAATAAAATCTATATATTTTTCTCCATCATCATTTTGTTCCGGTAATGGGTCAGCACATAAAACGCCATCAATATCAAAACAAGCTTTCTCAAGGGTTGTATGGTTTAGTATGTTCCATTGAAAATACCTTGGTAATGGCACGGTTTCAAAGTAATAGTCTACCATTTTTTCTTTACCAGGAATCACATATATGGCACAATATTTTATATCAAATTTATCTTCAAGATGCTTTAGCGTTTCTTTACATTCTATCATTGCAGAACCAGATGCTATGCTGTCATCTACTACTAAAACTTTTTTATGTTCACCAGAATCAAAAAACTGACTTCTAGCTCCGGCTTTGTAAATGTGCCCATTTAAAAACGAATCTATATCGGTATAAGGTCTATTAAGATATAATGATAGTAAATTTGCCGGAAGCATACCACTTCGTGGAACCCCAACAATTAAATCAAAATCGCGAGGAATTATACTTAATTTTTGAAGTATTATATCATTTAAATTTTTTATATTTCTATAATTCATAGTGTTGGGTTTAAGAGTTCATAGTCAGGTTTAGTAGCTTCTACATTATTGTGGATATTTACTAAAAGTTATGATTTATTTAGTTCGCGCTGATTTACTTCATTCTCCTTTTCAAATACATCGGTATTTAAAATTATGGCCATAGTGGCATAAATTAATAGAGCAGTTGGCATTTGTCCTAAAACTGCATTTCCATAAGATGCTACCATAATACCTGCCATTCCTGCTATTAGTGCAGATATTTTATATTTTAAAATTGGGTCTTTAATCTTAAACATAACGATGAGACTTGCTTTTGCCATGACATAAAAAAGGATACTCAAATGGAGTAATAATCCAACAATACCTTGTTCTACCCAAATTAAAACATACCAGCTATCTGTTGCTACGTTAGAAAGGAAAGCATTAGGTAAGTATTTTTGTGCTTTTGTACCGCCATGACCAATTCCTCCTCCAAAAGGCCTTGAGGCTAAATAGTTTTTAAGTATTTTTTGATTATCAAGTCTGACCTGTAAAGAGGCATCATTAGGGTCAAACGCGGTTCGCATTCTTCGAATTTGAGCATTTCCTTGTCCAATTGATGTGTACGCAAAGAAAATAAAAATAAGCACCAAAAATCCAATACCTGCACTAAGGACCTTTATATTTTTACTTAACACAAAATAGGTCATAAATCCTGCTATAGGGACACTTAAAGCACCTCGCGTACCTGAAATAATCATTCCGTAAATTCCTAAAAGCCCAACCAATATGAAAAATAATTTAGACATTAATTTATTTTGAGACATAGAGTAGATCAAAAATACAACGCCTGTATATCCTTGATTTGCTCCAAATTGTCCTGCATCACTGTAGAAAGAAAAGACTCTTAGTTTTCCAAATAGAATATGTGTTTTATAACTTCCTTCATTTAACCATTCTTGCTCTGCAAAGTCTACACCCAAAGTCATTTGCATAATCCCCTTTAATGTGGCTAGTAGTGAAAAAAAGCCCCAGACATATAAAAACAGTTCTAATTTTTTGTTAGTATCAATAAACAGTAGTGTTAGTGGAACAAAAAGTAGTGGATAAAAGCCTATGCCACGTCCTGAAATCCAGGCCTGTATACTTCGAGCCTCTGGATTAATGATTTCAAAAAGGGAATAGCCAAACCATATAATACACAAGAATGTAATGTCTTTTTTTGCCGGAGTCCAATTTATTTTTTCCTTAAACTTATTCATGAATAAGGCTATATAGGTCAAAATGAGTATCCCATCTATTCCGAAACCTAAAGGCAATCCTTTTATATATCTTCCGATGCCAAGTAATAGAAAATTTAAAGCGATTGCGGTATAAAAACCAATTATTGGGTAACAGAATAAATAATATAAAAATACGGATCCAAACATTAGCGCTAATACTATTCCAATACCTATTATTCCTAATTTAACCACAAGGAGAGCGAAAATGGAAAGTACAGCAAAAAGCAATAATAAATATCCAGGTTTGGATATATTCATTGAGCCTGAATAATTTTCAAAGGGATTGATGTTATTATGTTCACTCATTACCTAATGTTATTTTCAATTTTCACAAAGCTTTCATAACGATTATGGGTTGCCTTATTAAAAAGCGAGATATAAAATAGTAAACCTTTGCTAAAGATCTCTCTAAATGATAACGATAGCTCCTTGTCTAAAAAGTACATTCCCATCCAAACACCGATAATGGTAAAAAAGATAGAGCCTATTGCAACGAGAATTAGGGATTTAAATATTAAAATAGCTATTAAATCTCCAATCACATTAGCTAGTAGCATAACAAATACTTTAATGGCATTAATCTTAGGTTTATTAATGCTATCTAAGCCAACGCCCGTCATCCTATCAATAGGAAGTAATAACCCATAGACGGAAAATACTCGAACAATAGCAACGACATTAAATCCAGTAATAGGATCTGTTACTAAATATTTATGTCCACTTATTGCAATAACAAAGAATTCTGCAAATACAAATGTGACTAAACTTATACCCACAAATAGATACGTTAAGGCACCTGAATACGTATAAAACAAACTTTTTACTTCATCAATTTGATCTTGTAGACTAGCCTTAGACATCTTAGGAAATGCTGTTGCGACAAAGCTCCTCAAAGGAATTTGCTGTAATTCTGTCAGCTTTAATGGAATACTGTAAAGAGCAACGGCCGCACTTCCTAATGGACTTAAACTAATAATTAAAGTATCCACACTTCGTAATAGATTAGTCCCTATCAATGTAAACGTGGTGTATTTACCAAAATGCAATAGAATTTTATTAGTTTCCACACTAGCTTTCTTAATGTGAAGAATTCCATCCCAACCTAAAATGAGACTAATAATTGATGTAGCCCCATTAACGATAATCAATGCTATAACCAATTGATTTAGGTTTAAAGTGACTACTAGAAAGTGCAGTAAGATTACTAAAAAAAAGAAACCACTATTAATTGCTTTAAGAACTAAAATTTGGATATACTTTCTATCGGCCTGTAGTACCACCAAAGCACTATTCCAAGGAAGGTTTAAAAATGCTAGTAGGGGATACCATGTGAAAAACATATTATATCCGGAATTTTTAATTGCCTCAGGGAATACTAATTTACAAGCAATCAGGATCACTGCAACTATAATTGTAGCCCCTAAACTTATTAATGCGTTAGAACCGATCAGTTTTATTCGATAAAAACCATCAGCTCCAGAAAGATACCTTATCAAACCAGTATTAGTAATGCCAAACCTAAACATTTCAATAAATGATCCTGCCGCAATAAACAGCACCCATTCACCAAACACCTCTAATGCTAGACTTCTGGCAAGCAGAGCAAAGCCTCCAATTCCTAAAATTGCAATCACAACATTTCCAGTTAATGAGAGGAAGTTATCCTCGCGCACTATTTTTTTAAGTATTTTCATCTGCACTCATTTAAATCTGGTTTTTAGAGAAAAATTGGAACTTAAACATAGCTTTTATTTTCTTTCTAAACTTGCTTCTCTTTTTTGGAAGATCTCCTAATACAGATTCAGTTTCATTTATACTTACGCCATTCACTAAAAATTTAATTTTTGCGGCAGAGGTTACTAATAAATTACTTATCGCTGATTGATCTGCATCAGTCCATATTCTATTAGAACGGCAAACCAGAATACCTAAATCTGCATGAATCATTAAATCTGCCGGATAATTATTATATATTAACGCTGGTAGCTCGATAATTACAAAATCTGGATTGTAATTTAGAGAAATATTATTTTGTTCAAGTATGTCCAAATAACTTTTTGCTTCATAAAATAAATGGTCAATTTTATACGAATAGTACTCTGTTTTGTCTAAGTAAGTAGCAACGTCAGCTAGAAAAGGATTGTCAAGGTCTATTCTAGGATCTTGGTAACCCAAAAGTTTATTAATGATGGGAAATTTCCTTTGCTGTACAATAGGCTCCTGCTTGCTATCATAATTTAGCATCAGTACCTTTTTACCTTCTTGCTTCAACGTTTTGGCAATATTTCCAGCTAAAACGGTTTTACCTTCCATTTTTTGTGTACTAAATACAACTATGGTTTTTACTGGTCTTTCAGAAGGATTTGATCCAAAATATTGTAATATATTTTGAGTAATTATCTCTATTAGTCTTTGCTGAATGAAGGGTAAATTGATACTGCCAGCGTCTAAGATCATCTTAGGCATCATCCCTAACGATGGTAGTCCTAATTTTTTGCTTGCTCTACTAGAGTTTTTTAAAGTATCATCAAAATACTCCATCACTAAAATAATTGCTAAGGTTAAAATACCACCTACAAAAGCTGCTGCAATAATTAGTATTGCTCTTTTTGTTGGGTTGGGCGATAAGGGATAAAACGGGGGGTCAATCGCTTTTAAGTTGGAAGACATTTCATTGTCTTGCAATTTTAGTTTTGCTAAGTTTAGTCCATGAAGTAATTCTAAGTATCCCTGTTCTGAAACTGAAATTTCACGTTCTATTCTTTTTATATTGGCACCAGCTGGTGCATAAGTAGCATATTGCTCTCCAAATTTTTTGTTTTGTTGATCCATAACATTGATCTTGGCCTTAAGGTTCTCAGCCTCGACTACACTATTTATCCAGTCTGGAAGTACCTTACTTATAGGGACGCCATCAGTTGAATTTTGATAGCGGTAAATGTCATCAACAGCTTTTTTAATATCATTTGTTAAAGATTCTCTTTGCTTTTTTAATTCATTTAGCTTTGACAGAAGATTTTCATTTTTATTAGGTTCTAAATTAGCTTCATTAAATGCTATCTGATAGTTAATATCCCCGAGTAACTTCTTTTTTTCAAGAACTTTGTTGTTCTCATTTTGTATGTATTCTTGTATATTTAGCTTTTCCGCAAGTCTTTTAGTGGACGCCTCTGTTCCTGCCAGTTGTGCTTTTTTATTATTATAATCAACCTCCATGTCCTCTTTTACGACTGCGACAGCTTTACTTTGTTCGTAGTAGTTGATGATATTATAAGACTTATTGAACTCAAGAAGTTTGTCCTCAGCCATTTTTAAATTATTATTGGCTAAACCTAATTGTTCTTCAAAATATTTAACAACGGCGTCAGATCTATTTTCTTTTATGTTTTTGTAATTTTTGATGCACACTTCATTGTAAATAGCGAGTGTTTGTTGACAAATACCAGGATCATTAACGGTGTAACTCATTTTTATTAAGTCGCTACTATTAATACGTGAAGCTTGTATACTTGATAATGCTTTTAATGAATAATGCTTGTCATCATCATAATTTAGTAACTCATAGATATAGTTATCGTTACTGCTTCGCATTAAGGTCAATAAGCGCTGTACCGTTTTTTCATAGTTGTATCTGTTTATTCCAGGAGGAAGTGAATTGCTATAACCCAGACTATCGGTGTTTTGTATTTTGTTGTTTGAACCTTTTTCAACGTACTTATAAATTTCTTTAGGAATTTTTAATTGGAGTTCGTCAAATAATTTTTTTGAAATGTACTTCGGGTCAGCTTTAGATAACATCAGATGCGTAGTAAGCAGTCTCACAGCCACTTCTTCTTGAGTTTCTCTGGAGTTAATGATGTTGATTAAATTATCAAAAGCAATATTAGTTGCAAAATAATTGAATGTTTTATCCATTTCAACAGAAGAGCCAGTTGCTAGTCCGGTGTACAATACTGTTTGTGATGAATATTCAAAACTTGGTTTACTAGTAAGAACTAAAACCAATAGGGCAAGGAAAAGAGGCACTATAATTAATAGCGCTAAATGTTTTAATATTAATCTAATAAAATCAATTATTTTCATAGTTTTACTTTGAGTTTATTTGTAAAATGTAAACCCGGCCATGTCTTCTAAAAGTTTTTTCGCTGTTGTAAATTCAGATTTGGCAAATTCATAATCTACCTCCACAGTAGAGGCAATACTTGTTATTCTTACATACTCTGCAACAGGGACTATGCCATTGCGAAATTCCTTTTCGACCATTTGCATATTCACTTTACCGTCTCCTAAAGTCTTAGATTTTATTTTAAGTATTTTTTGTTTTAAGATTAAATCTTGGTACATTTTAATTACGGTTTGTCTGATTTCATCCTCTTGAAACTGCGCCATACTCTTCGCCTCATCAAGCTCTAATCTGGCTAGGCCTACTTGGTGCTTTCGATTTAAAAAATCAAAAATGGGGATTTTAGCATAAAGGCCTACACTATAATTAAACTGCGATGAGGTTGTTAAAACAGAGGTGTTACCTTGGGCATCGGCATTTGTTGAAAAATTATTCAGATTCCCGTATTTCGTATCAGCTTGAACGCCAAAATTTCTAGTCCAATAAATACGCTCTGATGCTAAAGTTGATTCTTTGACCCCAATATGCTGCTTTCTAAACTTTAGCATAGCATTACGATTTAGAACAGAGTCAATAACAATCTGGAGAGAAGGCAGAGAAATTTCGTCTTTATTTTCAAAATCAGTCGATTGTGCCTGCGCAACATCAAACGAAAATACCGTTACCGTTAAAATTAAGATTATTTTTAATGTGTTTTTCATGTTATTTTTTAGGAGTAAACCATGTTTTTTAAACTGATTCTTTTTGAAGTAATGCTGGAATGGTTCTTAAAATGAGTTTAATATCATACCAAAACGAATAATTATCTCCTTTAAAATGATCAGCATATTCATTATCTAGGCGGATTCTTTCTTCTTCAGACATTTTCCCGCCTTTTCCTCTTAACTCGACCTGCCATAAGCCTGTAATTCCAGGAGGAGCTAAAAATCTTTTTGATATATCATCTGCAGTTATTAACTCTGCTTCATATACGGGTAGTGGCCTGTTACCCACAATAGACATATCTCCTTTTAATACATTGATTAACTGAGGTAATTCATCTATACTAGTATTTCTAATAAATTTACCCACTTTTGTAACGCGAGGATCATCAATAATTTTAACAAAAGTTGAATTGTTTTTTGCTGCTTCTTGCTTTTGAACATTAAACCAATAATCACAGATGGCATGAGTATCAATATACATCAAAGGGGAACATGATTCACCTTCGGGCAACGCACTACATTTTGGGCAAGGTGTTTCTAATGGATTATCTGTTGAAATTGTTGTTTCTTTTTTATATTGATTTTTTTCTTGAGCTAATTTTTTTAAAAGTTCGTCTGAGCCAGTGCGCATTGATCTTAGCTTATAAAAGTCAAATGTTTTACGTCCTACCCTTTTTGATATGTAATACACTTTTCCTTTTGATTCTAACCTTATTGCAAGTACAATAAGTAGCAGGAAGGGTGATGCAAATAAAAGTACAGAAGACGCAACAAAAATATCAAAAATACGTTTTGATCGTGGCATTCTGTAAACTTCTTCAGTTGTTTTTTGTGATATTTGAATTTTTGAAGGTTTTTTATTGGTACAAAGAAATTCTATCCGGCTTAAGATATCTTGTGGTGGAGTTACTGAAGTTATATAAAAATCATCAATTTGTTTTTTAAATGCTAACTTATAAATATCAACATTAAATTCCTTGGATAAAAGGATAAAAGGGATGCTATCAAATTCTTTATTTTCTCTAATCCAATCAAAAAGAAATATACCATTATTTCCGGGTAAGTTATAATCACAAACAATCGCATTAGGATGTTCGTGAGTGCTTAGGTAATTAGTGACTTTAACACTATTCTCTAAAGTAATTATCGACCATTTATTTTTTTGCTCCATGACATCAAAATATTCAGGAACGTTTCCAATGTATAAAATATTAAGATTTTTGTTCATGTTCATAAGGTCTTTAAATTAGGTTTTAATTTTAGTTGATAAATCCTTTACCACTCAATGGCATAGTGAATTGGGAATAGATTTTTTTTAACTAATTCTTCTAATTCTTCTGGATTAAAAGGCTTGGTAAGATAATCTTGCGCACCTAGTTTATAACATTTTATTCGTTCTTTACTTTCTGATTTCCCTGAGAGCATGATGCAAGGAGTATGCTTTGTAAATCCACGTTGGCGAAGGTTTGTTAAAAATTCGTAGCCATCCATCGTTTCCATTTGAATATCGCTAATTATTAAATCAGGGATATTATTATCAAGCCATAGAAGAGCATCTAACCCGTTATTAAGTGAAACTACCTCATAATTCTTGGAAAGGAAGTTCTCTAGCAAAAGACAGATACTTACTTCATCATCTAAAACTAATATTTTTTTCTTCATAATTTTTACTTTTAAGTATTTTAAAAATTATTATTATTTATTTTCTTTAACTCAAATAATTGATTTAAAGAAATCTATCGTTTTTATTAAACCTTCATCAAGATTTACCTTTGGTGACCAGTCTAATTCTTTTTTAGCTAGAGAAATATCTGGTTGCCTTTGCATAGGATCATCTGACGGTAATGGTTGATAAATAATCCTTGATTTGGAACCGGTTAGTTCTATTACTTTTTGAGCTAACTCAAGAATTGTAAATTCATTTGGGTTTCCAACATTTACAGGCCCTGTAAAACTATCTTTTGAATTCATTAGCCTTATCATACCCTCAACTAAGTCGTCAACATATTGAAAGCTTCGTGTTTGATTTCCTTGTCCGTAAACAGTTATATCTTGATTTTGTAAAGCTTGAACAATAAAATTCGAAACTACACGCCCATCGTTTGGATGCATTTTAGGTCCGTATGTATTGAATATTCTAATGATTTTAATTTTTACATTGTTTTGCTTGTGATAGTTTATGAACAAGGTTTCTGCTGAACGTTTTCCTTCATCATAACAGGCTCTTTCTCCTATTGGATTAACATGACCCCAATAGGATTCTGGTTGCGGATGAACAAGTGGATCTCCATAAACTTCGCTAGTAGATGCTTGTAATATTTTTGCATTTACGCGTTTCGCAAGTCCCAACATATTAATAGCTCCCATCACAGAAGTTTTCATTGTTTTAATGGCGTTATACTGATAATGTATGGGAGAAGCAGGACATGCTAAATTGTAAATTTCATCAGTTTCTATAAAGAAAGGTGCAGTGACATCATGACGGATTAATTCAAAATAAGGATTATCTAATAAGTGTACTACGTTTTGTTTTTGTCCAGTAAAAAAATTATCTAAACAATAAACTTCGTTCCCCTCATTTAATAAACGCTCACATAAATGAGAACCAACAAAACCAGCACCACCGGTTACAAGTATTTTTTTTCGTGACATAATTTAGGATTTTACACTATTTTTTGATGTGTCAATACCAATACAGAAATAATCAAAGCCATTTTCTTTCATTTCTTCTCTATCATAAATATTACGTCCATCAAAAATTGCTGGTGTATTAAGTAATTTGCGTACAATTTTAAAATTAGGAATCTTAAATTCTGGCCATTCTGTAAGTATGGCTAGACAATCTGCATCAATTAAGGTTTCATACTGATCTTCATAATATAGAATAGTATCTCCAAAGTGATGCTTAGCTTCATTAATAGCAATTGGGTCATACGCTTTTACTATAGCGCCAGCTTCTAAAAGATTTTTCACTACATCTAATGAAGGGGCTTCACGCATATCATCTGTTTGTGGTTTAAAGGAAAGTCCCCATAATGCGATGGTTTTGCCTTTAATAGCTCCTTTAAAGTAATTCGTGATTTTATTGAAGAGTATCAGTTTTTGGTCTTTGTTAACCGCTTCAACAGCTTTAAGCACACGCAATTCATAATTGAATTCACTTGCTGTTTTTATTAATGCCTGAACATCTTTTGGGAAACAAGAACCTCCATACCCAATGCCTGCATATAAAAATTTATGCCCTATACGAGAATCTGACCCAATACCTTTTCTTACTTTATTTATATCGGCTCCAACAATTTCGCAAAGATTTGCTATATCGTTAATAAAACTAATTTTTGTAGCTAGCATTGAATTTGCGGCATATTTAGTCATTTCGGCCGAAATAATATCCATAAAAATTACGGGGTGACCATTAAGGGTAAATGGTTTATATAAACTTTTCATTAAGTCTTCTGCTCTTTCGCTTTCTATTCCAACTACAATTCTATCCGGTTTTAAAAAGTCGTCAATAGCAGCACCTTCTTTTAAAAACTCGGGATTTGATGCTACATCAAATTCTATATCAATATTCCTTTTATCTAGTTCTTCTTGTAATGCCTGTTTTACTTTTATAGAAGTACCTACGGGAACCGTACTTTTTGTAACCACTAGTAAGTAATCATTCATATGCTTTCCACAATCTCTAGCAACAGCAAGAACGTATTTTAAGTCTGCACTGCCATCTTCATCTGGTGGTGTTCCGACAGAAATAAATAAAACTTCAGAATCTTTTAAGGCCTCTGCAATGTTAGTTGTAAAACTTAATCGCCCCTTTTTCATATTTCGGGTAATCATATCTTCTAAGCCTGGTTCATAAATAGGTATAATACCCTTATTAAGGTTATCTATCTTATTACGGTCTATATCAACACACGTAACATCAATACCAACTTCCGAAAAACATGCGCCAGTTACAAGCCCAACGTATCCACTTCCAACAATTACAATTTTCATACTATTTAGATTTTTATAGGTTATTTAACTTCTAAAATCGGAACTTAATCAGGATTAAATTTCGATCTAAAAAATCAAATATTTGGTTTTATAAGATCAACAGAACATAAAAAAATATTTTATTTCGTAATCAAATATAATACAAAAACAATGCAAACATCGATGAAGTGCAAAAAAAATCGATAAGGCGTATTTTTACTTATGATTAATACTTTTTTTAGCGTTTATCATTAAAAAAGATAGTAAAAAACATAAATAATACCTGCTATGAAATTAACAGGTTAATATGAATAATCAACACTACAATTATACTAAAAGCTTCACAAACAAAATTTATATCGCGGGGTATTAAAATAATTTTGAGAGTACTATTAAATATTTAAATGAAAGCAAAAACAGTAAAATTTGCCACGTTACTAGCTACAAAAATAAGATTGACTTCATTGTGGTTTAACTGTTTTACGGCTTGAAAAGCATTTGAAAATTCAGCGAAATTATTCAATATCAAATGAATTTATTTTCTAGTTCAAAGCATTCTAGATAATGATCTAATAGGAAAAAGCGCAATGTAATTAGACTATAGTGAATAAACAATCGGCATAGGCACTCTATTCACTCACATAGTTATATTATTATCGCTTTGTCGTGGTTTTATCATCATTAATTATGCAATCCATTTTAAAATTAATTTTTTAGAGCTCATTTAAAAAACGAGTCATCGTATTTAATATCTCGTTGAAATTTTCATGAAGCGTATTATTTCCTTCAATTAAGTTTAATTCATGCTTACATGCTAACTCATAACTTTTTTCAAGTCCTAAAATACTAATTTTATGTTTGAGTTTATGCACATTATTGGCAGCTAAGTCGAAATTAGTTATTGCAATGTTATTTAAATAAGTATCTCTTTCGGCAGGGAACTCCGTTTTTATAACTTTAAGTATCTTATCTTCAAAAACTTTATCTCCCGCTGAAAAGCTGTTGAGGTAAGAAAAATTCGGTTCTTCCATAATTAATTTATTAAGTAAAACATTGTTTCTATATTTAATTTAGATTTCAGCCAAATTTCATTACTATAAAACTAGACATTTTTTTAGAATAGAAAGTCAAAAATTACTAAAAGAAATATTACTTTGAAGCTTTGCAAAAGTTTTAATTATTTATTCAAAAGTACTAAAGCTGTGCCTATTACATTGTCTTTTATAACACTCCTATTCTTTGACTAAATCTTTAAGTCCTAATTTAGTAGAACTTCTACAAACTTATTTCAAGGATTGCCTTTAAGCAACGGAATTTCGACGAGTTTCTATTTAAGTATAGATGAGTGTCTTATTGCTTTGGCTTAATGGTCTATTGAAAATTTAACTAAGTCTATGCCTGTACTGGCAGCATTTTTTCAACTAACTTTTTCAAAAGTTTAAGATAGATATTGTGGTATGACTGTTTCATGTTGCCTAAAAGTGGAGACAAATTTTGGTGAATCCAAGAGATCAAAAATTTATGGAAAAACAGCACGTTGTGATTGTTTTAAATTTACTTTTATATAATTAAATAATTCTCTACGCGATTATCACGGTCTTTTTCTTCAGTTTGAAGGTAATGTTTTTTTACGTCGTGAATAAAAGATCAGTCAAAAACGGATTTTTTATTTAAGTCGCAAATACCTGTAAAGGTTTCGTCAAGTGTATGAAAACTTTCTATTTCCTAAGGTTTGTACTTAGCTCTAAGTGAAAGTCTAAAAAACATCATTTTCCAGTAAAACAGGACGTAAATAGATGTTTTTCAGTTCCGTTTTGCTGATGGTCTTCGCCAAAGTTAGTTTGGTATAAGTGCCGTTTTAAATACCTTCTTTAGTTTTTTCCAAAAATTGAATGAATACTGATTGAAAGAACAGGAGGTTATTTATAGATATGGAATGAATCTCGAATAGATTTTGTAAAATTAGGTTTTGTACCACTAAATAGTAGAAAAGTTTGTTTTCTGTATACAAAACAGCAGATTCACGAATCATATGATCTGTGAATCTGCTGTTAAAAACTATTTTGTTGTAATGCAATGTTTATTTATTCCCCTGTAAACACGGCTTTTCTTTTTTCTAAGAAAGCAGTTGTTCCTTCTTTAAAATCCTCTGTTCCAAAACATTTCCCGAAAGATTTTATTTCGGTTTCAAAACCATTTTCACCGTCTTTATAATTAGCATTAATAGACTTGATGGCTTTGCTGATTGCTAAGGGAGAGTTCTTCATGATTCTTTGTGCTATTCCATTACAGAATTCTAAAAGTTCTGCTTGCGGTACCACATGGTTTACTAAACCAGTTCTGTAGGCATCATCAGCCGTTACCATTCCGGCAGTCATAATCATTTCCATGGCGCGTCCTTTACCTATTAATTGTGGTAAACGTTGCGTTCCACCATAACCGGGAATAACTCCCAGCGATACTTCTGGTAAGCCCATTCTGGCATTGTCTGAGGCGATTCTAAAGTGACAGGCCATAGCTAATTCTAATCCGCCGCCAAGTGCAAATCCGTTAACGGCTGCAATAACTGGGATTTTTAGATTTTCCACAAAATTGAATAAGATGTCTTGGCCTTGAGCAGCTAATTGAACACCTTCTTCAACTGAAAAATCGGCAAATTCAGCAATGTCAGCTCCTGCGACGAATGCTTTTTCTCCGCTTCCAGTTAAAATAACCACTCGAGTTTCGTAATTTTTTTCTAACTCCTCAAATGCGTGATGCAGTTCTTGAATTGTTACTGTATTTAGGGCATTTAGTTTTGTAGGACGGTTTATAGTTATTGTTGCAATGCTGTTTTCTTTTGCAACTAGAATGTTGTTGTAGCTCATTTTAGTAATTTAAGAGTTAATTATAGGAAGTGACACCGTAAACCGTGTTCCTTTTCCATATTCTGTATCAAAGGTAATTGTTCCTTTATAATTTTCAATGATGTTTTTTATAATACCTAGGCCTAATCCCATTCCGCTGTTTTTAGTGGTGAATTTAGGTTCGAAAATACGACTAATATCTTCAGGCTTAATCCCAATTCCATTGTCTTCAACAATGATTAATACACTGTTGAGCTCTTTTTTTACGGCTACAAAAACCCTTTTGTTTTCCTGTAGTTCGGGTATCGATTGGATGGCATTTTTGACCAAATTAGTGAGAATTCGAATCAATTGCGTTCGGTCTATTTTAGAAATAATTTCAGGGAATTCACTTTCAAATACAATGTGTTCTTCATTAAAAATGTCTAATGCTAGTTCGACTACTTCTACTACATTCAGCGTTTCGTTTTGTTGAGCAGGCATAGAAGCAAAATTAGAAAAAGCAGATGCAACGGCGTTCATGGTGTCAATTTGCTGAATTAAGGTCTCCGAGTAATCTTTCATTTTTTGTATGATGTCAGGATCTTCTGGATTGAATTTTCTTTCGAAGCTTTGTACCGTTAAACGCATTGGCGTCAGTGGATTTTTGATCTCATGCGCTACCTGTTTCGCCATTTCGCGCCAAGCTTCTTCTCTTTCGCTTTGCGCTAATTTGACGGCGCTTATCTCGAGTTCTTCCACCATTCGATTATAAGATTTAATCAATAGGTTGATTTCTTTACTGCTTGCTTCTAATACTATTTTTTTATTCTTTTGGCTCAAACTAGTTTCGTTTATACGGTCTGAAATTGTTTTCAAGGATTTTGTGATGTACGTCGAAAGAAAATAAGCCAGTCCAAAGGCCACAATTAACATAAAGGTATAGACTTGTCCTAAACGGATTAAAAAACTGTTCAGCTCCTTTTCATAAAAGCCATCATCCTCTAGATAAGGTAAGTTCAAAACACCCAAGGGCTTGAATTTATCGTCTTTTATTTGGGTAAAAGAAGACCTGTTTTTAACACCATTAACGGTTTTAATATCTACGTATCGTTTTTCAATCGAAGAACGAACCAGTTTTAATATGTATTTTGGGATGGGCGGAGAAACCTTATCAACGGAAAAAGATTCTTTGGATGATTTTAAAAGCTTGCCTTCAAGACTATAAATATTTATTTCAATATTATGAATGTGCGCCAGTTCGTGAATCTTATCCTTGAAAATCAGATCGAGGTTTTCAGTAGTTAAAGGATAGGTTGTTGTCGAAAGAACGTAATTAATATGTTCTCTAACCGCATTTTCTTTTCTTTCCAGTCGTTCCTGATGGTATTCTTTGGCTTCGTTTTTAAATTGGATAATCGAGATAGAAGCTAACAAAATAGAGGCTACGATTATCAGTACGATCATCGAAAGAAAAATCCGAATTCGTAGCGACAACATCGATAATTTGAAACCTTTTAGCATTGTTCTCTTTTTAGTATTTCATCTTTTTACATGTCAGTATTAGGAGAAACTGAACACTAAAAGACTCATCACTGTTCACTGTTCTTTTCTCGTATTCTCTTGTAAAATTTAAAGCCCAACATAATTGTAATTGAAAATAGAAAAATGCCACCGACTCCGTAAATCCAATTGACGGCATTTTTTAGAATCACTAAAAAAACAACTGCAAAAAGAATGATGGTGGCGCCTTCATTCCATAAACGCATAAAGTTAGTTGTGTATTTAACTTGGTTGTTTTGCAATTGCTTGAATATTTGGTGGCATTTGCCATGGTATAAATACAACACAAATACAAAGCCAAGTTTTACATGCATCCATGGCATTTGCAACCAAGACTTTCCTAAGTCAGTGAAAAACAGCATCCAAAACGCAAAAATACTAGCCAGAACCGCCGAAGGCCAGGTGATAATATACCACAATCGGTAGGTCATTATTTTGTATTGTGCTTGCAAAATTTCTTTTTCAGGAGATGGTTTGTCATTTGCTTCAATTTGGTAAACAAACAACCGAACAATATAAAACAAACCTGCAAACCAGGTAATTACAAATATGAGGTGTAAGGATTTGAGGTAGTTATAATATTCCATCAGTAGTTTTAATCAATTTTGTATTCATTTCTTTCTTTAGAAAATAGCCGGTTAGTATTGTTGACAACACATCGGCAATAGGGAAGGCAACCCACACTCCAAAAATACCGAAAAAATTCGGTAGTATCAGTACTAACGGAATTAAGAAAAATCCTTGTTTACTCAGCGTCAGCATTAATGCTTTTTTAGCTTTTCCCGCGGCTTGAAAATAGGCTGCGCCAATTAACTGGATGGCTATAATAGGAGAAGCGGCAAATACCCATCGTAAGGCATTCGGTGTTTCGGCAATAACCTTTGGGTCGGTGGTAAAAATGGTTACTATTGGCGTGGCATAATAGAGAATAACAACAAATATCAACGATGCTAATAGTGCAGCATATTTGATGGATATTTGAATGCTTTCTTTAACTCTTTCATAATTTTGGGCTCCATAATTATAACCGGCAATCGGGATAAATCCTTGTGTAATTCCAAGAATAGGGAACAGGGCAAACATCAACATTCTACTTATTATTCCGTAAACGGCAATCGAATGTTCGCCGCCATACGAGTATAAAGTATGGTTGAGAATAATGGCCAAAACACCTATTACTCCTTGTCTTGAAAAAGTAACAAAACTTAGTTCTGTAATTTCTTTTATGATGGGTAAGTGTAACTTAAAATGTCGTGCTTTTAGTTTTAATTCACTTTTATAAACAAAGAACCAAAGAACAAAAAGGAAGCACATAAAATAGGAAATGGATGTTGCTAACGCTGCTCCAAACATGCCTAATCCCATCACTTTTATAAAAATAATATCTAAAATGATATTGACAAAAGCAGGAATAATCATGGCGACCATAGCAAATTTAGCTTTGCCTTCGGCTCTGATTATGTTGTTTCCCATCATGCAAAGGGCAAGGAAAGGCACAGAAACAATAATTGGGGAAAAAAATTCAGCTGCCGGAGCTATGATTGCTCCTTTGGCACCAAAAAGCAGTAGCATTTCAGAACTGAAAAAGATACCAAGTATTACAAAAAGTGACGCCAAAATAAAGGTCATCATAATTTGATTGGCAAAAGTAGTTTTCGCTTTTTCACGGTCTTTCGCACCCAAAGCTCTAGAAAGAACAGAACCACCACCTACGCCAATAGCCATACCTAATGATGAAATCAGGAAAGTTATAGGCAAGACCACTGTTACGGCCGCAATAGCAAGCGAACCAATCCACTGTCCGACAAATATGGTATCAATAAGGATATTGACGGACATGAACAAAATCCCAATAGAAGCAGGCAAAGCCTGCTTCATCAAGAGTTTTTTTATGTCTTCGGTTCCTAGTTCTTCGGCTGAAATTGCCATTTATGCAATTGTTTTTTCAACAGCTACCCATTCCGTGATCCAATTGCTTACGGTATTGCACCAGGCATCGCTATCGTTCAAGCAAGGAATTGCCAAGAATTCTTCGCCTCCATGTGCTTTGAATTCGTGATTGGCTTCCATCGCGATTTCTTCTAATGTTTCTAAACAATCAGAGACAAAAGCTGGGGTTACCACCGCTAATTTTTTGATTCCTTTTTCAGGCATTTTATTCACTTCGACATCCGTGTAAGGCGTAAGCCATTTGTCACCCGCTAAACGCGATTGAAACGTTTGGCTGTATTTTCCTTCTGGAATACCTAATAATTTCACGACCTGTTTTGTGGTTTCATAACATTGGTGACGGTAACAAAATTCATGTGCCGGTGAAGGCGTATTGCAACAAGAGCCGTCAATTTTACAATGTGATTTAGTAATATCCGTTTTGCGAATGTGACGCTCCGGAATTCCATGGTAAGAAAACAATAGATGATCGTAGTCATACCCTTTCAAGTGTCCTTTTATAGAATCGGCAAGGTTTTGTAAATAATCTGGTTTGTTGTAAAAAGCAGGTACTATCGTAAATTTCATTTCCGGGAAATACTTTTTACGGTGTTCTTCGGCTAGTTCTAATATTGTAGTCGTAGACGCCATCGCATGTTGCGGATACAAAGGAAAAAGCAGCACCTCATTCACCCCTTGATCATGTAATTCTTGCAAGCCTGACAAAAGAGAAGGGTTTCCATAACGCATGGCAAGGGAAACGGGAACATTCACTAATTGCTTTACTTTAGCGTGCATTCTTTTTGATATAACGACAAGCGGAGAGCCTTCGTCCCACCATATTTTAGCATAGGCTGCCGCCGATTTTTTAGGTCGTGTTTGCAAAATGATTCCGCGAACTAATAACGCTCTTAATAAAAACGGAACATCAATTACGTATTTGTCCATTAAAAACTCATCCAAATATGGTTTTACATCTTTTGCAGTTGGACTTTCAGGAGAACCTAAGTTGACTAATAATACACCTTTCATAAATTATTTCTTTTTATTATTATCATTGCTTCAGCTGTATAGGTAAAACCCTTTAGTACGAAGAATGTGTAATCTTGTGGCAAAAGTAATTAAAGTTGGTTTGCTGTAAATTACGATTAACTATTTTTTATTTATTGTTTAATATATAAAACCGATGACGAATTACGTATTCGGATTAATGGACATTAAGTATTTCTTTGGCGTTGTGGCAAATTTCTTTTTGAAGGCAGCGATGAAATGACTTCCGGTGCTGTATCCTATTTTTAGTCCTACCTCATTTACATTATAAGAGCCACTGTCGAGTAACTTTCGAGCAAAATCCATTTTGTAATCAAACAGAAACCCATAAACAGTATCGCCATAAATTTGTTTGAAACCCATTTTCAGTTTCTTTAAATTCAAACCTATTTCATCGGCTAGTTCTTGTAAACCTGGTGGTTCAGCCATATTAGCAATAATAATTTCTTTGGCTTTTCTAATCTTCATTACATTGTCTTCATCTATTAAAAACGGACATTGTTCTGCATTGGGATCTTCGGTTCTATTGAAATACAAACTCAACAATTCGTAGCCTTTTCCTTTGTAATACAAGTTTTTTATCGAAGGATGCAGGCTATAATGAAATAACTGAGACAGTACAATGGCCATTGACGGACTTATATTTCCTTCGTTATAATATTTCTTGTCTTTATTATCTCCGCTCAAAAAAGTAATGTAATCAGCTTCTGTCGAAAATAAGGCATGAAATTTCTTGATCGAAATAATTACCGAAATCACCCATGAATTTGGCGCTAGTTCAAGATTCAGCGGTAACTCCTTTTGTGGATTGTATAAAAGCAATGATTTTTCTTCTTTCAGTTCCAAGGCATAATTCCCTTGATTGAATATAAATTTAGCGCTTCCTTTTAATCCAAAATGAAATTGAATCAAGCCGCTGCTGACTTCGCGTTGGGCATTAAAGGATTCTGTGCTGTCATTCTGAAAACGAATTAAGGTAAAATCATCTTCTATTTTTATAATTTCTTGAGAACTCATAGCGATATTTTTTAATTTAAAACACGACGATTACAAACCTCTTTAGTTTAGAACGACTCTAAATAAGAAACGTCTAATTACTTGATTTCAGTACAAAAATAGCTATTTTTGCATTAAAACAGGCGATTAGAAACAAAAAAACATATAGCGATACAAAAAGTACTTCTAGCGTTACTTTTATAAAGTCTTTAGTGATAATTTTGTCTCACTTTTTGGAAAAGTAATTATATGGAAAATAACAACCTATCAAAGCATCAGTATTTTTACTCCGTTGGATTAAGCTATAAAAAAGCAGATGCTGAGATTAGAGGAAAATTTAGCTTAGATGCTTTAGCTAAAACACGTTTACTGGAGCAAGCAAAAGAGGAAGGAATTGAGAGCTTAATCGTAACTTCTACTTGTAATCGAACAGAGATATACGGATTTGCAGAGCACCCTTTTCAATTAATAAAATTGATTTGTGAGAATAGTCAAGGTAGTGTTGAAGCATTTCAAAAAGTTGGTTTTGTATATAAAAATCAAGAAGCCATAAACCATATGTTTCGTGTAGGAACAGGTTTAGACAGCCAGATTCTTGGAGATTTTGAAATTATTTCCCAAATAAAAACTAGTTTTAGCCAGTCGAAATCCTTAGGTCTTGCCAGTAATTTCATGGAAAGATTAGTGAATGCGGTTATTCAAGCGAGTAAAAAAATAAAAACAGATACAGAAATTAGTTCCGGAGCCACTTCGGTATCTTTTGCTTCCGTTCAATATATAATGAAGAACGTAGAAGACATTGGAAACAAAAACATTCTATTGTTTGGCACAGGGAAAATTGGTCGTAATACTTGTGAAAATTTGGTAAAACACACCAAAAACGAACACATCACTCTAATCAACAGAACGAAAGATAAAGCGGAAAAATTAGCGGGTAAACTAAACTTAATCGTAAAAGATTATTCAGAGTTACATCTGGAATTACAAAAAGCAGATGTTGTTGTGGTTGCTACTGGTGCCCAAAACCCTACTGTAGATAAAGCAATTTTGAATCTAAAAAAGCCTTTGCTGATTTTAGATTTATCCATACCTAAAAATGTAAATGAAGATGTTCAGGAATTAGATGGCGTTACATTAATTCATATGGATTATTTGTCTCAACTAACTGATGAAACTTTAGAAAACAGAAAAAAACACATTCCTGCCGCTGAAGCTATTATCGAAGAAATAAAAGAAGAGTTCAATGTTTGGACAAAAGGCCGAAAATTTGCGCCTACCATTCATGCTTTGAAAGAAAAATTGAATGCTATCAAAACTTCCGAATTAAATTTCCAGAGTAAAAAAATAGCTGATTTCAACGAAGAACAAGCAGAGATTATCAGCGCAAGAATTATTCAAAAAATCACTACCCAATTTGCAAATCATTTAAAAGATGATGATACCATGGTAGATGAAAGTATTGAATGGATTGAAAAAGTTTTTAAAATAGGTCTTGCAGCGAAATAAATTTATATAAAACGTAATGAATCTTAATTTCTTAATGGTTTTTAATTTTAAAGAAACCTTTTTGAAATCAAAATATAAAAATGGCTGAAAAAACAATACGAATTGGTACCAGAGATAGTGAACTCGCACTTTGGCAAGCACACACAGTAGAAAAAAAGTTAAACGATTTAGGATATAAAACAGAAATTATAACGGTTAAATCTACTGGAGATATCATTCTGGACAAACCACTTTACGAATTAGGAATCACAGGGATTTTTACTAAAACACTTGATGTGGCTATGATAAATGGCGATGTGGATATAGCAGTGCATTCCATGAAAGATGTTCCTACGGCTTTGCCAAAAGGGATTGTTCAAGCAGCAGTTTTAGAAAGAGCGAATGCCTTAGATATTTTAGTACATAAAGGCAATCTTGATTTTCTTAACGAATCAGGTACAATTGCTACAGGAAGTTTGCGTCGTCAAGCGCAATGGCTGAATAAATATCCAACACATAAAGTAGTTGACCTTCGCGGAAATGTAAATTTGCGTATGAAAAAGTTGAACGAAGGAGGCTGGAGCGGAGCTATTTTTGCAGCTGCTGGTTTAGAAAGAATCAACTTAAAGCCGGAGAACTTCATTAATTTAGACTGGATGATTCCTGCTCCCGCTCAAGGAGCTATGCTTGTTGTTGCCATGCAGGAAGATGCATTTACATTAGATGCTTTATCGCAGCTAAATGATATTGAAACCGAAATCGTAACCTATATAGAACGTCAGTTTCTAAAAACATTAGAAGGGGGTTGTACGGCACCTATTGGAGCTTTGGCACGTTATAACGAACAAGAAGATACTATTCATTTTCAGGGAGTTTTATTTTCGCTTGACGGAAAAGAAAAAATTGAAGTAGAAAAAATTGTTCCTATCGAAGACTGGAAAAAATTAGGCTTCTTTTCTGCCCAAGAAGTTTTAAATAATGGCGGAACAAAATTGATGACGGAAATTAAAAATAATCTAAAGAAATAATGAGTCAAACAAGCATTTTATCAACCAAAACATTGTCTGCAGAACAAAGGCAAGTATTTATCGATGCTGATTTTGATCTTTTAGAACAAGATTTTATCGAAATTAAAAACAACCTTTTTCAATTAGATAAATTCAACGATAATTTGATTTTCAGTAGTCAAAATGCTGTTGTGAGTTTAATGGAACAAAGCGGTTGGGAAGTTCTTAAGACTAAAATGGTCTTTTGTGTAGGTATTAAAACCAAAGAATTATTAGAAGCTAATGGTTTTACGGTGAGTGTTTATATGGATTATGCCTCTGAATTAGCGGAGATCATTACATTAATTTATAGCAAAGAGAGTTATACTTTTTTAAGCGGAAATTTACGTAAGGAAACCTTGCCAGCAGCCTTAAAAAGTGAAGGGATTACTTTTAATGAAATAGAAGTATATCAAACTACATTAGCGCCTTTCAAAATATCTGAACAAGAGAATTTTGACGGAATCATGTTCTTTAGTCCATCTGCAGTGGAGAGTTATTTGACAAACAACAAAATCAAAAAGGAAATCTGCTTTTGCGTAGGGAATACTACTGCAAAATCATTAGAATTAAACAAAGTTAAAAACATTGTAATTGCCGAAATCCCAACAATCGAAGACGTAATTATTGAAGTGATTCAATATTATAATCCGGAAGAAAGTATCGAGCCTACAGCTGAAAATTAAAAAATCCAATACCCTCGCTGCGGCGGGGAATAAAAAAGATAGAATTATGTTAAAGAATGACTTATTTTTAAGAGCATTAAAAGGAGAAACAGTTCAACGTCCACCCGTTTGGATGATGCGTCAAGCGGGAAGATATTTGCCGGAATTTATCGCTTTGCGTGATAAATATGATTTTTTTACTCGTTGTCAAACACCTGAATTAGCAGCCGAAATTACGGTGCAACCTATTCGTAGAATCGCTCCAGATGCAGCAATTTTATTCTCGGATATCTTGGTGATTCCACAAGCAATGGGAATTGAAGTTGAAATGAAACCTAATTTTGGCCCATATTTACCAAACCCTATTCGCACGATTCAAGATGTTGAGAACGTTATTGTTCCTGATGTGCATGAAACTTTAGGATACGTTTTTGACGCTATTAAATTGACTAAAGAAATGTTGAATGATGAGGTGCCATTAATTGGTTTCGCAGGTTCGCCATGGACAATTATGTGTTATGCAGTAGAAGGACAAGGATCTAAAAGTTTTGATAAAGCCAAAGGATTTTGTTTCTCACACCCAGAAGCGGCGCACGTTCTATTGCAAAAAATTACGGATACGACTATTTTATACCTAAAAGAAAAAGTAAGATCTGGAGTAGATGCTGTTCAAATTTTTGATTCTTGGGGTGGAATGTTATCTCCTGTAGATTATCAAGAATTCTCTTGGAAATACATTAATCAGATCGTTGAAGCTTTGGCCGATGACGCTCCAGTAATTGTTTTTGGAAAAGGATGTTGGTTTGCCCTTGGCGAAATGGGAAAAAGTCGTGCTTCTGCATTAGGAATAGACTGGACTTGTTCTCCTAGAAATGCAAGGTATTTGTCTGGCGGAAACATTACTTTACAAGGTAATTTTGATCCATCTAGATTGTTATCTCCAATTCCGGTGATCAAGAAAATGGTACACGAAATGATTGACGAATTCGGTAAGGACAAATATATCGTGAACTTAGGTCATGGTATTTTACCAAATATTCCTGTTGATCATGCGAAAGCATTTATCGATGCAGTGAAAGAATACAACCAATAATAGCAGATGCTGAATAAAGGATTAAGAGACGAAAAGAAAGTAAAGATTGACACTATGTTAAGTACTTTACTTTCTTTGGTTTTTGTTCCAAAATTTTGGAATATAGAAGACACAAGTCTTATTGATAATCAGTTGACTGATTTCGACTTAACAACTACTATTCTTAATCAAATTGAAGAAAAAGATTTGATTTCATTGTTAGATAAATACGAAATGGATTGGGCCCAAAAGGAGCAATTCGCTAATTTTTTGGTAGCTTTTTCCAAAGAGAACCTATTTGATTTGACCGAAAAAGCAATTGCCATTTATGAGCATATTCAATCCGGAAGCAAAACATTTTCGTTTGAAATTTTTAATAAAATAGCTTCTGCAAAAGCAAATTTATAATGAAAGAACAATTTTACAATTACATACAAAACCTTCAAGATCAAATCGTCGCAGGATTAGAAGCTGTTGATGGTCAAGCCAAATTCCGTGAAGATGTTTGGGAACGTCCAGAAGGTGGAGGAGGAAGAACTCGAGTGATTGAAAACGGAAAAGTTTTTGAAAAAGGAGGTGTAAATATCTCAGCTGTTCACGGTAAATTACCAGAAGCGATGCAAAAAATGTTTGGCGTAGGCGAAGCGGATTTTTTTGCATGCGGATTGAGTTTGGTTTTGCACCCAAAGAGTCCTATGGTGCCTACGGTTCATGCCAACTGGCGCTATTTCGAAATGTACGACGATAACGGAAAGGTGATTCAACAATGGTTTGGTGGCGGACAAGATTTGACGCCTTATTATTTGTTTGAAGAAGATGCCACTCATTTTCATCAAACCTGTAAAACAGCTTGTGATAAACACAATCCAGAGTTTTATCCAAAATATAAAAAACAATGTGACGCTTATTTCTGGAATGCCCACCGTCATGAAGCACGCGGAATAGGCGGATTATTTTTCGATTATTGCAAAGCTACAGATGAGATGAGCATGGAAAACTGGTTTAACTTTGTTTCTGAAGTGGGGAATAGTTTCCTCGAAGCTTATGTTCCAATCGTTGAAAAAAGAAAAAGTTTACTCTATACTCTAGAACAAAAAACGTGGCAGGAAATCCGCCGCGGTCGTTATGTTGAGTTTAATTTGGTTCATGATAAAGGGACTTTATTTGGACTTAAAACTAACGGAAGAATCGAAAGCATCCTAATGTCTTTGCCACCACATGTGCAATGGGTGTATGATCATCATCCAGAAGCAGGAAGCGAAGAAGAAAAATTAGTCAAAGTATTAGAAAATCCAATAAATTGGATTGTCGATTGATGATTAACGATTTTTGATTTCAGATTTTCTGACTTCAACAATTTGTTTTAAATCATAAATCAACAATCGTAATCCGAGAGCTTTGTTCGAATTGGCGAAGCAATCTTAAATCATAAATTATATGTTCCCATTACACAGAGGTAGAAGATTAAGAACCAACGAATCAATTCGTTCGTTAGTACGAGAAACCACTTTAAGTCCGTCCGATTTTATGTTTCCCATGTTTATTGCAGAGGGAGAAAATGTAAAAGTGGAAATCCCTTCGATGCCGGGAATCTTCCGACGTTCGATTGATTTAACGGTAGAAGAAATCAAAGAACTTTACGCTTTAGGCATTCGTGCGGTAAATATCTATGTAAAAGTAAGTGAAAATCTTAAAGATAATACAGGAAAAGAAGCTTGGAACAAGGACGGATTGATGCAAGAAGCGATTCGTGCGATTAAAACGGTTTGTCCCGAAATGATTGTTATGCCAGATGTCGCCTTAGACCCGTATTCTATTTATGGTCACGACGGTATTATAGAAAATGGAGATGTAGCAAACGACCCTACAAATGAAGCCTTAGTAAAAATGGCCGTTTCACACGCTGCCGCTGGAGCCGATTTTGTTGCCCCATCTGATATGATGGACGGACGTGTTTTGAGATTGCGCCAAGGACTTGACGCTGCAGGATTCCATAATGTGGGAATTATGAGTTATTCTGCTAAATACGCTTCGGCGTTTTACGGACCATTTCGTGATGCATTAGATAGTGCGCCAGTTGATAATAACGAAATCCCAAAAGATAAAAAAACCTATCAAATGGATTATGCTAATCGTATTGAAGCCGTCAAAGAAGCCCTTTGGGATGTTGAAGAAGGTGCAGATATGGTAATGGTAAAACCAGGAATTGCATACCTAGATATTGTACGTGAAGTAAAAAATGCGGTAAATGTTCCGGTAACGGTATTTCATGTTTCTGGTGAATATGCAATGATTAAGGCTGCTGCCGAAAGAGGTTGGTTAGATCATGACAAAACCATGATGGAGCAACTTATGTGTATCAAACGTGCTGGGGCAAGTTTAATTTCTACTTATTTTGCTAAAGAAGCAGCAATACTTTTAAACAAATAAAACTGACAATTATCATTTGATAAAAATTTTAAGTTAATTAACTTTGAGTTCAAATACTTCAAATCATGAAAAAAATAGTAATTATTGCGATCGCATTAGTAGCATTCTCTTGTAAAGGAAAGGAAGAAGAATCTTTTGGTAAAGAAGAACCAGCGGCGTCTACAGAAGCCTCTTCTGAAGGAATGCCTGCTGTGGCTCAAACGCCAGAAAAATTAGGAGAAACCATTTTTAACGGAAAAGGAACTTGTGCAACCTGTCATAAGGTAGATACGAAATTGATTGGGCCTAGTGTACAAGAGATTGCAGCGGTTTATAAAGCCAAAGGGGGTAACATTGTGGCCTTCTTAAGAGACGATGCGAAACCGTTAGTTGACCCAACTCAATATGAAATAATGAAAGCAAATTTCGCAATTACAAAAGCATTGTCTACCGAAGAATTACAAGGATTAGAAGCTTATATTAATTCTAATTTAAAGTAAGGAGCTATTTCCTGCTGTACACTATATCTTTATGTTTTTAAAGAAAAAATATAAAGGATGCCGTTTCCATCAGGGCTAGAAAACTGCACATACAATAAAATTTATTTTAATCGACCTACAGGATTTTTTCTCGTAGGTCGTTTTGTTTTAAGCTAATAGTAAAGAATATTATTTATATTTATAAAATGGAAGCAGCGCAAATCAAAACACCACTAGGTATCGCGATAATTACTGGTGATGAAAGCGGAATTTCTTCTATATCCGTTTCTGACCAGGATACTATTTCGGCTATCATTCCGTCCGTTTTGCAAGAAGCGGTTGAACAACTCAACGAATATTTCGAAGGGAAAAGAAATGATTTTAGTTTCAAGATGAATCCAAAAGGGACTGAATTCCAACAGAAGGTATGGAAATCATTATTAGAGATCCCCTATGGAAAAACTAGGACATATTTAGAACAGTCCAAAATTTTAGGAGACGTCAAAGCAATTCGGGCTGTGGCTTCCGCCAATGGGAAAAACCCGCTGTGGATTGTTGTGCCTTGCCACAGAGTGATTGGTTCAGATGGTTCGCTGACCGGTTATGCAGGAGGTTTGTGGCGTAAGAAATGGCTTTTGGAACACGAAAACCCAACAATGCAGCAAAGTTTGTTTTAGAGAATTAAATGTAAATTGCTTGATTTTCTTTATATTCGAACATCGTTAATATCAATTGATGTTTTCGATAGAAAACGAAATCTATACTAATCTATGTAAATCGGTGTGCCCATCAATATGATAGAAAAAATTAACCTTAATAACATTCTCTTTCTAGATATAGAAACAGTGCCAGAAGCCGAGAATTATAATGCTTTGGATTCCGAGATGAAAGACCTTTGGGAACATAAAACCCAATACCAGCGAAAAGATGAATATACTCCAGAAGATTTTTATGATCGAGCGGGAATCTGGGCTGAATTTGGAAAAATAGTATGTATTTCTGTGGGTTATTTTACCATCAAAGGGGATATTCGCAACTTTCGGGTGACTTCCTTCTTTGGAGATGAAAGAAAGATTTTAAATGACTTTAATAATCTATTGAATAATCATTTTAATCAGCCGCAGCATATTTTATGCGGTCACAATGCTAAAGAATTTGATATTCCGTTCCTGGCAAGAAGAATGATTATCAACCAGATTGTACTTCCTGATAAACTGAATTTATTTGGTAAGAAACCATGGGAAATTCCGCATCTTGATACGCTGGAGTTATGGAAGTTTGGCGATTATAAGCATTACACTTCACTAAAATTAATGTGCAAAGTGCTGGGGATACCATCTCCCAAAGGTGATATCGACGGCAGCCAAGTAGGTCATGTTTTTTATGTAGATAAAGACATTGACCGTATTGTAACCTATTGTGAAAAGGACACCATTGCCGTTGCTCAGATTTTTCTCAGGCTTAGAAGGGAGGATTTATTGATTGATGATGAGATTATTCATGTTTAACACCCGGTGTTGATTATTTAAATAAATGGAAAGTAAGCGGTTATACTAATTGCTGTGATTATCATTGAATCACAGGAGAGTTTTAAAAAAAAAATGTGTTTCAAGCGGTTAAATTTTTACTTTTACACTTATGAATAAGCCTTTACTTTTCGTTCAGAATCTCGAAATCTCCTTTAAAAAAGAAGGGATTTATACCGCTGTTATCAAAAACATAAGTTATGATTTGCAACAGAATGAAATTCTCGGAATTGTAGGGGAATCCGGTTCTGGTAAGTCAGTCTCTTCTTTAGCGATTATGGGTTTATTGCCTGCTACTATTTCAAGAATTTCAGCAGGAGAGATCATTTTTGACACTAAAAATGTAGGGCATCTAAGCGAAAGAGAATTGCAGCAACTCAGAGGAAACGAAATTGCCATGATTTTCCAAGAGCCGATGAGTTCGCTCAATCCATCACTGAAATGTGGTTTTCAGGTACAAGAAATTCTATTACAGCACACCGGATTATCCACAGCAGAGACTAAAACCGAGACACTTTCGTTATTCGAGAAAGTAAAATTACCTAATCCGGAAATATTATTCGATAAATACCCACATGAGATTTCAGGAGGACAAAAACAACGTGTGATGATTGCTATGGCGATTGCCTGTAAACCAAAGTTGTTGATTGCAGATGAACCTACAACCGCCTTAGACGTCACCGTTCAAAAGGAGATTATTCAGTTGTTAAAAGACATTCAACACGAAACTGGAATGAGTATTATTTTTATTTCCCATGATTTGTCTCTCGTTTCTGACATTGCTCATCGGGTATTGGTGATGTATCAAGGAGAAATTGTAGAGCAAGGAGAAGTAAAGCAGATATTCAAAAATCCGCAACATAATTATACGAAAGCCTTAATTGCTTCGCGTCCTTCTTTAGATTTTCGATTGAAGAGATTACCTACCATTCAGGATTTCTTAGATGATACAATCAACGCTGAAGTGGTAACCCCGGAAGACAGAAGTCGTTTTCACAATAAATTGTACAGTCAGACACCTATTTTGGAAGTTGTGAACTTGGAGAAAGAATATTTTTCTACAGCGGGTTTCTTTGGAAAAAAAACAGGTTTTAAAGCGGTGAATAACGTAAGTTTTAAATTGTATGAGGGTGAAACATTAGGTTTAGTAGGGGAGAGTGGTTGTGGAAAATCGACACTGGGGAATGCCATCTTACAATTAGATAAAGCGACTTCAGGACAGATATTATATAGAGGTCAGGATATTACTAAACTAGGAAACACAGAAATCAAAAAGTTACGAAAGGAGATTCAAATTATTTTCCAAGATCCTTACTCTTCGTTGAACCCTAGGATTCCTGTGGGTAAAGCCATTATGGAACCCATGAAAGTTCATGGATTGTATAAAGATGACAAAGAGAGAAAAGCCAAAGCGATTGAAATTCTGGAGAGAGTAGGTTTAGGAGCGGAGTATTTTAATCGGTATCCACATGAGTTTTCCGGAGGGCAAAGACAACGCATTGGAATAGCGAGAACCATCGCGTTACAGCCCAAGTTAATCGTTTGTGACGAATCGGTTTCGGCATTGGACATATCGGTTCAGGCGCAGGTTTTAAATCTTTTAAATGAGTTAAAAGAGAATTTTGGGTTTACCTATATTTTTATTTCGCATGATTTGGCTGTGGTGAAGTACATGAGCGATCAGGTTTTGGTTATGAATAAAGGTAGAATAGAGGAAATAGCAGATGCTGATGCCTTGTATGCCAATCCTCAAAAAGAATATACAAAGATGCTGATTGAGGCTATACCTAAAGGGAATGATAGTTAGTCCGATTGTCCCAAAATAAGTGTATTTTGATCATAATATAAAAAGGAGTTCTATATTTGCAGTATTGAAACTGCTTTAATAACAATAAAGAGAAAAACACGGTTGTTTTATAAATACTCTATTTGTTGAAGGGAATCATAGTTCAGAAAGTAGTTCTTAATTTATGGCTTTTGTAAAAACCAATGCAATTTTTCAAACAAAATGAATAAAGACGAGAAGATATATTCAATTTTAGTTGTTGAAGACAGTTTAACTGACGTTGCGCGGATTGAAGAGTTGTTAGTGGAGCTGAATTTTGATTTTGAAATTAGATTTGCAAAAAATTTCGAAGAAGCCGCTGAGGTTTTGTCTTCAGACGATAAATTCTTTGATGTTGTTCTATTAGACCATACGTTGCCAGATATTAGTCCTGATAAGTTGGTTGCTGCAATGGTAGATAAAGTGTTATTCTGTCCTATTATCGTTTTGACCTCAAATGAAGATGTTGATTTCAGTATCAGATCAATTTCTCAAGGTATTTCAGATTATTTAGTAAAAGAAGGCTTAACATCTGCGATGTTGTATAAGAGTATGGCATGTTCCATAGAGCGCAAAAAAAAATTTTATTTATATGATGATGCAAAAACACGTTACAGCGATCTATTTCATCTGAGTCCGCTGGCTATGTGGGTGTATGATCTAGGAACATTTCGGTTTTTAGATGTTAATGAAGCCGCTATAAAGAAGTATGGCTATACCAAAAAAGAGTTTTTAAAGATGACCATTAGAGAGATGCGACCAGAGTCAGAGTATCCGCTTTTTGACGAGGGAGTTAATTCTTTTAACCAATATAGAGATAGCGTAGAAAAAAGATACTTCAGACATCAGAAAAAAAACGGAAGCATACTCGACGTAGAAATTCAGAGTAATATTATTTTCTTTAATAATCAAAAAGCAAAACTGGTGATAGCAAATGATATAACAAAGCAAATGCAACACATCACCACTATTGAAGAGCAGAATAAAAGCCTCAAAGATATTGCCTGGACACATTCTCATGTTGTTCGAGCGCCATTGACAAAAATGATGTCTATTATTGGATTTATGAAGGAGTCGGGTAGTATTCCATTAGATTATGAAGAGCTTTTGACTCATTTTTTTAATTCAGGAACGGAACTCGATGCTATTATTAGGGGTATTGTTAAAAAAACAGAAACAATAAATAAAGCAGAAGACAAATGAATTACGATGTAGTTATTGTAGATGACGATGAAATAATTCTGTTTTTACACAGTAAAATAATTCAAGCTGTTGGGCTTACTGATTCGCCAAAAACCTTCAATTCTGCTACTAATTTTTTGGAATTTTTTGATGGTCGGTCTAAAGATAGGAAATCTATTTTATTATTTTTAGATATCAACATGCCGGTAATGGACGGTTGGGGTTTATTGGACATTATTCATCAAGATAATTTTGATTATGAAATTCAGGTAGTGATGGTGACCTCTTCAGTCGATAGTGCAGACAAAGAAAAAGCAGCCTCCTATTCTAAAATCATTGATTTTATCGAAAAACCGTTAAATAAAGAGAAGCTGCAACAATTAAAATTGAGTCATTTATAAAGTGTGACAGACATTCTGCGGAAAGAGTAATTGAAAAAAGTGCTTTATAATTCGATCTCTCGAGGATGTACAATATAATTACCTTTAAAAAAAAACGGTATATTAGCAAAAAAAAAAGCCTCACATCACTGTGAGGCTTTTCTAGTATTGGTAATGAAATTAATTTTTCACGAATTTCTTAGCGACAGTTTTTTGACCGTCATTCACTTCTAAAATGTAAACTCCAGTTCCTAATTTACTGACATTTATTCCGCTTTCAGATAATTTACCCGCGTCAACTTGTTGACCAAGGAAATTAATAAGTCTGTAAGTTCCTTTTCTACTATCTGTCATTCTTACATTTAGGATATTATCTGTAGGGTTTGGATACATTAATAAATCTGAAATTGAATTTTCATTTCCTAAGTCAATTGCAGTTTTGGCAGTTGTAATAGTTGTAATCGCTGGACCACCAATATTAACTGTATAGTCTTCCACTTCTCCATAAGAGAAAGTTTCACATGCGGTTTGTACCGCGTTGTATTTCATTGACACTCTCATACGAGTTGGACCTGCTAAAGCTGAGGTAGGTACCGTAAATGTACTTGTTAGGTTTGTGCTACTTGACGAAGATCCAGTAACCATCTCTTCCGAAGTTTCGAAAGTTCCGTTTTGGTTGTAATCAATCCAAATTTTCCAATATTCAGTATAAGCTGAACCGCTAAAACCAGCACTAAACAAGATCGTGTTTGAACCGTAAGGAAGGTTTGCAACAAGACTCGTGAAATCACCATATCCTGCATTCGCTCCAGTTGTATTTGTAATTCCTCCAATAGAAACGTAGTCAATATACTCATCAGTTACCGTATTCCCTTTAGAAGCACAATAGGATACTGTATTACTTAAGGTGGTTACGTTTGCAACGTTACTACTTGGAGAAATATTTCCAGCAGCATCTTTTGCTTTTACTGAGAAGGTATAAGCAGTACTGGCAGTTAATCCAGATACAGCGTATGAAGTACTTGTTACTGTTGCTTTCAAAGTACTACCTTGATACACATCATATCCAGTTACTGCAACGTTATCCGTAGAAGCGTTCCATGATAAACTTGTAGTGGTTGTAGTCGTTCCAGAAGTTGTTAAGCTTGATGGTGTAGATGGTGCAGTTGTATCTGCTGTACCAGCTGTGATGTTAACTGTATAGTCCTCAACTTCACCATAAGAAAATGCCTCACATTGTGTTGCTACGGCATTGTATTTCATGGAAACTCTCATGCGTGTCGTTCCAGAAGTTGCAGAACTTGGAACTGTAAAAGTACCAGAAACTGGGGTAGTTTTAGAAGCAGCTTTACTCCAAACTAATTCACCTGCATCTGAAAAATCACCATTTTGATTGTAATCAATCCACACAGCATACCCTTCGTTATAACTAGTGCCCGTCCATTTTGGTGTAATGGTAATAGTGTTTGAACTCGCTTTGGTTAGGCTAGTAGTAATACTGGTATAGTCGCTATAACCTGTACCACCTGTGGTTGTGTTGTTTATTGTCCCTAATTGAACTTTGCTTATATATTCATCAGCAACGCTGTTTCCTTTAGACGTACAATATGAGATTGAAGCTGCTGTTGTAGTTGTATTGACAGAATTACTCGCCGTAGATAGATTTCCTGCTGCGTCTTTTGCTTTAACTGTAAAAGTGTAGGCTGTCAATGCTGTCAATCCAGAAACAGTGTAAGTTGTTCCTGTACTAGTTCCTGCTAAAGTCGCACCATTATAAATATTGTATCCTGTTACGGCAACATTATCTGTAGAAGCTGTCCAAGATAAATTTGTTGATGAGCCAGTTGTTCCCGTAGCTGTTAAACCTGTAGGAGTAGAAGGAGCAATGCTGTCTGCAGTTACGTATGCAGCGCCAACACCTACTGCATAAAATGCATTAGTAGTGGCGATTACTTCAGGAGATCCAGCTCCGTATAAATCAGTAGCTGCCTGGATTCCGTAAGTTCTAGCGTTTGCGTAAGTTGAATTTGCTGATAAATACACGCTTTCTAAACGATAAGCAATCTTTGCTGCCTTATCAATTGTTATTCCTGTAACGCTGTATGAACTTCCAATATCATTTGTTCCTGATTTTCCAATACTTAATATATAAAACCAATGGTTTAATACACCACTATTTGTATGTACACCACAATAGTCATTTGTTTGTGTAGGTGTACCACAGTTAATTGTTTTCCAGTTTGTACCGCCGTAAGTATCAGGTTGTCCTTCAGATTTAGGATTGCTCATAGAACGTAAAGCTAAATGTCCAGCTCTTCTTTCTATGTCTTCTCCAATTAACCATGTAGATTTACCCGGTGCTGCGTAATATTCGATACAAGCTCCCCAAATATCAGAAAAGGCCTCATTCATTGCTCCTGATTCTTTTTGATATGCTAAATTTGCTGTTTTCTCACAAACGGCATGACCAATTTCGTGACCTGCTACATCAATTGACGTTAAAACATCAAAATAAGTCCCGCTTCCATCTCCGTAAGTCATAACGCTACCATTCCAGTAAGCATTATCATAGGCGACGTCGAAATGCACATAACTTTTAATAGCAGCACCTGCATTATCGTAGCTGTTTCTTCCGTGAACGGTAGACCAGTAATCATATGTTTTTTCTGCTCCCCAATGGGCATCAAAAGCACCATTATCTTTAGCTGTATTGTCAAATTCAGCAGCAGTCCAATTATTATCAGTATCTGTAAAATTCACAGCTGTACCATAATTTGTTCCTTTTTTCATATTATACGTCTGAACACCGTTTCCACGTGTAGCGTCAGATAATATATAAGAAGAACCGCTTAAAGTAGTTTGGATTGGCTGATTTCCGCTATATCTTGTTGCAGCGTTTGCTGATACAAATAAAGTTTTTGCAGCGTTTGAGTTTTTTGCTCCAACCTCATTTATTGTATGGCTTTTCGCATGACTATATTCACCAAGGTGCTTAATTGTCGCATTGTAGTACAATGCTTCTCCAGTTGTTGCATCAATGTATAAGTCACCGCGACTAACGGGACTTGTTGCATAGATGTCAAATTTATAGGCTAAACGAACTTTTTGATTCGTTGTTTTTTCACCTTGGTCAATCATAGAGGGAAGAAAAACTAATTCCCCCTCAGGTTTATGATAGCCTATTTTTGAGGCATTTTCTGGATTTTCCCATAAGTATTTTGAAGCACCTATTTGATTGACGGCTTTCTTAAAAGCAGTTTCTTTGGAGATACTTGGAGTTATGGATTCATTTTTAATATCATAGTATTCACCACTCATAGATGTTAACTTTCCATTTTTAGAATGTAGAGAGTAGGTAGCATATTCTACTTTAACGCCTTGATGATACAGTTGGAATTTTTCATGATTGAAACCTGATCTGTCAGATTCAGATTTTAAAATAGTAAATTTAGAATTGGCTTTTAATTCTAATTGCTCCGTTAATACTTTTTGAGAGTCTGTCGATTTATAAGTAGATTTCTCGTTAAAAGTAATTATGGAGGGTTCTCCATTTTGATTAAGAACTTTCTGTTTTACATTTTTGGCAGAATCTTGGGCGTTTCCGTCAATAGCAAACAGTGATACGCTAATTGCAAGTGCAATTTTACCTAGTAATTTTCTTTTCATTTCTTGTAGGTTAAATGTTAATAAATTATTAAAATTGTTGTTCCCAAATTTAACATAAAATGTGATAAATGTTGTGAATATTGTAATTTTTTTCTTTTTTGTTTGTTTTTTTCACATCAAATTTTAATTAAGGGCGGTCGTAGTGCGAGATGAAGACGTGTTTTATTTTTTAAATTTTTAAAGTAAAAAAGTGATTTTGCAGTATTTAAGATAATTAATTTTCGAATATTTGAGTAAATCTAAAATATATAAGTGTTATTTTGTCTAAGAAATTCAATTTTTAAATTTTAAGCAAAGCAAACGTTCAAAATATTATGCTGTTGTGACATAGGAAGTATTGTCCTGATAAAAGTGAATTAGAAAAGGAATACTTATTTAATAAATGGTTGGTATAATAGTGAGTTTCGGCTAATTAAATGACCTGATTATGGTTCTAAAATCTTATAGTTACAAGTGAGTTTATCTGGAAATTATTTATAAGAGCATATTGAATTTATCAGAGTAGCTGTTAAATTTAAACCAAGCGTTTTTTATAGAAATATCGAGCTCAATAGTGAAAAAAAAGGAAAAAAGGATGTTTAGAAAAGAGTAAGCCTTGTGTAGAATATAATATTGTTTGTGGACTATTTTTATTTAAGATTCAAAGTTTAAATGTGAGGATTGCTTTAAAGTTTCGTTCGCATGACGGATATTCAATAGCTCGATAGGCGGAAAGCCATTGAAAAAAAAGCTGTTGTTGTTTTAGATTTTTCAGAATAAATTTTTAATATTTAGTGTGAGAGAACAATCTAAAAATTCCTGTTCGGGCTCGTACAAGAGGTTTTGAGTATGAAATAAGTTCTTTCGAGTCTTTTTAAATTGACACATAGCATAGGAAATGGAAAACGCAATTGACCGATTATCTAAATGATTGCTAATCGAACTCACTTTGATAAAAAGCAGCGGCTATAAATTGGTTGGACTGTTTTGAATACCAATAAGTTCTAAGTCAAGGATTATCTTGACTAGTTTGCTAAATTTTTTTTCGACCATACCTTTTAATTTTTTTTGTAAAATGTTTGATTTTTATAACACAGAATCTACTAACCTTGAAGTATGAATCTTTTGAATTAAATTAATTTATTTCAAAATGTTCTTAGAGATGAATAGTAGACGTTATGCAATGGGATACTCAAGTAGTACTTGTCTCGTGAAATTACAAGTTGGTATGTTTAAAAAAAAAAACTGTCCGAAAATTTCTTTTCGGACAGCCTCTTTATAGTATTGGTAATAGAATTAATTTTTAACGAATTTCTTAGCAACTGTTTTTTGACCGTCATTTACTTCTACGATGTAAACTCCAGCTCTTAATTGACTAACGTTTATTCCGGTTTCAGATAATTTACCTGTGGCTACTTGTTGACCAAGGAAATTAATAAGTCTGTATGTTCCTTCTCTACTATCCATCATTTTTACAATTAGGATATTGTTTGCAGGGTTTGGATACAATACTACATCCGAAATTGAACTTTCGTTTCCTAAATTAATAGCAGTTTTCGCAGTTGTAATGCTTGTAATTGCAGTAATTGCTGGTGCACCAATATTAATTGTATAGTCTTCCACTTCTCCGTAGGAGAAAGTCTCACATGCAGTTTGCGCTGCATTGTATTTCATGGATACTCTCATACGCGTTAGACCTGCTAAAGCTGATGTTGGTACTGTGAATGTGCTTGTTAGGTTAGCGCTACTTGAAGAAGATCCAGAAACGACTTCTTCAGAAGTTTCAAAAACACCGTTTTTGTTATAATCAATCCAGATTTTCCAATATTCAGTGTATGCTGAGCCGCTAAAGCCTGCGCTAAACAATATAGTGTTTGAACCATAAGGAGCGTTTCCTGTCAAGGCTGTAAAGTTGCCATATCCTGCATTTGCGCCAGATGTATTTGCAATTCCCCCTATACTAACGTAGTCGATGTATTCTGAAGTTGCATTTGTTCCTTTTGAAACGCAATAGGTTACTGCAGTTCCTGATGTAGTCACATTTACTACATTACTTGAGGCAGATAAATTTCCGGCAGCATCTTTTGCTTTTACAGAGAAAGTATAAGCTGTGGCCGCTGTTAATCCTGAAACAGCATAGGTTGTTCCTGTAACAGTAGCTTTTAATATTGTTCCTTGATACACATTATATCCTGTAACTGCTACATTGTCAGAAGAAGCTGTCCAAGATAAGTTTGTAGTTGTTGAAGTAGTTCCTGAAGCTACTAAACCTGCTGGTGTAGATGGCGCAGTGGTGTCAGTTGAGCCAACATAAGCGGCACCAATTCCGACGGCATAAAATGCATTTGTAGTAGCAATTACTTCAGCAGAACCAGCTCCATATAAGTCTACTGCTGATTGAATACCATATGTTCGAGCATTAGAATAATTAGAACTGGCGGATAGGTAAACACTTTCTAAACGATAGGCTATTTTTTCCGCTTTGGCTATTGTAATCCCTGTTACATTAAATGCACTTCCGATATCATTTGTCCCTGATTTACCAATAGATAAAATATAGAACCAGTGATTTAGCACCCCACTATTGGTATGTACTCCTCCAGAATCTGCTGTTCCTGTGTACCAATAGGTACCTTTGTATGTGTCTGGCTGTCCCTCAACATTAGGATTGCTCATAGAACGTAATGACAAATGTCCTGTTCTTTTTTCTATATCTTCTCCAATTAACCAAGTTGATTTCGTTGGTGCTGCTGAAAACTCAATACAAGCGCCCCAGATATCTGAAAATCCTTCATTCATTGCGCCTGACTCATTTAAGTAAGTTAAGTTGGCTGTGTTGCTACAAACGGCGTGACCAATTTCATGACCAGCAACATCTAATGCTGTCAATATATCAAATCCGCCGGTGCCACTTCCATCTCCATAAGTCATTACAGAACCATTCCAAAACGCATTATTATTATCTGGATATCCAGCTGCAATTAGATTATAATGTATGTAACTTTTTATTTTTGCTCCGGCATTATCATAACTATTTCGACCATGTTTCGTAGACCAATAATCATAGGTTTTTTCGGCTCCCCAATGTGCATCTAAAGCACCGTTGTCTTTATTTGTATTATTATACTCAGCAGCGGTCCAGTTATTATCCGCATCAGTAAAATTAGTTGTAGGATAAGTAGCTGTTCTAGCCGAATTATAGGTTTGAACACCTAAACCACGGGTGGCATCAGATAAAATATAGGTCGAACCACTTAATGTAGTTTGGATCGATTGAGTTCCGCTATAGCGTGTTGCAGCATTAGCAGCGACTACAAAAGCAGTGTTTGCTTGGTCTTTTACTATATCAGTAGACTTTGCATGATTACCGTAGCTATATTCGCCTAGATGTTTGATCGTGGCATTGTAAAGTAATACCTCGCCAGTAACTGCATCAATATATAAATCTCCACGGCTTACGGGTAATGATGCATAAATATCAAATTTATACGCTAAACGTAAGTTGTTGTCTTTTAGTTTTGACGTTGAAGCATCTAATATAGGAAGTAGAACTAACTCTCCAGTAGGTTTCTCGTAGTTCATTGCTTTAGCATCTTCTGCTGAATCCCAAAGATATTCTTTGGCGCCTATTTTTTTTAATGCATGAACAAAAGCTTGTTCTTTTGTTAAAGTGGGTACGGTATTCGCTTTATCTAACGAATAAAAATCACCGGTCATCGATTCTAATTTTCCTGCTTTGGAGTGAAGAGTATAAGTAGAAAATTCTACTTTTATTCCTTGATGGTACAGTTGGAATTTTTCATGTGAAAACCCTAATTTATCTGTTTCGGATTTAGTTTTAGAAAAATTTGAATTAGTGTTTAATCCCAACTGCTCTGTGAATACTTTTTGAGAATCTGAAGTTTTATAAGTTGATTTCTCATTAAAAGTGATTAGGGATGGTTTCCCATTTTGGTCAACAATTTTCTGTTTTACATTTTTGGCAGAATCTTGGGCATTTCCTGCGATAGTAAACATGGATACGCTCATAATAAGCGCAACTTTACCGAGTAATTTTGTTTGCATTTTTTGTAGGTTAAAGGTTAATTAAATTAAAATTTTGATGGTCAAATGTAATACAAAATGATATATGTGTTACAAAATTCATAAATTTTATTAGTATTTATTGTTTTTTCACATTTAAAAGTAAATATTATCAGCATTTACGGGGGATGGTTAAAAATTTCAAATTTCATTTTTGAAAGACAAGATGAAATTTCAGCGGTATTTTAGGTGACTTTTTGTCAAATATTTGATAAAATGGCAAATGCTATTTTCTCTATGGAATCTAATTTTAGATTTTTTGGCAACGAAAGCCTTCAAAATTAGTTGCAGATTCCTCAAAATTAGATTTACAGTATGTATAATATTTTAATTTGAAGGAATCTTACTTTTGGATTATTTGCGAAAGCATAATGTATTCGTCAAAGGAGTTGCTGATTTCAAAGAAAGCATGTTTGTAGAAGTAAGGAATGCTAGTAGTAATAAAAAAAATAAATCGGAACAGAAAATTAATTCGGTTCCGATTTAATAAGTTGTAATCAAGTGTTCCTTTTTTTCGTAAAGAGTAGATTATTGATAGTAAGGATATGGGTTTTAGTCAATAACCATTTCTGGAATTTCACCTTCAATAACTAATGCTGCTTCAGTGGAAGCAATAATATGTTCAACGGTAACTCCTGGTGCACGTTCTAATAATTTAAAGCCTTTAGATGTTACTTCTAATACAGCCAATTCAGTCACTACTTTTTTTACACAACCAACGCCAGTCAATGGTAAACTACATTTTTTTAGAATCTTAGATTGTCCCGCTTTGTTGACGTGCATCATGGCAACGATAATATTTTCGGCAGAAGCTACTAAATCCATTGCTCCTCCCATTCCTTTTACCATTTTCCCTGGAATTTTCCAGTTAGCAATATCTCCGTTTTCAGAAACTTCCATAGCACCCAGAATAGTTAAATCAACATGTTGCCCACGAATCATTCCGAAACTTAGCGCTGAATCAAAAAAGGAGGCTCCCGGTAACGTCGTTATTGTTTGTTTTCCTGCATTGATAATATCTGCATCTTCTTCTCCTTCAAAAGGGAAGGGACCCATGCCTAAAACGCCGTTTTCACTTTGAAATTCAACGTCAATTCCTGTTGGGATATAATTGGCTACCAATGTTGGTATACCAATCCCTAAATTCACGAAATAGCGGTCTTTAAGCTCTTGTGCGATACGTTTTGCAATACCTATTTTGTCTAGTGCCATAATATTTATGTGTCAATTAGAGAATTAGGAAATTAGATAATTGGTTTGCACTATCTAATTAACTGATTTTCTCATTATCTAATTCTTACTGTACGTTGCTCGATTCTCTTTTCGTATTTCTCGCCTTGAAAAATACGTTGTATGAATATTCCAGGGATATGAATTTGATTAGGATCAAGCGTTCCAGCTTCCACTAATTCTTCTACTTCCGCAACAGTTATTTTTGCTGCTCCAGACATGCAAGGATTGAAGTTTCTCGCAGTTCCTTTAAAAATTAGATTCCCTGCTGTATCTCCTTTCCAAGCTTTCACAATAGCAAAATCAGCCTTGAAAGCCAACTCCATGACATGCATTTTTCCGTTGAATTCTCTTACTTCTTTGCCTTCTGCAACTTCTGTTCCGTATCCTGCGGGAGTAAAAAATGCGGGAATACCAGCTTGGGCTGCGCGACAACGTTCTGCAAGAGTACCTTGTGGAATCAATTCCACATCCAGTTCTCCAGAAAGCATTTGGCGTTCAAATTCAGCGTTTTCTCCAACATACGAAGAAATCATTTTCTTGATTTGTCTTTTTTGTAATAATAAGCCAAGACCAAAATCGTCAACGCCAGCATTATTAGAAATACAAGTTAGACCGGTAGTTTCTTTTTTTACCAATTCTGCGATAGAATTTTCGGGGATTCCACAGAGACCGAAACCGCCTAACATGATCGTCATTCCGTTTTCAACTCCTTCAAGAGCAACTTGAACGTTATCTACTTTTTTATTTATCATAGTCTATTTTTTAAGTCCAAACAGCTGTATTTTGAAACACTCTTAATCGTGAAAAGTACCCGCTGCTGGAATCTAAAATTTGGAAATCTACTTAATTCTTGTTTTATTTAGAATTCAAATTCATCTGTATTTTGTAGCGTATTGGTAGTGTCTTTTGCTACTGGTGCAGTATAACAGTCTACTTTTATAGAAAGATTGGCTGGTCTTTCAAATTCACTTTTAGATATTTTTAATTCTGGGTCAGCATAACAAAGTTTCATAAAATAACCCCATACCGGCAATGCAGCGGTTGCTCCTTGTCCGTATGTTATTGTTTTAAATCTTGCCGAACGATCTTCACAACCTACCCAAACACCTGTAACTAAATTGGGAACCATTCCCATGAACCAACCATCTGATTGATTTTGTGTAGTACCTGTTTTCCCTGCAATTGGGTTTGTAAACTGATATGGGTATCCTGTCCATCTATTGTCACCAGATCCTCCGCCTGTGGTTCTCAGTCTTGATCCAGAACCTCCTTCTGTAACTCCCTCGAGTAATTTGATGACTGCAAATGCGATATCTTTATTTAAAACATCGTGCGATTCAGGAATGGGTTCATAGATAATTACGCCACTTTTATCTTCAATTCGGCTTAAGAATTGGGGTTTGGTATACACTCCTTGATTAGCAAAAGTACTGTATGCAGCTACCATATCTTCTACCGTAATATCTACTGCTCCTAGGGCAATTGAGGCTTGAACTGGAATTTCGGATTTTATTCCTAATTTGTGAGTTAACTTAATTACTGCTTCAGGACCTACTTTGTCCATTAATTTTGCAGATATCGTGTTGATTGAATTGGCTAACGCTTTTTTCAAGGTAACCATTCCTCTGTATTTGTTGTCTGAATTTCTTGGACTCCAAGCTTCTGTTGCGTGGTGACGTCCTACTGGCATCGTAAAAGGAGCATCAATAATTGAATCACACGGAGACATATTTAATTGTTCAATAGCTGTAGCATAAACGAAAGGTTTGAATGTCGAACCTACTTGTCTCGCTCCTTGGCCTACGTGATCATATTGAAAATACTTATAGTTAATTCCGCCTACCCAAGCCTTTATGTTACCCGTTTGAGGCTCCATAGCCATAAGTCCTGATTGTAGAAAATGTTTGTAATAACGAATGGAATCAATAGGAGTCATAATTGTATCTTTTTCTCCTTTCCAGGTAAATACGGTCATCTTTGCTTTTACACTAAATGATTTTATGATATCCTCATCACTCATATCTGCTGATTTTAAAACAGCCCATCGGTTTGATGATTTCATTGCTTGGGTTAAAATACGCTGGGTTTCCTTGTCTGAGATACCAACAAAGGGGGCGTTTTTATTGTTTTTTGCCTGAATAAAAAACTCTTGCTGAAGATTTGCCATGTGGGAAGTAACTGCTTCTTCGGCATGCAACTGCATTCTGGAATCAATAGTCGTATAGATTTTCAATCCATCTTTATAGATATCATAATCAGATCCGTCCGGTTTCTTGTTTTCATCAACCCATTTTTTCATGTAATCACGAAGATATTCTCTGAAATAAGTCGCCGTTCCTTCTCTGTGGCTCTCGAGTTTAAAATGAAGAGTAATGGGTAAACTTTGTAATCTTTCTTTTTCTTTTTCTGTAATGATGGCTCCTTTTGCCATTTGCGCAAGCACTACATTTCTGCGGTTTTTTACTCCAACGGGATTTCGTACCGGATTGTACAGTCCTGAGTTTTTGAACATTCCCACTAATATAGCAGACTCCTCAATAGTTAAATCTTTTGGAGATTTAGAAAAATAAGTTTGAGCCGCTGAACTTACTCCTACAGCATAATTACCAAAATCATAGACATTGCAATACATTGCCAATATCTCGTTTTTGGTATATTGTCTTTCTAATCGAATTGCAATAATCCATTCTTTAGCTTTTTGTACAATTCTAAATGGCAAAAACTTTGATCCTTCGCCATGAAACAATTGTTTGGCTAGTTGTTGTGTCAGCGTACTCGCTCCTCCGCTAGTACCAAGACTTGCAATCGCTCTTAGCGTACCTCTACCGTCAATACCTGAATGTTCATAAAAACGCTCGTCTTCGGTTGCTACCAAAGCTTGAACTAGGTTTTTAGGCAAATCTGAATATTTTAACTGAGAACGGTTTTGTTGGTAATATTTTCCAATCACTACACCATCAGCCGAAATGACTTCCGTAGCTAAATTAGAGTCTGGGTTTTCCAAGTCTACAAAGGAAGGCATGGAACCAAAAAGTCCCCAAGAGGCAAATAAGAAAAATAGTGCGATACCGCCCATTCCGTAAAGGAAAAATTTCCAAAATATTTTAGTATAATGCTTAAAATCTTTATCAGCAGTATTGCCCTTATTGTTGTTTTTTATAGCAGCCATAAATTATCCTAGTCTTTTTTTTCTATTCGTAATCCCACTTCTGTAATTCCTTCTAAAAGCGTCACTCCGGGAACTTTACCGGTCTCCCTGACAGCCTGTTTTATATGGACTTTGTATTTTCCTTTAAATTGTACATTCTCTTTAAAGTATAACTTACTTTCTTTAATGTCTGTAAATCCGTTACCTAGCAATGTTCCGTCTGGATTTGCCATTTGGTATTCTAAGGTGTCCACTTTTGTATAACCGTTTGTTTTTTCAACAGATACAATCAAAAAGAGATTGTTGTATTGATAATTGTTATTGTCTCTTAAATTGATGAATAAATCAAATCGTTTTGTAGAATCTAATTCTGGCAAATCGAATGTTATAATGCTGTCTTTATGCCAGGCACTTCCCACAGATTGATATTCGTCAAAAACTCTTTTTTTATCGCATGAAAAAAAGAGTATCGCAATCAAAACGAAAAAAATGCTATTTCTTAGCCTCATTTTTAGTAATAATTATTGGTTTTCTTGTTATAGCTGGTTTCTTCTCGTTTGAAGGTGAAGGACCATTGTTTGCTGGCTTTTTATTGTTTGGCACAATCTTATTATCTCCTGCTGGTTTGTTATCTCCCGCTGGCTTCGGTTTTTTGTTTGGTTTTTTTCTCTTTTTAGGTTGGTCAAATCGAGTTAAACTTTCTTGCCCCATTGCGTTATTAAAATCTTTCTCTGTTTCCTGAATGATTTCAATTGCATAATCTTCAAGTGAGGACACTTTATTTTTTAATTTATTTTCGGCGATGATTTCCTGTACTTTTTCAATTTTAAGTACATGCCAGTTGGCAAAATTATTCGTGTAGGCAAACCACATTAATCCTTTGAAAATATCTTGTTTTTGACAAATGGCGTCTCCTTTTTCAGTAACTAATTTTGTTTCAAAATCAGGAAAACCTTTCAAGGCATCCATGTAAGTGTCTAATTCATAGTTTAGACAACATTTTAGTTTACCGCATTGTCCTGCTAATTTTTGTGGGTTCAATGATAACTGTTGGTAACGAGCTGCCGAAGTATTTACACTTCTAAAGTCAGTTAACCAAGTCGAACAACACAATTCTCTTCCACAAGAACCTATTCCTCCTAAACGAGCTGCTTCCTGACGGAAACCGACTTGTTTCATCTCCACTCTGGTGCTGAATTCTTTGGCGAAATCTTTAATTAAAAGTCTAAAATCGACTCTGTCATTTGCCGTATAGTAAAACGTAGCTTTAGATCCATCTCCTTGAAATTCAATATCAGAAATTTTCATTTCTAGTTTTTGAGAAATAGCTAATTCACGTGCCCGAACTTTCATTGGTTCTTCTCTTTCACGTGCAACAGACCAGATATCAATGTCTTTCTGTGACGCTTTTCTATAGATTTTTGGAATCTCGTTGCTGTTAGGATTAGCTCCTTTTTTCTTCATTTGAATTCTTACTAACTCTCCGGTCAAAGTAACAATTCCAATATCATGCCCAGGAGAAGCTACCGTTGCAACGATGTCTCCCATACTTAAAGTCAATTTTTCAGTATTGCGATAAAATTCTTTTCTCCCATTTTTAAAACGGACTTCAACACAGTCAAAAGGTGCTTGTCCATTAGGCAAAGTCATATTTGAAAGCCAATCGAAAACAGTCAATTTATTGCAGCTATCGGTGCCGCAAGTCCCATTATTTTTACAACCCTTTGGTGATCCACCATCAGAAGTTGAACAACTTGTACATGCCATAATTTTATATATAGTGTTGTGACGAGCACAACTTAAGTTCTTAAAAAGATTAATGTGTAAAGATAGCATTTTTTAAACTTAAGTTGCAAAAGTTAACTTTTCTCAAAATAATAAAGTTTTTATAAAAAAAAGCCTATTTCAAGTGAATGAAATAGGCTTTTTAGGGACTTAAGGTTATAAATATTAGTTTAAAACCTTATATAATTTATCAGATAATCGAATTCTAAACGGCAATTGAAACGTGCAAATGTCTCCCGCAACTGCTTTGTCAGCTTTTATATCATTCACTTGCATTTCAGTAATAACTAATTGTTGTTCTCCAGTCGTCATTCCTTTAATCAAAATAGTATCACCCACTTTGATTTCATTTTCTTCGATAGAAAACTGTCCAATACTTGGTTTTGGATAAAAATGTGTTCCGTTACCAATGTATAGTTTCTTTATTTTTGGTTGCTTTTTGGCCAACGCTTTCGATTTTGTTAAATCAGCAAGATTGGGAACTGCCGCCAAAGGATCAAGATTTGCTTCTCTATTTTTAAAAGTCAACACATCTGATTTTCCTTTTTTGAAAATCTTATTTCCGTTTTTTACTCCACGACGAATCGCTTTTTGCTCTTCTTCTGGCAAATGAATCACATCTACGCAGTCTTGTGAACAACAACCTTGCATGGCTTGTGCACATTCTTCACATTGGATAAAAAGTAAATGACAACCTTCGTTGATGCAATTGGTGTGTACATCACATGGCTTTCCGCATTGGTGACATTGTGAAACGATATCGTCTGTAATTCTTTCGCCTAAGCGGTGGTCAAATACAAAGTTTTTCCCAATGAATTTACTTTCGAGATTCTCTTCTTTTATTTGCTTGGCGTAATTTATAATTCCACCTTCTAACTGATATACATTTTTAAAACCTTGGTGTTTAAAATAAGCCGAAGCTTTCTCGCAACGAATTCCTCCGGTGCAATACATAACCAGGTTTTTGTCTTCTTTAAAATCTTGTAATTGCTCGTTGATAATAGGCAATGATTCACGGAAAGTATCTACATCAGGTGTAATAGCACCTTTAAAATAACCAATTTCACTTTCGTAATGATTCCTAAAATCAACCACAATAGTATTTGGATCGTCTAAAATAGTATTGAATTCTTTGGCTTTCAAATGCACTCCTATGTTTGTCACATCAAAAGTTTCGTCATTCAAACCATCAGCAACAATCTTGTCACGTACTTTTACCGTTAATTTCAAGAAAGAGTGATCGTCATGTTCCACCGCAATATTCAGTCGCATACCTTGCATAAAATCATAGGCTTCAATAGTATCTTTAAAAGCGTAGAAATTATCTGCAGGAAGCGATAACTGGGCATTTATTCCTTCTTTGGCCACATAAATACGACCAAGAACCACTAGTGGATCCCAAGCGCGGAATAAATCGTTACGAAATTGTGTTGGATCTTGAATTTGCGCATAAGCATAGAAAGACAAAGTAAGTCTTTGTTTTCCGGCATCATCAATCATGATGGCTCTTTCTTCTGCGCTTAAAGTGTTATACAGTTGCATGCTATAAACGGTTTAAGGGTGAAAAATTATTTTTGCAAAAGTAAGGAAAAGTGACAGAGTGACAAAGTTTCTGAGGGTCTAAGTTTTTAGGAGCTATTCCAGCTGTCCACTGTATCTTTCATGCCAAACCCTGGCATAAAAGGATGCCGTTTCCATCTGGGCTAGGGCAGGTTTGGGGCAACCAAAATTTTGATTTCATTATAAGATGTTCCTAAAACACAAAAAGCCCAGAATATACTTCTGAGCTATTTTTTGTTTTCCAATCAAGTTACTTAGTTGCGGTTATTCACCACATTTTCAGTAAGTATTTGGGAAACTTCTTTTAGTTTTCCTTGTTCGAATAATTGAGGCAAATCTTTTAAAGCGGTTTTAACAGGTGCTTCATAATTGATATAATCCTGAAAAGTAACGCCATCAACTACTCTTGTATTAAAAGCCGATCTAAATCGAACACCGCCGTCATTAACTAGATAGCTGTAGGCCAAATAATCAATTTTATGTGTGTCTTTATTTATCCAATAATGAAATTCATCATCAAAATCTTTTCCGCCACCATCTTGACCAAAAGTTACCTCGATTACCTCGTACTTTTTGTCTTTAATAGTTGTTTCTTCTACATACTTTTTATTTACAGAAGCGTCTTGCAATTTGTACGGCAGCGTAGCGAAATAAATAACTGAATTCAAAGCTTCTGAATATTTTCCAGCATCTGCTGCGCTTGAAGATTGTAATTCACTGTTGATAGTTCTTTCAAATTTATCAGCAGTCATGACATCTTTAATCAACGAATCTCCTTTTTGAACTTCAGAGTAATAGGTATAAGCAGCTCCATCGTTCTTAAAACGATATTTTTTGCCTCTAAATTCAAAAGAATAATCGGCATCATTATACAATTTTCCGCCGTGGGCTTCGATGGCGCGATTGACTATAGAATCTGCTTTTGTGAGTGGCTTTTCAATTGCAATGGTGTCGTTTTTATCTGTTACTTCAGTGTTGTTTTTTTTATTATTACAAGACAATAAAAGCGCTGCAGTAACACAAAGTAGTAGTAGATTTTTTTTCATTTTTTAAAATTATTACATTTTATAGCGAACATAGAAAATAGTTGCGGTTTTATATAAATTTTAACTTAACCATTTTTCCTTTCTGCTTTTGAGATGCTTGTTTAGCTGTGGTTATATTGAATTTGTTTTTGAGTTATTTATAATATCTCAGAATCGAATGGCTATCTAACGCTAGAGATGTTTTCTCGTATTTGAGATTAACAAAAAAGAGGATTTTAAGTCCCGATAGTTTCGGGACTTAAAATCCTATTAGTCAATAAATTAAAATTAAACAAGCCAGAAGAAGGTGTAGTTCTTTTTAACTATCGCATTAAATTAATTACCTCTATAGGTTGAATATCCAAAAGCAGAAAGTGTAATGGGAACGTGATAATGGTTCTGATCTTTTATTTGGAAAACGACTTCGATGAATGGATAGAAACTCTCTGTGTTATTCTTTTTAAAGTAATCACTTGTAAAGTAAGTAAGCCTATAAATTCCTAAATTAGATTTTTCAGAATTTAAAAAATCATTAATTCTTCCGTTTGCGTCAGTAATTTTTTCATCAACAAAAGACCATGTTTTCGCTTCTTCATTGTACTTTTCTAATTTTATAGAAACGCCACTAACAGGCATCCCTTGTGACACATCTAGAATATGACTAGAAAGCTGATAAGTGTTTTTTTGTGCAAATAACAGTGTTGCAAACAATGCTAAGGTGAGTGTTAAGAGTAACTTTTTCATTTTTTTTGAGTTTTAAATTATTTTGTAGTTGTAATGCCTATTTCCTTAATTTCTGCAGACTTAGCTATCAGATCATCATTTTCAGCGCTTCCTCCACCAGCTACGCCAATGCTTCCAATAATATTTCCTTTATACCAAATTGGTGTGCCGCCGCTTAACAGTAATAATTCGGGAAGCGTGTTTAGATTTTTTGAGTCGGGATTTATTTCGGTGTTTCTTAATAGTTGCAATGTGGCTGTTTTTGTTGATAATGCCGTATAGGCTTTTCTTCGCGCAGCTTCTGTGTTGTGAGGACCCACATTATCAGCACATAGAATTAAAATAGTACTTCCAGAAGCATCAAGTATCGCCATCGAAACTTTTGTATTTAGTTTCGCTGCTGATTGCGTTACACGTTTAGATAGTTCAAACGCCGCCACTAAAGTCAAATTATCAACCGATTTGACATAGCTACTAGTGGAAAATATCGTTTTTGAAGGCTCAATTTTATTTTGTCCAATGGATAGCATTGGAATCAGTGTTAGAAATAAGAATATAGTTTTCATTTGCAATTTATTTCTGCAAAGTTACTGGCTATAAAACGCAAAAAAGTTGCCCTAAGTCAACGTTTTTAGAGTTTGGATTTTATTCTGCTTAAGGTAGAAGGCGACATTCCTAAATAAGAAGCTACCATCTTATTAGATACTTTTAGAAGTAATTGCGGTTGGTATTTAATAATCCATTTAACTTTATCCAAGGCGTCAAAACCTTGAAATCCATAAATTCTCTTTTGAGCCATTATAAAACCAAGTTCTAATATTTCTGTATAAATTTTAGCAAAAAGAGGTTCGGTGTCTACTAAATAATAAAAGTCTTTTCTAGATATACATAGTAATTCTGATTTCTCAATAGTTTGCAAGTATTCTTCGGCAGTTTGCTGATCAATAAAGCTGGGTAAAGCAGTGGCAAAATTCCCTTCGAAAGCAAAATATCGAGAATTTTCTACGCCTTCTTTAGAAGTGGTAAACAAACGGATACAGCCTTTATTTATAAAATAATAATGATTCGATACTTGATCGTAATTCAAAAGTAGTTCGTTTCGCTTTGTTTTTATCAACTTAAAAAACGAGCAAATTTTAGTGATTGTTTCTTGGTCAATATTAGTTTTACCTTTTAAAAATTTTTCAAGAGTCTGATACATAATTCCTTTTAGACTGCTTTTTATTTAGTAAAAATATCGCATTTTACAATGAAAAACGAATCTAGTCACCGTTTTATAATACTTTTAGCTTAACCATTATTCCCTTCTGAAGTTGTCAATGCCCTAGTAAAGTCAAGAGCTTTACTTTTTCTTTTCTTCGTCAACAATTAGTTTCAGCGAATTGATATAATCGGTATCAAATTCGATCACTCTTATTTTGTTTGGCTTAAAACTCATTTCACCTTCAAATTCGCCTTCAGATCCCAAAAAGTCTATTACGACTTCTTCCTCGTCCATTTCTATCAGTTTGCCTAGATAAACGGCTTTATCCGACTTTGTTGCAATTTGGAAAATTTCATATTTACTTGCCAAGAAATAGATAATTGCAGCTATATCTGTAAGTGGAATTATTTCGGCAGCACTTGTTTTTAATCCTTTAAGTTTAATTACTCTTTCGGTAAATTCATGATCCTTGTCTTGGATAATTGCCTTTACATTTTTGTTTCTCAATATCGTATAACCATCAATTATAAAATCGACAGGATTATTTTTAATTAAGATCCAATCTTCAGTCCAATCAATAAGAAAACCACTAAAAATTTCTTTTTTGTCGTCAAATTCTATTGTAATTAATTGTCGTAAGTATTTGTCCATGCTGTTTTTTTTAATTTTCGAAAGCAGTGTAGTTACTATCAATCCATATTTGAATCGTCACGATAAAAGTCCCTTGCTAATTTATAACTACAAAGATAGCGCAGATTTTTATTCTGTGCTCGCACAGATTGCTAAGTATTTAACTGGTATATAAATCTATTTTAGGACGAGACATTATGGTGTAATCATCGAAATGCCAATTCTTTCCCCTTCTTTGACAGAAGTTTCATAACCTTTTAAAGTATTACTTAATAAATCGTCATCAATGCTAATTTTATTTTTTTCGAATAACAGCACCACCGTGGATCCCCCAAATTTGAAATATCCTTTCTCGTCACCTTTTTTTACAAAATCTCCAGAATAGGTTTGTACCATACTCCCCACCATAGTAGCGCCTACTTCGGCCATGATAACTTCTCCAAACACAGGGTTTGTAACGGTCGTATATTCCCTTTTGTTCAGGCAGAATATTTCGGTCATTTTGCGCAAAGCAAGTGGGTTAACTGAATAATAATCACCTTCAATTTTGGTGTTGGATGATACACTTCCGCTAAGGGGAAAATGGTAACGGTGGTAATCGGCAGGGGCAAGCCGGATAATCACCAAGCTGCCATCACTGTATTTTTTGGCAAGTTTAGCATTATTTAAAAATGATAAAACATCAAATCGATAGCCTTTTACGATAAAATCGCTGTTGCTAATATCGGCATAAGCCAATATTTTTCCATCGGCAGGCGACACCGTACTAGTTGCGGTCGTATCGATTGGTCTGGCATTATTTTTTATTTTTCGGGTAAAGAAATTGTTGAATGAGTGGTACTCCTGTTTTTCAAAGACGTTCATGTCGATATCAAATTCTTCAATAAAGGGTTGTATTTTCTTAGTCGATGAAGGACGATCCATCATATTGCCATAAATAGACGAAACGAATTTTCTTTTGACCAAAGTCCATAATGTTGCTTCGCCCACAGGATTATTATAGAGCCAAACTAACCACTTTTCGGCAGCCACTTTTTCTGTTTTTAACTTCCCACTTTCCCTATCGTAATAGTGTATTGGAGCTTGTGGTGGCAACGGATAAAAAGCTAGTATAACAATGATGGCTAGCAATAATAAAATGATGCACCAGCTTTTTTTTGTTTTTGTAATTTTCATGTTTGCCTTTCCTTTTTATTTCTTGTCGTTATGCAGCAAAAATTTCACTGTCATTGTTTCGTTCTCGTTGTTCCGCGTGCGTAATGACGGGCAAGTTCTTTACGAGGGTCTAAATATAGATATATACTTTTTAAAAGTATATTTTTTGTGAATTACTGTTGAGGAAAAATCGAATTCGATTCGCAAAAATTCACACCCAAACTCCACCATGTTTGTCATTCCGCAGGAATCTCAAATGCTGTAAATCGTTCTCCATAGTGAAATTTTGAAATGTAATTTATGAGGTTGTCAATTGGTTTGGTCGCTTTAAAAGTTTGATAAGGCCTTTATATTGATTCAAGTAGCTCTTTTTTCTAACTTTAAATGAAAAACAACAGTTTGCAAAATGAAAACTTTAGTATATCTTTGTCAAATGAAAATTCTTGTAAAGAAAACAATTTTGTATTACGTCGAAAGATATCCAGTTGCTAAAATGCAATTGTTGATTTGGTATAATGAATTTACAAAATTAGATTTCAAGAATTTCAATGAACTTAAAAGAGTGTACGGAAATGCAAGTATTATAAGTAATGATAGAGTTGTTTTTAATATAAAGGGAAATGATTTTCGGTTAGTGGTTTCAATAAATTTTTCGCAAGCAGCTTGTTACGTGATTTGGTTTGGAACTCACAAAGAGTATGATAAAATTAATGTGGAAACTGTTGCTTTTGACACAGCAATTTTGAACTTCAAAAAAAAATAGCTATGAATTGGAAAGTATTAAAAACAGAAGAAGATTACAATAAAGCTTCAATGCGATTGATGGAGCTATTTCACGCAAAAGAAAACACTACAGAAGGTGATGAGCTCGATTTGCTTTTGGTTTTAGTTAAAGATTATGATGATAAACATTATGACTTACCAGAACTTGACGCTTTAGAAGTGATCAAATATAAAATGGAGGAAATGGGAATTAAGGCCAAAGATCTCGAAGCAATAATTGGCAGCAAAGGACATGTATCCGCAATTCTTTCTGGAAAGCGTGAAATCACTTTAAAAATGGCTCAGAAGTTAAAAAACTATTTCAGTATTCCTGCAGAAGTGTTTTTGCACTCGGCTTAAAATTGTTTTTCCTTTAAATATTGATTACAATTAGTTGAAAATTGCTCTTGAAACTTGCAAACAAACTCCGCCACGTTTGTCATACCGTAAGAATCTCAAATACTGTTAGTCTTTTTATCAAGTAAAAAATTGGACCGGTATTTTAAGAGTTGCCAATTGGAATGGGTACGAAGTCAGGAGACTTCGCCACAGCAGAGACTTCGTACAGCGGGGTTACTTTTGAAATTGCCGTTTTAATCTTCTAAATATTTCAGCTGAATTTATTTTGAAGCCTTTCACTTCAAATTGATCAATCGTAATTAGTCCGTCTAATGTTTTCTCTTCGTTACTGTTAGTTTTATTAATAAGAAGAGTTTGCTGAAAGTTGGTGAATTTAAGGCTTTCTATTGTAGCATCTTTAATCTGTATTATTGAATTTGCTAATAGTAATTGAGATTTCAAATGGTAAACATTTGACATTAGTTGCTGTACACTAATGTCAAAATTATTTTGATTTATAGTTTCATAATCAAGTACTTGGGGTATAGATAAATAAACATCCAATAAAGCTTTGATATTTAATAAAGCTTCGCTTGAATCTTTTGGACTTACAGTGAAAAATGTAGTTATTGCTTGGGAATCTAATTTCGACATTACTTCAATGCCTAAATCTTCTAAAAACTTTGAAAAGTAAATTAAATATTGCTCACACGCTTGTTTTGCTTGAGGCGGGAAAGAAAAAATACTTAATAATTCGTTATTTTCATTGGTGCCAATTCTTTGAAAAATTTCATTAATCTCCTCGTCAAGAATATTTAAAATTCGATAGTATTCTTCAAAAATTGAACTTGTAGAATTTATTTTGAAAGTTATGTTAAAGCCTTCCTCTATCAAATCTCGTGTAAAATCGGTTTGAATATTCTTGTTATTTAGACTTTGCTCTAAACGATTTCTTAGTGTTAACAAGCTAATTTGTTTATCCCATTCTAAAAAGTTTGGACGAAAGCTTAAATCACAATTTAAATCATTACTAAACCAAGCCGAACAGTTATCAGCTTCGATCCAATCAAAATTGTTAAATTTTTTTTTATCAAAATCTAAACTAAATGAATCATAATCCAACTTAAAAAAGTCACTTATCGTATTATCTGAAAATAATGTTAAACTTTCTAAATCAAAATATATATGATAGAAGCTGTCATCATTGCAATTTTTTTCAGCTTGACCAACATAAATGTCGTTGTAAAAAGCTTCGTAATAAGTATAATTTTCTTTCTTTTTTATAGCAATATTCATAGACTGAATTTTTTGTGTAATTGCATACAACTTATATACACCATCAAATATATACATCTTTTTCGTATTAAATTTTATTTAGTTCTCACAATAGTTATTATGATCGAAGACTTTCTAGCCCAGATAGCAGTGGAAATCCTTTTTTATCCGCTTTTTAGCGGGAAAAAAGATTGTAGCGAATAGCTGGAAATAGCTCCAAATAAAATACCAATCCGAGGCCTGGTTTTAAATTTCAATCAGAACGCCATTCTTTAATAAGTATTTTATAATTTTGCAGCCTGATTTCGGGAGAGAAACGCCGTTATCTCTTTTACTTCGTGCGCAATAAGCAAATTTAAATTTTTGGTTTTACCAAAAGCGATAATGCTCATTACAAATGATGCCTAACAACAATGATTAAGAAGGAAGATTATGAAAAAGAAAGTTGAAATTCTTGCACCTGCAAAAAACTTGGTTCAAGGAATTGCTGCTATAAATGCTGGTGCAGATGCTGTGTATATTGGCGCGCCATTGTTTGGAGCACGAACGAATGCAACGAATTCTGTGGAAGATATTGCCGAATTGGTGAAATATGCCCATTTGTTTAAGGCTCAGGTTTTTGTCGTTATCAATACCATTTTGTATGATAAAGAACTAGAAGCATGTAGAAAATTGATTCACGAATTATATGATATAAAAGTGGATGCGCTTATCGTGCAAGACATGGCAATTATGGAAATGGATTTGCCGCCGATAGTGATTCACGCCAGTACGCAAGCGAATAACCGCGATCCTAAGCATGTGAAATTCTTGAAAGATGCCGGAATGCAACGTGTGGTTTTGGCGAGAGAATTGAATTTAGACCAAATTAGAGATATTGCTGCAGAGACAGATGTTGAGCTGGAATTTTTCGTTTCGGGAGCATTGTGTGTTTCTTTTAGCGGGAATTGCTATATGAGTATTGCTGGTGGGGAGCGAAGTGCAAACCGCGGTTCTTGTGCACAAAACTGTCGTCTTCCTTACAATTTGACAGATGGTAACGGAACGACCTTGCTTACGGAGAGTCATTTACTTTCGATTAAAGATTTAGATTTGAGTGATCAAATACCTAATTTGATTGAAGCTGGAATTTGTTCGTTTAAAATTGAAGGTCGTTTGAAAGATATCGTTTATGTAAAAAATAACACCTCGTTTTTAAGAAAGAAATTAGATTCCTTCTTGGAAAATAATGATTCGTTCCAAAAAGCATCTTCGGGAAGAACGTTCTATAATTTTGTGCCAGAAATGGACAGAAGTTTTAATAGAGGGTACACGGATTATTTCGTGAACAAACGTAAAGAGAAAATAGGAAATTGGGACAGCCCAAAATCACAAGGACAGTTGATAGGTGCAATCACCGAAATAAAAGCCAATGGATATGTGATTGAAAATCATGAGCTATTGAACAATGGTGATGGTTTGTATTTTATCAATGAAGATGGTGTGGCTGATGGGGTACAAATTAATATTATTGTAAATGATATTGTGGTGCCAAATACGTTTAAAAACATTGCTGTAGGAACGGTTATTTATCGAAATTCAGATGCGGAATTCAACCGAATTGTAGAGAAAGAAAATAGTGCGGTTAGAAAAATAGGCGTTACGCTTCATTTTACTGAAACTGCAACTGGTTTTCAATTGCGTGCAGTTGACGAAGATGGACACGAGAGTGTTGCTACTTTGGAAACCGAAAAAGAGGCTGCCAAAAGCGAAGAATCGGTAATTCCGAATATCAAAAGAAACCTTTCTAAAACAGGAAATACTCCGTTTATAGTGGATGACATTGAAGTGGAGTTTGCTAGCAATTGGTTTTTACCAATTTCGAAAGTAAATGAAGTAAGAAGAGCGGTGTTAGAGCAGTTGATTGACATTAGAATCAATGAATACCATAGAGAGGAGTTCCAAATCACAAAAACGGATCATCCTTATCCAACGGAAAAATTAGATTTTACCTTTAATGTTTCGAATAAGTTGGCGAGAGCCTTTTATAAAAGACATGGTGTAACTGAGATTGAAAAAGCATTTGAATTGCAGTGGGATCCCGGAAAAGCACGTGTGATGACCACTAAATATTGTGTGAAATACGAACTAGGGAAATGTGCGCGTTTTCAAAGAGCGACAATGGGAGAAAAAGTAGTGGAGCCGTTGACTTTAAAACATGGAGAAAACGAATACAAATTGAAATTCAACTGTAAACCGTGTGAAATGGAAATTTGGGAAAAAGATGCCGAGTTAGAGTTTATAGACGAAGACGAGCAACTGGATTATGTAAAGAAAAGATAAGTTTAAAAGCACTAAATATAAAGAAAGCTACAGCAGAAATGGTGTAGTTTTTTTGGTTTTTAGTGGCCACTAATTCACTAATTAAAAACTCTTTTTATACTGCAAATTCGACAAATTTATTGCGATTAATTATTATGAAGTATTTGAATTTTAGCTATACGACTCGCCCTTCTATCTTTTAGAAATAATTTTGCGAATATTCCTTTGTTATCGTAATTATATTTCTAGAATGGTGATCTCCGCGTCGTTTAAATCTTTTGTGATGTACAATTGACAAGAAAGACGTGTAGATTCGTTTGTATAGCCTAGTTTCTGTAAGGTGACAGGTTCGTTTCGTTCTTTAATTAAGGAATTGCCTGTGACTCCCTTTACAGTGACAAGACAGGTTGCACATCGGCCCACGCCACCACATTCGCCAAAAGAATCCAATTGGAGTTCATCCTTTAACAAAAACATCAAATTGGGATAGTTGCTATGATGTGTGCTAATGTGATGTTCGCTGTCGTTTTCTATGACCGTGAATCGTATGGGAGTTTGCTTATCATTCAAAATAAAAGGACTTTAAACAAAAAACGTTCCGAGTGATCGGAACGTGATCATTATTATTTTTCATAAATCGGATCAATTGCATTTACATTAATTCTGGTTCCGGATTCAGGTTTTCTTGTAATTTTTTGCTGTACCTATTAATTTTTAATTGCAGTAATAATACCATTGCAATAAAGGAGACAAAAATTATAATCAATAAGATCTTAATTTCTGGAACAATAGACGAAACGTCTCCTCCATAAAAAGCTATTTTCCTGAAAGCACTTAAAAATTGCGTTAATGGAATGAATTGAGCGACATTAGATATAGCATTTGGAAATGCTAAGGTTGGCCACGAAAAACCACTAAGTATAAAAGCCGGAGTAGAAATCACCATTAAGAGTTCGGTAGCTTTTAATTGACTCGGAATGGCAATTGAAAACAACATGCCTATAAACATGGACGCTAATGTTAAGAGCGTGACTAAAATTAGCATGGGAAAGTTAAAGACATCGGCTTCAATTTGAAAATAAGGAATAAATAGACTTACAATTGTCCACATTATTGGTATCATTAAAAAAAATGGTGTCGATTTTAAGGCAATATGATACAAGGAAAGCTTGCTTTCTTTTATTAGAGTGCCAAAATAATCATCTTCATAATCCCTTGAAAAAACCAAGGCCATGGCTAAAAATATGATTTGCTGCATGATGGCTGCGAGGATACCGGGTAGCATGAAGGTTACGTAGTTTCCTGAAGAATTGTAAAGCTTGTTAAAATTAATTTTGAAACTTTCATAAGCTGCAGTAGCTTGAGTAGGGTGTAGGCCTGTTTTCTTTAGTCCTTCAATTTCAATTCCGGCATTCAGCGTCATTAAAACGGACTGAATGGCTTTACTCGCTGTGTTGGCATTTACGATGTTTGCCATGTTTAAATCAACGCGTATTTCAGGATGTCTTTTTTGAAAAATATCGGCTTCGAAATGCGTTGGAAGTGTAATAACAGCAGCATATTGCTTTATTGGCATTTCTGCAAGAATATTTCCTGGAGTAAAGCGTACATCGCTTACTAATAAGACTTCATTATCTGAAAAAGCATCAATTATCTTATCTGAAGCAGGGCTGTTGTCTTGATCTACAATCACAATAGGTAAGTTTACGACTTTCCCTTGTTGATAGACGTAGCCAAATAAAATCCCATAGAATATAGGTGCGCCAATAAAAATGGCGAGCAAAACGTTATTCGAAAAAATACGTGAAAACTCTACTTTGACTAATCTAAAAAAATCTTTCATAGCTTTATTGCTTAAGGAGAATAGTTGCATTTAGAAAATAGGATTGGTCCGCTTGATTTGAAGTAGGAACTATCTTTAATTCATAAATGGATTCGTTTAAATCATACAATGGCGCTGTGCTTGTAATGTCGGCATAATTAGCTAGTTGTTTTATAGCGGTAATTTCACCTAACGTTTCTTTTTTCGTATACGGATTAACTAATGTTATCTTTTTGCCCACTTTAAAATCATATATTTTTGATTCTGGCACGGTAAATCTAAAGTACAAGCTGCTCTTTTCATACCCATTGAACAATGTAAAACCAGGAGTTAATAATTCGCCCACTTGAAGGCTTATCGTCTCAATGGTCATGTTAGTCGGAGCTATTAAATATTTTTCACTTTCAGCAGAAAGCACTTCTTCTTTAGCACCAACAGCCCGATCTAATTGCCCTTTAGCTTGATCAATTTGCTCAATTCTTGCACTTTGGCTCACCTCTTTTCGTTTGGCATTTAATGAAGCTACTTGTGCTTTTGCCATTTCGAGTTTCATTCTAACTTCATCTAATTGCTGTAAACTGACAAGCGAATCTTTGTACATGGCTTGGAGTCTATTATACGATTCTTTGGCAAAGTTTAGTTGAGCTTTTCCAGCATCAATTTGACCGTCAATTTGATTTATTTGATCTGCAGTAGCTCCTTTATTGGCCATATTTAACTGCCCTTTTGCTGAGGTTATTGCACCTTCAGCTTGCATCATTTTTGCATTTACCTCAGGGATATCTATATAGGCCAGCGTGTCTCCTTTTTTGACTGTTTGGCCTTCTTCAACATAAATTTTACTAATGCGTCCTGCGAGTTTACTACTCACAGATAGCGTTTCAAATTTTACTTTCCCTCTGTATTCTGTAATTTTTTCATTACTGCAAGAACTAACAACCGTCATTACAATGCTTAAACTAACTATTTTTATTGTTGATTTCATTTTTAAACTTTTATCAGGTTATTAATAATTAAGTGCTCCTTTAGCATAAAGAAGATTTGTAACAGCTCTGCGTTGATTGTAATAGGATTCTTGTAATTTAAAATTTGCTTTTTCCAAATCATTTAAAGCATCTAGCACCTCTTTTATCGATGTTAGATTATTTCGGTATTGTTTATCAATCATTTGATACGTGTCGTTTGCCAATTCAATTTCTTTCTGGATCATTTCCGTGTTTTGTAATGACGATTCATAGGTCAACTCCGCCTTGATGACGCTTAAGGCAATCATTTCATTAGCATCTTCTATTTGCTCGCCATATTTCTGGCTTTCAATAATCGATTTTTTACTTTTCAATTTTGATTGATTACCATCAAATACATTCCATTTTATTCCAGCAGCAACATACCATTTTGGATCTAATAAGGATAAATCATCTTCTAAAAATTCATAATGACCTTTTATAGCAAGTTTGGGTATGAAGTTGCTTTTTTCCATTTTAGATTTATAAAGAGTTGCTTTTTCGCCTTCCTCAAGCGCTTTAATTTCGTTTCTCTTTTCAGATTTTGTCATGGAATCGTTAGTAAAAGGTTGTAATTGAGGATTAAGTAAAGTTAAATTCTCCTTACTTTCATTAGTCAGTTGGTGCAGTACTTCGATTAATAACTTTTTATTCTGATTGTATTCTAACATTTTTCCGGCCAATTGTTGCTGTGCTAGTTCAATTTTTTTACGTCCAATGGGTGTGGCTAAACCATTTTCTATTGCTTTTCGGACATAGTGCTCTTGTTGCTTTAAGTAGTTTTCAGATGTTTGTAGGACGCGTTTAGAGGCGTAAACTAACGACAGTTTATCATACGTTTCTATTATGTTTATTGCTATTTTATCCTTTTCGGCCATAGCCAAATAATTTATAGAGGCCTCTTTGTGCTTGCTTGCTTTGAGTGCGTTACTTGCTTCAAATCCACTAAATAGAATCCAATCTACATCCATAGACGATTTCAAGATGTCCTTGTTTTGCAAGTTAGGAGCAGACTTTAACGGAATGCCTTGCGGAAAAGCACTGTTAAAAGGAATCCCTGCTGCCTCTTTAATAAGAAGTTTTTGTGTGGCCAACAAAAGATTTTGGGTGTCATTGTCAAAAGTGATGTCGTCATTTAACCGAGTGTAACTTCCGTTAAAGGTTACTTTAGGAAGAAACACTGACTTTGCCATTTTTTGATCAATAGTAGCCTGCTCTTTATCAAAATTTTTGATGTTTATACTGTGACTTTTGTCGAGTCCTTTGTTTATAAGGTTTTTAAGAACTGGATCTAATTGCTGTGCTATAGATAGTGATGGAACGAACCATGCAAAAGCTATCAATAGAATACTTAGTCTTGATGTGTTTATTTGCATTGTAAATGGTATTGATTTATTAATACAATACAAATGTACAGAGAATAGTAAAGTTTCCTTTTGACCTATATCAAAAAGTAAAAATCAAGTTTATTTAAGTTAATCATTTTTTCTTGTGCGACTAAGTGTTTCTTGTGTCATCCCAAGATATGAAGCGATATAGCCTAAGGGCACCCGATGTGAAATGTCTGGAAATTCAGTGAGCATATAATCATATCGCTCTTTTGCCGTTTGAAATTGGACCGCATTTAGTTTATGGATGATCTTGCTAAACATTTCTATGGACAACAACCTGATGAATTTTTCCATTTTGTGGTATTTAGCTAACAGTAAGTCCATTTTTACTTTAGTAATACTATACAATATTGAATCTTCTAAAATTTCCACGTAGTAAAAGCTAGGGCTTTCTTGAAAAAAGCTATCTACGCTAGACATGAAATTACCATCTCCAAAAAACCATTGCGTTACTTCCTTTCCCTCTTTTTTAAGGTAATAACTTCTTCCAATGCCTTGTTCTACAAAATATAATTTATTGCAAACCTGACCTTCTTTTAGTAACAGCTGATTTTTTTGAACGTATTCTTTTTCAAAATGAGAGAGTATATCATTTAGTTCATCAGGAGAAAAAGGCACGAACTTTAATATGGCATCAGTAATCATAAATGTTATTTTTTGAATGCATTAAAACGGTTTGCTGTTTTGATAGGGTGAGTACATCATAACCGCTTGTTTTTCGGTTGAACGGAAACTTGATATGAAATGGAGATTCCACTGAAGCTTTGTTTATAGAGACTGCGGTTATGAGCCTTTTATTTAGGTTTCCAATTTGTATCAAACTTTTTAAATTCCTTAAAAATTAATCCAAAATCTAAGGTAATAATATTGCCTCTATTTTTAGATGTCATATTGTCTAAAATTAGTATGAACGAAATAAGAAGTTCGACTTCTGTATCATGGTCGAGAATTAGTTCATAATTATCACCTGCAAAAATGGTAACGGCGTTTTTTTGGCAAGCTCCTATCTGTAAACCATTTTTATAAATCGATATTTTTCTTTTTCGGTGACAATAAACTTCATAAATATCATTCTCCAAGACGCATTTAAAATAAGTCCGCCAGTGCGTCAAAGTTTGAAACTTAATACGGTTTCCATTCGGCAATTCAATTTTATAATCTGGAGTAAAAAAATAAAATGATTTAAAAATAGTACTACGCTCAATTAAATCTTTTTTGAGATATAAATGGATAATTTTTCTCGAAAACAAATCGGTTTCAGCGTAGTACTTTTCGTTTTGTTCTACGAAAATCTCATATTGACTACCAATTGAAATTTTGTGCTGGCGAATGTTAATTTTCACGATTTCGAGGTTAAATGAATCCTAACTACTATATATTTTCAAATATATACATCTTTTTCGTACTAAATGTTATTTAGGAATTAGATTAGTCATCGACAAAAGCGAGCTATAGCTAACTATCGCAGTAATTTTGTAGAATAGCTGTTATGACCGAGGTCGTTTCTAGCCCGGATAGCAGTGGAAATCCTTTTTTATCCGCTTTTTAGCGGGAAAAAAGATTGAAACGAATAGCTGGAGATTGCTACAAATAAAAAAACCACGCCGAGACGTGGTTTTAAGTTGTAACTTTTTGAGTGGATTAACAGTACTCGTTGAAAGCATCTTTCAAGTTCTCAGCAATCAATTCAGCTGGACGACCTTCAATGTGGTGACGCTCTAACATATGTACTAATTCTCCGTTTTTGAACAAAGCCATAGCTGGCGATGATGGAGGAAAAGGGAACATGTGTTGTCTTGCAGCATCAACCGCATCTTTATCAACTCCTGCAAAAACAGTAATTAAATGATCTGGTTTTTTTGCTCCTTCTAAACTCATTTTAGCTCCCGGACGCGCATTTCTAGCAGCACAACCGCAAACAGAGTTTACTACAACTAGCGTAGTACCTTCTAATTTCATTGCGTTTTCAACTGCTTCTGCACTATGTAAATCTTGAAAACCTGCCGCTGTTAATTCAGCTTGCATTGGGTTTACCATTTCTTGTGGATACATATCGTTATATTTTAAATATTAATTTTGAATGAGCAAAGTTACGAAGTTTAAAAAGAACTCCTTTGTTTGCATTATAAAGTTTTGTTATAGTTTAATAGTCGTTTTTTAGGTCGTTTTACTAGTATAAATATAACGAATGCTTCGCACTAAGGCTTTGATAAAAAGTGTTTTGGGACATTTTAATATTACTTGAAGATCTTCGAGATAGGAGGTTTCTTCGTCTAAGAATTTAAAAATTAAAGTTGGATTCCCTTTTTTGAACATAGACGAAAAAATACTTGCTCCTAGTTCATTGTGTCGGTTTAAAATATCTAACAACAGCAAGTCGTAAAACCAAAACTTGGTCTTCGTATGAAATTGTCGCAAATCCTTTCCTTCTTGCAGAAAGGCAACTAACTGCGTTGATTTCTTGTCGGAATTTTTGAAGGTATAGCCCGTACTTGCTTTTGTCCATCCTCCGGCAGTCCCGATATTCAGCACGCGATTGGTCGTTTTTTTCCAAAAAGGATAACAGGTCATGGGAATACTGCCTTGTTCCTTTTCTATTATTTCGAAATTGTGAATGCCGAGTTTGCGAATGTATTTTTCGATTTCCTGTTCGTACTCTTCTTTTGCCAAAAGATCGTGCGAAAACAAAGTGTATTCTAATAAAGCTTCGGTGGTTGAGGTAGGCAGGACATACATAAAGCGGGTATTGCCTTTTTGCTCCACCGAAAAATCCATGAAAGTAGCTTGGTCTGGATTGAAGACAGCTTCTTTACTTTTTATAAACCAACCTATAAAATGCTGCTGCAATACGGGGTATTTGGTTTGATTTTCAACTTCGGCTTTGTTGTAAATACTGTTAAAAACGGTATCACAGGTATAGCTGTCTGTTTCTGTGGCTATAAAAACATGGTTTTCTAATTCATTTATATCAGTCACTTTTTGATTGACATAGCTGATGTTTTTTTCGTTCAAAATAAACTCAAAAACTTGATTGTAGAAATCCAATCCCTGAACCATGTTGTATTTATAAGGATCCAAATCTAAATCGCGTTTAAAATTAGCATTCGCAAATAGTGCCGAATCCCATTTTTTAGAAATCGATGGTTCCCATTTCCCTTTTTGGATGTTCCAGAAACACCAAGTACGGTCATTTGTCTTTTTTGAGTTCTCATCTAATAACAAAATGGTTTTATCCTTAAATGCTCCAGACTGTGCCAATTTATAGACTGTCATTAAAGCGGCTAAACCGCTGCCCGTAAAGATGTAATTGAAATGTTTCATATTAGTGTGAAGAATTCTTCTCAAAAATAGGGAATTCTTTTATTTTTTCAAGGATAGAAAGGAGGTCTTTCGGTTTTAAATAAGATTGCTTTTGGAAAAGAATCGAATAGTCAACGTCTAGAATACTAATGGTAGGATAAGCTACCTGACCGTTTATTGTTGCTAAAGCGGTAGCTAATTCGTGGATTCCGGTGTTTTGCCCCGTTGGTTTAAATTTGAAAGTGTGCTTGTTGAATATGATGTCATTTTTACTTTCGGCATCGAATAAAACGAAGTAGAAATTCGTGTTTAACTCGTTGATTAACTCTATATTTTTAAAAGTGGTGTTCTCCATCATCTTGCAGTATTTACACCAATTGGTATGAACAAAAACAACAATGGGTTTTGGGTTTTCTAAGGATAGTTGCTCCACTTCTTCAAAAGAATACGCTTTCAACTGGGCGAAACCTGATGGAATCGCCAGCATAAATAAGAAGAATATTAGGAGTGATTTTTTCATTACCAGTTTTTTATTTTAATATATAAGTCATATAAGTTGTTGCATATAAAAAGAGTAAAATATAAGTTTTACTTTCCATATAGCTAAAAGCTATGTTTTTCTATTTATAATGAAATGCCTTTCTCCACAATAAACGAATCTATGTTTCTATGTGTTTAAAAACTAAGTCCAATACAATTAAACTTACATGACTTATATGTTTAAAAATTACTTCAACGTATAACGCAACCCAAAAAAGCTGCGGATTCCTTGATTGGGACCATAAACATAACCTGGATCAAAGGTTAAACCATAAGGATTGTCTGCTGTTACCTGAGCATTTCCATTATTGTCATATTGTACATTCTTATCAAAAGGGTCATTTGCTCTCGCAATGATAAACGGATTTCCTTTATTAGGTGTCCAATTCAGTAAATTTTTCACTCCGGCATAGATTTCTATATTTTTGAATTTATTGAAGGTAAATTGGATGTTTTGAACGCTCCAAGTAGGGGAATATTCCTTTCTAGGATCCAATGCACTAAGCAGCGGTAGTCGCATCGGGCCATACAGATTTCCGGTGTAGTCAATATCTAAAAACATTTTATTCAAGCGGTAGGATATGGCCCAAGTTCCGGTAAATCTTTCGGTTAGCAACTGTCTTGTTTTGATGTTGTTTTTTGTTGTAGTCACATCCATATAGGTAACTCCCAGAATCATTTTTAGTCCGCTGTTAAAAACCAAATCGACATTAGTACTGATTCCTTTTGTCACAGCATAACCGTCTAGATTTTTATAAATAATTTGGTTTGGATTGCTATCATAATCTGGAATAATGGAATTTGAAAAATGGGTGTACCAAGCCGTAGTTTCCAGTCCGATGAAGTTGCCGTTACTCGTGTAGATCTTCTTCAAATAGTTTAAATTAGCATTGTAGGAACGTTCCGGTTTTAATTCTTCCAAGACAATTACATCGCGAGAACCGGTTAGCGCCGCATGTTCCTCGGTGAAAAGATTCACAATTCTAAAACCAGTTCCCGTATTAAATCGAAAAACGTTATTGTCGTTAATCTTCCATTTGTAGGCTAGTCTCGGAGTAAAGATAGCGCCGTGATTGCTGTTGTAGTCATAACGTGCTCCCAAAAGAACTTTGTGTTTTTCGGCTAAACTGATTTCGTCTTGTACAAATAGACTTGGAATCCAATTAATGTCTTCTTCGACTGTGGCAGTGGTGTTGTCATCATAGTATTGGTAACGTAAGGCAGTTCCAAAAAGCAAATCGTGACCGCTTAATTTTTTATCCCAAGTTAATTGTCCAAAACCAATGCGTTGTTTAGCTAGGTACGGAATAGTACCATAAACGGAGTTTTGGTCGTGATCCGTATAAGAAAACGAAAACAACATTTTTTCCGCAATAGGAAGTTCGTAAGCACCGAGTAATTCCCAGCGCTTGGTATAAATGCTTTCTCCGTATACTTCGCTACCGCCACGGTATTTTTTCTCCCATTGCAATTCGCCTCCCCAACGGTCTTCATAAAAATAACGTCCCGCGAGAGAAAATAATTTGTTGCTTTTTCTGTTGAAGTTCCATTTTTGGAAAACCGAAATCCGATCTTGTAAGGTTAAGTCGGTGAAGTTGTCTTTGTTATTGTCAATTGGGTTGCTGTAATTGAAATAATTAATTCCGGTTAAAACTGATGCCGCTTTACCAACATTCGCTTTAAAACCGATATCTACATTCACTTCGCCCCAATCAGTAGCAAAGGCATCTGCTGAAAAAACAGGGGCGTTTTTTGGGTTTTTAGTAATGATATTAATTAATCCTCCTACAGCTTCGCTTCCGTATAAAGAGGAAGCGGGGCCTTTGACAATTTCGATACGCTCTAACAAAGAGTTGGGGATTCCAGACAAACCATAAACTGTCGAAAGTCCGCTAACAATGGGCATTCCGTCAATTAAAACTAAAGTATAAGGCCCTTCAAGGCCATTGATATGGATGTCTCCTGTGTTGCAAACATTACAATTCAATTGCGGCCGCACCCCATTTACATTTTGTAATGCTTCAAAGATATTTGCCGTTGGGTTTTTCCGAAAAAATACGGGTTTATACACTTCAACGGGAACAGGACTTTCTAAACGGCTGACCGGTTTTAATGTTCCAGTGATGACAACCTCGTCAAGTGTGTTGTTTTCTTTTAGATTAAAATTTAAAATAACTTCGGTAGAATCTGCAATTGTGATGAATTGACTTTGGGATTTAAAACCAGTATAAGAAGCGACGACTTCATAGTTCCCTGATGGGATAGTACTAAATTGATACGAACCGTCATTTTTACTGCTGGTTGAATTCGTAGTGTTTTTCAACGCAATATTCGCCAGCTGCAAAGGCATACCTTCAGATGTTACGGTTCCTTTTATCGTGGTTTGAGCAAAGGAATTAGCACTGATTAGAACACAAAGTAATAAAATTAGATTTTTCACAATTATATTTTAGACGTGGTTTAATTAAATATTTAGACAAATCTAAAAATTATATTTGATATAACAAAAAAACATAATTATATTTGTCTCAAACAGTTGTGTTATGGGTAAGTCATTAGAGGAAGTAAACGAATCGGTTTCTACCCTAAATAAGAAGTCGGGTTTTAGGAAAATATTAGCTTTTTTTGGTCCTGCATACTTGATTAGTGTAGGCTATATGGACCCAGGAAACTGGGCGACTGATATTGCAGGAGGAAGCCAGTTTGGGTATTCCTTACTTTGGGTTTTATTGATGAGTAATATCATGGCCTTGTTGCTACAAAGTTTAAGTGCCCGATTAGGAATTGTTACCCAGCGTGATTTAGCGCAGGCTTCGCGGGAAACTTATTCGAAATTTATCAATTATATTCTTTATTTTTTGGCCGAAATAGCCATTGCCGCCTGTGATCTAGCCGAAGTGTTAGGAATGGCGATTGGTATAAATCTATTGTTTGGTATTCCGCTTATCGAAGGGGTGATGATTACAGTATTGGATACGTTTTTATTATTATTTCTTATCAATAAAGGTATCCGAAAAATGGAAGCTTTTATCATAGCATTGGTTATGATAATCGGGGTTTCTTTTATTTTTGAAATGATTTTTGCACAACCAAAAATGGGAGAGGTAATCTATGGTTTAATTCCCTCGATGCCTAATGAAACTGCACTATACATTGCAATTGGTATCATTGGTGCAACCGTTATGCCACACAATTTATACCTGCATTCCTCTTTGGTGCAAACCAGAAAATTTGACAGAACTACTGCCGGAATTAAGCAGGCTTTAAAATATAATTTTATCGATTCGACGATTGCTTTGAATTTGGCTTTTTTCGTAAATGCTGCTATTTTAATTTTGGCGGCAGCCACATTCTATAAAGTCGGAATGTATAACGTGGCCGAAATCCAAGATGCACACAAGTTTTTAGCACCACTTTTAGGAACTAAATGGGCACCTATTTTATTTGCGGTAGCCTTGATTGCTGCAGGACAAAGTTCGACGATAACTGGAACTTTAGCCGGACAAATTATCATGGAAGGATACCTAAATTTAAGGATCCAGCCTTGGGTACGTAGAATTATCACTCGATTGATTGCGATTATTCCAGCAGTTGTAGTAATTAGTATTTTTGGAGAAGGGGTGACTGGAAAATTATTGATTTTGAGTCAGGTAATTTTGAGTTTGCAATTGGGTTTTGCTATTATTCCATTGATTCACTTTGTAAGTGATAAATCTAAAATGAGAGGGTTTCATATTGGTAGAACAACACAAATAGCCTCATGGATTGTCGCTTCGGTTATTGTTGCACTAAATGGGAAATTAGTTTTGGATGAAATAAATGGCTGGTTAGAAGCTTCAGAAAACCCTATTATTTTATGGCTTACCGTTGTTCCATTGGCATTTAGCTTCTTGATATTGTTGCTATATATTGTATTTAAACCGTTTGTAACCAAATCAAAAATCGCAATTCAAAACCATTCGCCACACAATCTAAAATTGAAATTTTCTAAATTAGAAAGTTATGCTAAAAAAGATATTGTGGTTTCTGTGGATTTTTCGTCTGCCGATGAAATTGCATTAAATAGCGCTTTTCAATTAGGAGGGACAGAAGCTAATTATACGTTAATTCACGTGGTAGAAACTGTTGGAGCCTTGGTTTACGGCGAAAATATTGAAGATCATGAAACCTTAGTTGATGAGAAATTACTGGAAGAATACAGAGAAATTCTCACCGAAAAAGGGTTTAAAGTTGCGATTCAACTCGGATTTGGTAAGCCAGATAAAGTGATACCGGAAATTGTGAACAAAGGGAATTTTGACGTTTTGGTCATGGGGACTCATGGTCATACGGGAATTAAAGATCTAATTTTTGGAACTACCGTAGACAAATTAAGACACAAGATTTCGATTCCATTGTTTATCGTTAAAAATTAAAATAATAAGGAGCTTAATCCCGCTCTCCGCTCTATCTTTATCTTTTTTAAAGAAAAAAAAGACAAAGGATGCCGCTGCTATCGGGGCTAAAAAAAATATAAAAATGACCTTTTCAGAAGAAAATTATCTTAAAGCCATATTCCATCTCACGGTGGTTTCTAACTCCGAAGTGAGCACTAATGCCATTGCCGAAATGATGGAAACCAAAGCATCTTCGGTAACGGACATGCTCAAGAAATTAGCCGATAAAGACTTAGTAAATTATAAAAAATACAGAGGCGTTTCTCTAACAGATCAGGGCAAGTTAGCCGCCAAAATGATTGTTAGAAAGCACCGACTTTGGGAAGTTTTCTTAGTAGAAAAATTAGATTTCTCTTGGGATGAGGTACATGATATCGCCGAACAATTGGAACACATAAAATCAGAGAAATTGATTAATAAACTGGACGATTTTTTAGGAAACCCTACTGAAGATCCTCATGGTGATCCAATTCCGAATGCCGAGGGGCAAATTTTAAAAATTGAAAAGCAATTACTTTCGGAACTGACTGAAAATCAAAAGGGAATATGTGTGGGAGTGAAAGATACTTCATCAGAGTTTTTGAAATATTTAGACAAACAAGGGATTGCTTTGGGTTCTAAAATTGAGGTGGTAAGTAAAGAAAGTTTTGATTTATCTGTAAAAATAAAAGTGGATGACAAGAGTTTGTTTATTTCGAATAAAATAGCCAGTAATCTTTTTGTACAGACAACCTAAACAAAAAGGTACTATATTTGAATTAATTAAATAAGACCAAATGAAAAATTTCCTTATTGTAATGTTGCTTGTTTTTAGTGTTTCGTTATTTGCTCAGACGGATCAAAATATCCGTTCGCTAAAAATTACTCAAAAGAAATGCCTTAAAAACAAAGGAACTAAACTGATTCTAAAAGAGGTACTTTCAGACTCCCGTTGTCCTGAAGGTGTACAATGTATTTGGGCTGGAGAAGCTAAAGTTATTGTGTCCGTATATGAGGGTAAAAAATTCGTAAAGGATGAAGAATTAGTCATTTCTGGAAAAAATGAGCAAATAAATAAAGATTGGTTTATGAGTTACTTGCCTTCCAGTCAAAAAAATATAAAGAGCATCAATATTGTCCCTTACCCAAAAGAGGGTGTTAAGATTAATCCAAAAGAGTACTATATAAAAATAGGGTACATTAAATAAGTAAATAGCCGCTCTTTAGCGGCTATTTACTTATAGCTAACTTATTGAAGTGAAAGTGCATTGTTAATTATCATTTAACCAATTCAGTATGATGGGATATTTTACTTATTGTCACTTTTGAAGCCAATTAGTTTTCGGTATTTTTCAACGCTTTCCTCTAGCGCGTTCTCTAGTTCTTTATAGTGGGTGACGTCTTTTATATTCGCCACAGCGGCTATAACATAATTGTTTTCGTCTATTATTGGTCGGCCACTGATGATGACCCTTTTTTTGTTTTTTGTTTCTTGGTTTTCAATAATTACTTCTACATCAGCAGTTGACTCTCCTCTTAATGCTTTTTCTAACGGGAGGTTTTGTATAGGAAAAACTGTTTTAGCGTCAGGATAAAATAGGTCGTACTTAGTTGCCCAATCTAGAGTGGTTGAGGCCCCTTCTTCTTGGCTGACCCCGATAATCTCCTCTGCCATATGATTCGATAACACAATTCTTTTTTGAGTGTCAGTGACGATAATGCCTTCACCAATATTTTCTAGAATTAATTTTAACTTAAGTTCATTGAGACGCACTAGTCGATCTGCTTCTATTTTTTCGTTTTCTAGCTTTTTACTTAACGAAATATCTGTAATAAAAGCAATGAAGATATATTTACCTAAGACAGTGGCAGGAGATACTGTTAACTCAATATCAAACTCAAGGTTTTTATTGTTTAACGCAGTAATTTCCATAGTTTTATTAATAATAGTGGCCTCGCCAGTTTTTAGAAAATTTTGCAAACCATTAGCGAGATTTTCTTTGTGTTTTTCTGGCATAATCAATGCAACCATTGATTTTCCCAAAACCTCGATTGATGACCATCCAAATATTTGTTCGGCCTTTGGGTTCCATCTAATGATTTCTCCTTCTTCATTTATTACTATTAAAGCATCTGGAGCTTCATTAAATATGGTTTGCAATTGACTTTCGCTTTCTTTTATTTTTTGTTCAGCCTCTTTCCTCTCTGTAATATCTCGCATAATTGATTTGTACCCAGTTATTTTATTGCCTTCCCTTAGTTGCATGGAAGTTTGTTCAATCCATTTTTGTTCCCCAGATTTTGTAATAATAGGAAATGAAAATAGTGTTGCGTCAATTTTGTTTTTAAATTGATTAAAATAGAATTCAGTCACACGGTCTTTCCACTCTGGAGAAACAAAATCTATAAGATGTTTTCCTATTATTTCATTTTGAGAGTATCCAGTGAGTTTTTTACAGGCGGGATTGATGTAAGTGAAAAACCCTTTGTAGTTAGAAGTGTGGACAACATCGCTGACATCTTCCACTATTTCACGGTATTTTTCTTCGCTTGAACGTAGTGTTTCAATTGCTTCGGCTAATTGTGCGGTACGTTCCGCTACTTTATGTTCCAGTTCTTCATTTAGTTTTCGTATTTCATTTTCTGAAACTTTTCGTTCCGTAATATCATGAATAACAAGTACTCCGCCAGTTATCTCACCGGACGAATGCTGTAACGGTCTGGCAGTTGCAACCACAAATATTCCTTCAGGATTTTTATAATTTTGGATAAATATTTCTACATTATCCACTTCCTCACCATTCAGGGCTTTTACTAACGGAAGTTCATTAATATCAAAAACCACTTTTGTATCGGGTAGAAAGAAGCCGTAGGTTGCAGCCCATCGATCTTGTGGAATATCCATTGGCCCCATTCCAATTATTCTTTCACTGGCAGTATTCCAAATAATAAATTTACTGTTTTCATCAACCACAATTAAGCCGTCACCCATGTTTTGTATAACAGATTGTAAAAGTGTATTTTGCTTGTACAATTGTTCCTTTGAAACAGCGACTTCGTTATCTCTTTTTTCAATGGTTGACAGCATATCGTTAAGCCCTGTAGAAAGGATGCTAATTTCATCTTGGCCTTCTACAATCATTCGTATTTTATAATCGGCAGTATCCTTTATCGTTTGTATGGTTTTCACCAAGTTTAGAAGTGGTTTCGAAATGTATTTTTTGATTATCATAGCGATCAAAAAAGCGAGTCCGATTCCTACGACTAATAGTACAATCCCCAGATGCAAAATATCCATTTTTATTTTATTCAATTCTGAAAGTTCAAATCGAATAGCGACTAACCCAATGGTTTTATTGTCTTTTTTTATTTTGTTATAGACGAATAGATTTTCATTTGTATAGTTGAAATTTTTCTGGTTTTCTGTTGCGGTAGGGAACTGATAACCAGCAGCCGAACCTGCTTTCGTATAGGAGGCAAAAATGGCTCCTTTTTCATCAAATATGGTTGCGTTTAAAAGGTCTTTTTGCACTGTTAATTCAGAGAGGATTTTATTGGCAGCAGCATTATCTTGAAATTCTATGGCAGATATACTATTGAAACCTAAGACCTTTGCAATAGCGGTTGAACTAATTGCTTTTCGATCTTTAAAACCTTTAATGTCGATTAGTACAAAAGCAGTAATACAAAGACCTAGTACAAATGCAGAGGTAAATACCTGCATAAGCACGAGCTTATTTTTAATGGAAATATTACGTAAATTCATCATTTAACTGTTGTTTATCAATACTTAATAAAATAACTGCTACGTTCAAGTGTGTCTTCTTTTTTTCTATTCATTCTTTATTGCACTGGAAAAATTAATTATTCTACTATAATTGCATGTTGTAACAAGAAGGAACTTATTCCAATTCCGACCTTGTTTATTGCCTTAAGGTTTACTTCAAATTTTAATTTATTTTCCACCACGACAAAGTTCATATGCGCTCCTTTTTTCCCATAACCGTTGCGTTCTGTTACTATAAGTACGGGTTTGCCAGAAAAATTAGAAAGCACAGTTTCAATTGGTATGGAGCAGTCAAAGGGAACAAATAAAATATTACAAAAACCAATGTCCTTCAAATTTTTATATTGGCTGACTTCAATTTTTTTTCTGTTTTTAACAACATGTAAGGATGCGTTTATTGGGCTTTCTTCAAGAATAGCGATTTTAAAAGGCTTGTTTTTAGGATAGTTTTTCCAATAGACGTAATCGACAAAACGAATTAGGAAATCAGCTTTTAGGTCATAATCCTTTCCTCCAGTAAGCTGTTGGGCAGCTAAAGGATTTGTGCCCAATAGTATTAGCATTATTCCAAATAGTAACAACTTGCTTTTAAGTGCCATATGTTTTATTCTTAAAAATTTTGAGCATTATAGTAGATATAGTTTATATACTGTTTTTCATTATATTCCGGATTTGTATTTGAAGACTTATAGATTCAAGATTAATAGTTAGTAAACAAAACGATAAAGTCCTGTTTTAAAGTTCAGATATCTTTTTAGTCTAAGTAAATTTAATCATTTAATATGTTGAATATTAGTATTTTGAGATAGATTTAATTCATTTTTTACTTTTAAAATGAGATTCTAAATTATTGCATCAGAATTTATAGTTGAGCGATAAATTAAATAAAGTTCCCAGTTGACTAAAGTGATATCCTTCATACGTCATTTGTGAATAACGGCCATTGAATGTAACTAAATTATTTTGTGATTTTAGTAAATCAGGATCATTGAGAATGGCAGTTCCGGTTGCGTTTTCAGCCTTGAACTTCCATTCTGGGAGTACATTAAGGACATTGTTTACATTAATACCGATTGTTAACTTGTTTGTTGCGAAGTAATTAACTCCTAAGTCAGTGACAATTTTCGGAATGAACTCCGTTCTTAAATTTGAATCAAGACCGGCTTGTTTATATGTCGTTTTTCCAAAATAGGTGTTGTTAAGGCAGAGGTCAAATTTCTTAATTTTATAATTTATTCCTAAAAGCCATTTGGTATCGGGTCTTGATGTAAACATTAGAGCGTTAAATGTCGCTCCGAAATTATCGCTTTTAACTGGAGAAATTCTTTTATTTTCTAATGTGATGTTCCCAGACAAATTGAGTTGCATTTCTCCAGTTCCTAAAACGACGGCACCGTAGTTCATGACGATATCCAAACCCGATGTTCTGGAATCGAAGGAATTTTCAAACCAAGAAACGGAACCAAATGAAGTACCCACTTTATCTCCTAAGATGATGCGGTCTTCCACTTTGATGTTATAATAATCTAGCGTTAAATTGAATTTTTCGTATGGTTTTGCGCCTATGCCTAGTGTGATATTGGTTGATTTTTCAGCATCTAGTTTGGGGATGCCTAAAACACGTGCCTGTACAGAAATATTATTAACTAATCCGCTAATTTGTACCCCTTGCCCAGGAACGAATGAGTATTGTGATTTTTGACTGTAAATTTGATGCATGGTTGGTGCTCTAAATCCAGTGGAAACGGAGCCTCGGATGTTGATTTTGTCCTCCAGAAACTTATATCTTGAGCTTAATTTCCATACCGTCGCTGCCCCAAAATCACTATAGTCTTCATAACGAATTGTTCCGTTTACTAAAAAATTTGGACTGAAATCATAGGCCAAGTCGAAGTATCCTCCCAAATTATAACGATTCCATTTGCCTGAATCTTCGGGTCTGTTACCGGAAAAAGAGTCGGCACCAAATCCTTCCCAAGAGGCTTTGTCGCCTTCGATAACTTCAAAAGTTTCGGTTCTGATTTCAGAACCGAAACCAATGCTTATTTTGTCAGATAAAACTTTGGAAATGTCTAAGTTACCAACAATATGGCTGAATGAAGCACCGCCGGGTTTAAAAAATATTGGGCTCTTCTCCTGATATACATTAATTCCGTTAGCGTCTTTTGTAGTTGATCTATTATGAGAGTTATTAACGGTGTAATTTTGGGAATTACCACCAACAGTTATACTCGCATCGGTGTTCCATCCATTTATTACTGACTTATATCCGAGGGTGGCGTTATAATCGTTCATATCACCTATAAAGGTCGGATGATACCCTTGGTACGACACTGCTGTTCCATCACCAAAGAAATCATATAAGTAGGGGAGGTTATTTGAAGTTATTCCGTTACCATAGCTCCAGTATGGTGTTCTGTAGTTAGCAAAGGAATTTACTTTTTTGTACACATAAGCAGCATTATAATACAGCTGTGTTTCGTCAGACAGATTAATCCCGCCATTTACTAAGAATTTTGCAGTTGCTGTTTCTGGAGCGCCGTTTATGTTTTTGGCATCTGGATATTTTGTGAGAAACGAGTTGATATCGTTTAAAGTGTTAAGGCCTTGTATCGTGCCGCCGTTGTCGGCAAACTCTCCTTCGTGATCTACTTTACCAGGTCTATTAGCTAAGTTCACCTTCGAAAAATCTAGGGTGTAATTGACAAAACCTTTATTGCCAATTGCGGAGCCATTATTCAAACTTACGCCTATCTGTTCACCGTCTCCTTCAGCCGTTATTCCTGTTCGAAATGTTATTCCTCCATCATTAGTTCTTTTTTTTAGAATAATATTTATTACACCCGCTATAGCATCAGAGCCATATTGTGCCGATGCACCATCCCGTAAAATTTCTACTCTCTCAATAGCATCTAATGGGATTGCTGATAGATCAGCACCGGTTTCACCTCTTCCGGGTGAGGTTTGAACATAGAGTAGAGAACTTAAGTTTTTTCGTTTACCATTGATTAGAATTAGGGTTCTGCTAGGACCCATATTTCTGATTTCGTAGGGATCAAGTAAAGAAGTAGCGTCATTTACAGGTGTTTGAGCCGTATTAAAAGAAGGGATTCGGTATTGCAAAGCTTTGTCAAAAGTAGTTTGTCCGGTTGATGTCAGTTCTTTTGCAGAGATGACATCAATTGGCAATGCCGCTGTCGTATTGCTTCTGGGGGCACTTCTGGTTCCGGTAACTACCACTTCATTGATTCCCGATCCGCCTTCTTCGGTTAGAAAAACGTTTAATATAGACTCTTTAGTATCAAATTCTTGTTTGGCAAACCTAATATAGCTAAAAACTAAAATAGCTCCTTCATCAACAGTAATCTGGTACGCTCCGTTAATATCAGTAGAAACATTGTTACTTGTTGCTTTTTGTATTACGTTAACGCCTGCCAAAGGTGTGCCAGCGTTATCGAAAACGTAGCCTGAAATTTCTTTTTGTGCAAAAAGAAATGTGATATTTAGTAGCAATAATAGCAAGGTGAACTTTTTCATAATAAGTTTATATTGGTTCTTGTTCGAATTGAAATCAAGTGCAACACACTAATTGAAAGAAGTACCCATTTAACCAATTAAGACAGCCTTTAGTACAATGAAGGAAAGGAAGAGTGATTAAGAAATCAGATGGATAGTTATCTTGTTTTCCATTTTGGTAGTTTTTAAATTACTTAATACGATTTTTTATCAGCCAACATTGATTGGCACTAATACTAGTGGGACGTATAGATTTGGGTAATGTTTAGACCTTATATTTTGTAATGAATAGAACGCAAATTAAGAGTTCGATTGTCAATATATACTGATGCTACGCTTTCATTGGCTTTTGTAGGTGGGAAGCCAAAACATATTTAAGTTATTAGCCAAATACTTTTCTTAATAAAGCATTCGTTTAAAATTATTTTTTTAATAGTTGTAAACGACTGATAACGAGTATGTGTTTCGTATTTTTTACTAAGTAAATTTAGTTATTTAAAATTTATCGTTCTAAATTATAACATTAAAATTTTGATAAAAATTTAAACGAATAAATCTTTAATTACTTTGGATTTGTGGGTTTAGAGATATTGAAATCAGGTAGTTGTATGAGAAGTTCTCTTTTCTAAACCCCAATGTTTTTAAGTCTTTATTTTTTTTAATTTTAGTGGCATCCACAATCGTCTTTACCGCAACTTTTATCGGTTTTTTTCTTTTTAAAGAAGAATTTTTTAAGTAAAAAAACAACGGCAACTCCGAGTGCTACGAAAGCAAAAATTTCTTGAAACATATCGGTTTATTTTAAAATTTGATAAGCAATTAAGGCTACAATGTAAGCAAACGAACTCATGAAAATAAGTTGTCCCAAAGGCCATTTCCAGGAATTGGTTTCTTTTCTCGTTATAGCGATTGTACTGGCACATTGCAACGCGAAAGCGTAGAATAACAGTAAAGATATTCCTGAAGCAAAATTGAATATTTTCTTGCCAGTTACGGGATTGACTTCTGCAGCCATTTTGTTTTTAATCGTGTCATCATTTCCGGTACTTCCCACACTGTAAATTGTGGCCAATGTACCTACGAAAACCTCTCTCGCAGCAAAGGAGCTAATGATCGCAATCCCAATTTTCCAGTCATATCCTAAAGGAGAAATGGCGGGTTCAATACTTTTTCCCATGATTCCGATATAAGAATTTTCTAGTTTGTATGCTGCCACTTTATTACTAAGTTCATCTTGCGATAAGCCAACGTTTTCCGTTTTTGAAAGTTGAATTGCTTCGGCATTTTTGAAGTTTTTCCCAGGGCCATATGAAGCCATAAACCACAGAACGATTGATATTGCTAAAATTATTTTTCCAGCACCAAAAACGAATGCTTTTGTTTTTTCAACAACATTAAGCGCTACGTTTTTAAACATAGGTAGTTTATAGTTTGGCATTTCTACTACAAAGAAAGTTTTACATTTTATTTTCAGGACTATATTAAGAATGTAAGCTGATAGAATAGCCGTTCCGAAACCAATAAGATACAATAGCATCAATGTTAATCCTTGAAGATTAAAAATTCCCAGTACATAAGTGTCGGGAATCACCAGCCCTATAATAATAGCATAAACGGGTAATCTGGCAGAACAGGTTGTAAATGGAGTTACCAGAATCGTTATTAATCGTTCTTTCCAGTTTTCAATATTTCGGGTGGCCATAATAGCCGGAATAGCACAGGCCGTTCCAGAAATTAATGGAACTACGCTTTTCCCTGATAAACCAAAATTTCGCATAATTTTATCCATTAAGAATACAACTCTGCTCATATAACCACTTTCTTCTAAAATGGAAATAAATAGAAATAGGAAGGCGATTTGCGGAATAAAAATCAGTATTCCTCCGATGCCTGGAATAATTCCCTGCGATACCAAATTAGTTAAAACACCGGCTGGTAGCTCGCTATTGGCTAATGCGCTTAACGAAGCAAAAGTACTGTCTATAAAATCCATAGGGACTTTAGACCATTCGAAAATAGACTGAAATATTACAAATAAAATGACGAAGAAAATTACATATCCCCAAACTTTATGAGTCAATACGCGATCGAGTTTGCTACGAAAATCTTTGGCAATTGTTGCGTCTATTTTTAAACCTTCTTTTAAGACATCATTGATAAATTGATAGCGCTTGATGGTTTCTTTTTGCTGCAATCGTTTTAAATCGGAATGCGATTTAGTAAAAGAACCTTGAATCTCTTTTCGTTCTAAATTCAAGAAATTTACGTCTTGGGTTATTACCAGCCACAATTTATATAACAATTGATTAGGAAATGCTTTTCGAAGACTATTGAAGTATTCTGGGTCTATACTGGAAGCATTTAGGCAAGGTTCGGTTGTAATAGTTTTGTAGGTAACGATCAAATTTTTTAATTCATCAATACCAAAACCTTTTCGGGAGCTGATCAGCGCAATTTTTGTTTTTAGATGCTCTTCTAAATAGGGTATGTTTAAAGTAATCCCTTTGTATTCCATTCTATCAGCCATGTTAATGACTAAAATAGTTGGGATTTCTAAATCTTTTATTTGGGTGAATAACAGTAAATTACGTTTTAGATTTTCTACATCTGTAACTACGATGGCAACATCTGGATATAATTTATCGTTTTTATTCAGCAATAATTCAATAACAACATTTTCATCAATCGAACTGGCATTCAGACTGTAAGTTCCAGGTAAATCCAAGATGTTACCTTTAACATTATTAGGTAATTTGCAAAAACCTATTTTTTTCTCAACAGTGATTCCCGGATAATTCCCTACTTGTTGATTGAGACCAGTAAGTTGATTAAAAACCGAAGTTTTTCCTGTATTTGGGTTGCCTATTAAGGCAATGTTAATATTCTGATTGATCATTAAAACTTGATTTTGATTAGTTCAACTTCAATCTCTTTGGCTGTTTCCACTCGAATAGCCAAATGGGAACCATTAATGTTTAAATACAAAGGGTCGCCAAAAGGTGCGATTTGAAGCAATTCAACCGTATTTCCAGGCAAGCAGCCCATTTCGAGTAGCTTTAATGGAATGATGTCAATATCAAAATCCTTGATAATGGCTTTATCCCCTTTTTTGAGTGAATTTATCGTTGTTCGCAAGTCTTATTTAGATTGAATTAATATTGCAAAAGTACATATTATAATACTAAAATAAATGATAATTATCACTTTTATAACGTCTGTTGAATAAATTAAGAGTAAAAAAAAGTACTAAATGGTTGGTGTCGAAATAGTGAACATTTGTTTTGTTTAGGCAGATTACTCGTTGCTTAAAAAATTAATGTCGGTTATTAATTTTTCGATGTCTTCTTTTTTGGTGCCATCATAAAAACCACGAACTCTTTTTTTAGCATCTACTAACACAAAGTTTTCGGTATGTACCATGTCGTATAGCTCGCTTGGTTTTCCTAATTTGACAGCCAGATACGATTTTCTAGCCATGGTATAAATCTCTTTTTTATCGCCAGTAACGAGATTCCATTTTTTATCGTCAACACCATATTTAATGGCATATGCTTTTAGAACAGCTACGCTGTCAACTTCGGGAAATACGGTATGAGAAAGCAGCATTACTTTTGGGTTATTGATAATTGCTTTTTGGACTTCAAATAAATTAGCGGTCATTTTCGGGCAAATAGAACCACAAGTCGTAAAGAAAAAGTCGGCTACATATATCTTGCCTTCGTAATCTTTTTGAGTAATGGTTTTTCCGTTTTGGTTGACAAAAGAAAAATCAGCAATGGTATGGTATTTACTAATATATTGTACGGTACTGTCCACAAGTTCCGGATTAACGTCTGATGGATTGTATATAGGCAGGGTTTTAGTAGGTTTCAGGGCTACGTAAAACAAGTAGAGCGTGATAGTGGAGAAGATTATGAAAACACCAATAAATATTCGGTATTTCTTAAAAATAGATTTCATAAAAATAATTTTTGCAAAAATACAAAAAAGTGCGCTTTTTACCGCGAATTTATGCCATTGTAATTTTAACAAGTGTTTTGAAATTGGTATATTTTTTATCAATAGCTTTGTGACACTAACCAAATTAATTGTAAAAATGAAAATAAAACTGAATAAGGGGCTTCTTTTAGTGATTCCTACAATAATAGGATTTGCAGAGACTCAGGCTCAAACTGTTACTTCAAGTAAGGAACCGGGTATCAATGTTTCGTTCTTTGATAATACGGTAAAACCCGCAGATAATTTTTTTAGGTTCGTAAATGGAACTTGGCTTGACAAAACCGAAATTCCAAGTGATAGAACTTCTTGGGGAAGTTTTAATGAATTACTTAAAAAAACCGATAAAGATGCATTGACAATTTTGAAAGATGCATCAAAAAATCCAATTTATAAATCGGAGACTGATCAAGGAAAAGCTATTAATCTTTTCAATTCGATTTTAGATACTGTTGCTAGAGACAAACAAGGCATTAAGCCGTTAGCTCCCTATTTGGCAAAAATTGACAAAGTAAAAAACATTCAGGACTTGCAAAAGTTGCTAATTGAAATGGAACCTATTGGAGGAGTTGGGTTTTTTGGAGTTGGAGTTGGAGCCGATGATAAAAATAGTGCTAAAAACTCTTTAAATCTTGGAGTTGGAAGACTAGGTTTGGCTGATAAAGATTATTATTCTTCAGAAGAAAAAGATACCAAAGAAAAGAGAGAGAAGTACGAGCAACATATTGCTAGAATGCTACAGTTTATTGGAGAAACTCCTACTCAGGCTAAAGTAAGTGCTAGTCAGATTTTAGCTTTGGAGATCGAAATGTCAAATCCACGTTTGGACAGAGTAGAACGCAGAGACGGAAGATTACAGTACAACCCGATGACTATTGCCGAATTACAGAAAATGACGCCGGCAATTAACTGGAGCGACTATTTCACTGGCATTGGTTTTGCAAAGTTAGATACGGTAGTCGTATCGCAGCCTAAATACATGAAAGCGTTGCAAACGATTCTTACTGAAAATAAAGTTTCGGCATGGAAAGAATATATGAAATGGACTTTATTAAATGGTTCAAGTAGTTTGTTAAGCAGTACCATTGATGCCGCTAATTTTGATTTTTATGGAAAGACATTAACTGGGGCAATCAAACAAAGAGCTCGTGAAGAAAGAGCATTGCAAACAGTTAACGGAACTATTGGTGAGGCTTTAGGGAAATTGTATGTGGAAAAGATGTTTCCTGCTGAAGCAAAAGAAAAAGCAGAGAAAATGATCCATAACATCATTTTAGCGTATCAAAACCGCATCAGCAATTTAACTTGGATGTCTGCAGAGACAAAAGTGAAAGCGATTGAGAAATTGAATAAGATTACCATCAAAATTGGATACCCAGACAAGTGGAAAGATTATTCGCAATTAGAGATTAAAAGTATTGCTACTGGTGGAAGTTATTTTGAGAACATGAAAAGTATTTCGCGTTGGAATTTCCAAAAAGATATTGACAAGTTGGATAAAGCCGTTGATAAAACAGAATGGTATATGTCTCCACAAACGGTAAATGCCTATTACAATCCTTCGTATAATGAAATTGTGTTTCCAGCAGCGATTTTACAAGCGCCTTTCTACAACTACCAAGCTGATGAAGCCGTTAATTATGGAGGAATAGGAGCTGTAATTGGTCATGAAATCTCTCATGGTTTTGATGATTCAGGGGCACGTTATAATGCAGAAGGAAACTTAATTGACTGGTGGACGGCTCAAGATTTAACGCGATTTACGGCGATGGGAACTGCACTCGCAGATCAATACAGCGCATTAGAACCGCTTCCAGGAGTTAATGTAGACGGTAAATTTACTCTTGGAGAAAACATTGGTGACCTAGGAGGTATAAATGCTGCTTATGATGGTTTACAATTGTATTTGAAAGAAAATAAAAATCCGGGACTCATAGACGGATTTACTCCTGAGCAGCGTTTCTTCATTTCATGGACCACGGTTTGGAGAACCAAATCACGCGATGAAGCAATTAAAAACCAAGTAAAAACGGATCCACATTCTCCGGGAATGTACCGTGCGTATGTGCCGGCTCAAAATGTTGATGCTTTTTATCAGGCATTTGATATTAAAAAAGGCGACGGTATGTATATCGAACCTGAGAAACGAGTGAAAATCTGGTAAATTAATAAAAGTGTAGTTTCAAAAATCCTAAGTGCAAGCTTAGGATTTTTTTTAATTCTGAAATTTTAAGCTAACAATTGTTGAAAATTAGACAGTTGAAAATTACTTTTATATATTTATGAATAATTTTATTTACTATTTAATTATAGCAATAAACAGCATAAATTAACTAATCAACTATAAAAATGAAAAAAAACAGCAATAGGTCGCTTCTTTTTGTGATTCCTGCACTTTTTGGAATTACAGTTACACAGGCACAAACAGCTGCAACTGCAAAAGAACCGGGGATTAATGTCAATTATATGGACAAGACGGTGAAACCTAGTAATAACTTTTTCCGTTATGTAAACGGAACCTGGTTAGACAATACAGACATACCTTCTGACAGAACGCGTTGGGGAAGTTTTGATGAGCTAAGACAAAAGACAGACGCAGATGCGTTGGCAATATTAAAAGAGGCAGCGACAAATCCAAAATACAAATCAGATACGGACCAAGGGAAGGCGATCAATTTGTACAAAACGATTCTAGATACTCTTGGGCGTAATAAATTAGGGATTACACCATTGAAACCGTACTTAAAAAAAATTGATGCGGTTAAAAACACCAAGGATTTAGAAGACTTATTAATCGAAATGGAACCCTACGGAGGGATTGGTTTTTTTGGCGCTAACATTGGTGCCGATGCTAAAAACAGTAATAGAAATGTAATCAGTGTGGGGCCTGGAGGAGTAGGTTTGCCAGATCGTGATTATTATGTTTCTGAAGATGCTGATTCAAAAGAAAAAAGAGAAAAATACGTGCTTCACGTGGCTAAAATGCTTGGGTTCCTTGGTGAAAAACCAGCCGAAGCTAAAGTACATGCTGAACAGATTTTAGCTCTTGAAATCGAAATGTCAAAACCTAGATTTGACCGCGTAGAAAGAAGGGACAGAAGAAAATCGTATAACCCGATGACGGTGGCTGATTTGCAAAAATTAACTCCGTCGATCAACTGGAATAGCTACTTTACAAAAATAGGATTGAAAAACGTGGATTCATTAATCGTTTCGCAGCCTAAATACATGACTGCTTTTGAGTCTATTTTGAAAGAAAACAAAGTGAACGACTGGAAAGCGTATATGCGTTGGTCGTTATTAAACAGAGCTTCAAGTCAGTTATCAACTACAATTGAAGATGCCAATTTTGAGTTTTACGGAAAAGCATTAACAGGCGCGGTAAAACAAAGACCAAGAGAGGAACGCGCCTTGCAAGTAATCAATGGAAGAATTGGAGAAGCTTTAGGTAAATTATATGTAGAGAAAATGTTTCCGGCTGAGGCCAAAGCAAAAGCGGAGAAAATGATAAAAAACATCTTTGTCGCTTTTGAAAACCGAATCAATAATCTAGCTTGGATGGCTCCGGAAACCAAAGTAAGCGCAGTTGAAAAATTACATAAGTCAAAAATTAAAATTGGATATCCTGACAAATGGAAAGATTATTCAGCTTTATTAATTAAGAGCCCGGAAGAAGGAGGGACTTATTTTGACAATGCAAAAAACATGGCTAAATGGAGTTTTGAGGAAGATTTATCCGACTTAACTAAACCAGTTGATAAAACCAGATGGGGAATGTCTCCACAAACAGTGAATGCATACTACAACCCGTCGTATAATGAAATTGTATTTCCTGCAGCGATTTTGCAACCACCATTTTACAATTACCAAGCGGATGAAGCGGTAAACTACGGTGGAATAGGAGGAGTAATCGGTCATGAAATTTCTCATGGATTTGATGATTCAGGATCACGATACAATGCCGATGGGAATTTAGTGGACTGGTGGACTGCAGAAGACTCTAAACAATTTTCGGCCTTAACTACAGCTTTGGCTAATCAGTACAGTGCGCTTGAGCCATTACCAGGAACTTTTGTTGATGGTAAATTTACCCTTGGAGAAAATATTGGTGATTTAGGGGGTATAAACGCAGCTTATGATGGTTTGCAATTGTATTTAAAAGAAAATGGAAACCCCGGCTTGATTGATGGCTATACGCCAGAGCAACGTTTCTTTTTGTCATGGGCTACAATCTGGAGATCTAAAGCACGTGATGAAGCAATTAAAAATCAGGTAAAAACAGATCCGCATTCTCCAGGGATGTACCGTGCGTATGTGCCTTTGCAAAATGTAGACACCTTTTATCAGGCCTTCGATATTCAAGCAAATGACGGTATGTACATCGCTCCAGAAAAAAGAGTTAAAATCTGGTAAATAGGTCGTACAGTTTATATAAAAAGAAATCCCAAGTTAACGCTTGGGATTTTTTGTTTTATATCACTTTGGCGAAAGCCAAAAATTAATTATTATTTTATACTTGCCGCAGCCAATCGACGGGTTTTTCTAATCGAATGATTTACCATATACAAACCAAAAATCGTGATTCCACCTCCTATTGCAATTGCCATTGTAAGTGATTCTCCAAAAATTAAAGCGCCTAATAGTACTGCGACAATTGGGTTGATATAGGCGTAAATACTATTTATTTCCGCTGGTAGTTTTTGGAGCATGTAGATGAACGCAATAAAAGTTAATACAGAGCCAATAATGACTAAGTAAGCAATCGACCACCAAGAAATTGCCGGAATTGATAGGATATTAACTCCAGTTCCAGTTGCGCCTGTAACGGCAAAAAGCATTAGACTTGAAATTAACATTTGCAATCCTAGGCTAAAATAAGGATTAAAAGTAGCGGCTTTTTTCTTAGTATATAAACTTCCAAAAGCCCAACTGATCGTAGCGGTTAAGGAAAGAAGAATCCCGAATCTAAAATCAGGTTGCAGGAAATCAGTCAGATGCTCATAGAAAATAACGCAAACGCCACCAAAGCTGATCATTAGCCCAAAAATGGCTAGTCTTGCTAATTTTTCACCCCTGAAAAAGCTAATAATAACAATCCATATTGGGAAAACGGCATTTATAATCGCGCCTAAACCACTACTGATGTATTTTACGCCCCAAGTACTGAGTCCGTTGCTCAATGCAAAATTAAGAACGCTTAAAATGACGATTGTTTTCCACTGTTTTCCTTTAGGCCAAGCCTCTTTTTTGTACAAAAAAAACGCAACATAGAGTATTCCTCCAATAAATTGTCTGATTGCCGCTAGTTGTAATGCTGGCATGTGCTTAACTCCCTCTTTTGAAGCGATCCAAGTAGTTCCCCAAAAGAAACTTACAAAACATAACGCTAGTATTGGCAATCCGATAGCATTTATTCTGGTCGAAAAAGCAGCTTTTATTTTAGTTCTCACTTTATAAATTTGTTATGGTAAAGGTATAGTCGAGGTTACGTATTAATTTATCTGCTAAAATTATTTTTCCCACTGAGGGTTCGTCGTGATTGAATTTAGGCGGGGCTACATTTAATTGCAATGCTTTTTGGGTGTAATATACTTCTCGAGAAGGATGCGATGGAGAGGCCGCATTATAGGTTTCTCCCCAAGAATTCTTTTCAATAATTTTAAGAATAATGCCAATGCAGTCTGCTTGATGGATTAGATTAATGGGAGAATCAGGGTTGTCAAGATTCTCCCGACCTGCTAAAAATTTAATTGGATTTCTATCTTCGCCAATCAAACCACCAAAACGAAGTACGGTGGTTTTAAAATGATGGTTGCTACGTAAAAGACCTTCAACTATAGCTAATTGTTTTCCGCCTTCAGAATCTGGTTTTAATGGAGTTTCTTCGGTTACTGGATCATTATCGTCCCCGTAAACTGAGGTTGAACTTATAAAAAGGACATTTTCAATTGTTGATTTTTCGACAAAAGGAATTAAAGCTTCGATTTTACCAACAAAATTCTCTTTGTTAGGCCCTCTTAATTTGGGCGGAATATCAATAATCAAAGTAGAGCTGTCTTTCAAGAAATCTTCGATCTCACCAATAACACCATCGGTTTCAAGTGCTATTAGGAAAGGATTAATTCCTGCCTTTTCTAATTTAGAAACCTTATCTGTAGAAGTCGTCGAGCCATTTACAAGGCCCCCTTTTTCTAATATCGCTTTCGCCAAGGGGAATCCTAGCCAACCACAACCCAAAACACTGATATTTTTCATTTTGACAATCTATTTTTAAAGAAATTTAAATAGCATCACAATCTGTGATAGTACAAATTTCAGTAAAATTATCTGACTTTGGTAGTATCATTCGCAATTATTAATCTTTCTTTTTTGACCGGTTTAGAAATCGGAATGGTAATGGGTGCTGCAATTATTTTTGAAGCGGGTTTTATTATTTTTCTTTTTGATTTTTCTTGAACAATTGGCTTGATTGGTTTCGCAACAGCCTTTGTGCTTTGCGGTACAGTTTCATTGATTGTTGATTGAGAAATTGCAATTGCTGAAGTCTCTTTACTACTAGCCAAACTTGGTTTTATTATTTGTTTGATAACTACAGCGTCTGTTAAGACAAAAGGAGTTGGCATCATCCAGGAAGCTCTTTTTGTAATCGAAAATAATGGGTTTCTCATTAAGTCAAAGGAGCTTTCCATCAATTCCATATCAAAAATAGACGCTGTATCGATGTTGAACTCTATTTCTAAAGGCGCATTTTCCACTACATAATAACTCAGTAGTTTCTTTCCTTTTCGGTTAAATCGGGTTCCTTTTTGGTTGATATGAGTGGCGCCATTTGCTCTTAAATTAAAGAATTCCATTTTTTCATTGGCAAAAATATCATAACGGCTTACTGATCGGTTGGGAGAGATTCGGAGTTTAAAATACCTTTTGTTTCCGGCAGTACTATCTTTTAAGAATTCGACAGTGGGTTTTTGAAGTGCTATTTTTGGAGCCTCGGCAGCATAAGTAAAACCAGAATTGTATTTGCTGAACAAGGGGGTTTGATTCAAAGCTGTAGCGGGTTTCGGGTTTTTCCCCAAGTATTCTTTGGTCCAAGAATCAAGATTAACATCATAAGTCGCCCAACTGGCCTTATCGGTATCGGCATTGTAGATGTACAACAAACTATTTGATTTTGCCTTTCCTACTTCATAACCGGATTCGTAATGTGCTTTCGCAAAAAATCCAATGGAGATCAGTAAAAATAGGAGAGACCACTGTCCTTTTTTGGCGAAGCTACCAAAAGTAGGTAACAATAATCCAAATGTCAAAACAGTAAGAATGGCACTTCCAAACAATACTTTGAGCCCTAATCCTATGGGGAACATTTGAATAAAGGGAACTAATAGTAGTAATGCAGGAATGCTGAAAATAAGATTTAGTGTTTTATTGCTCTTTTGCGTGATGATGTAGTAACCAAAAAGAAATAGTCCGAAATAAACGGGAATAATTAGAAACCCAGCGCCTTTTAAGTAAATTGCCAATAGCCCATTCAGAATTAACCAAATTAATAAAGGAGCTACATAATGATTTACAGCTACTTTTTTAGAGGAGAAAAGTTTATAGATAAATAGGGTTGTTGCTAGCGCCAGTAAAACAAACGCAGCAATATAGGCATGTCCATTATAGGTAAATCCATTTAACAGATCATTATACTGCGGGTAGATTTGTAGTAATCCTTTCCAACCAAGAAAAGTAATTAGTCCGGTAAAAATTAGGGAGCCTATAATCGGAATAAATCCTCTCAACATGGACTGAACGATTAATATTTTTTTACCAATTCCGATGAAAACTAAAAATAGAAAGAGTACAAATGCTAGAATGACCATTGGTAAAACCCAGCTAAAAGAATAACTTATAAACGTAAAAGGGATGGTGAAATAGACATAATCCTCAGTGGATTTTGTGGTGTTCAAATCAGCATTCGAAAAATAACTTAACAAAGGCATTAAATAGGTTCCCTGATGGGCTAAGGTATTTTTGTTTAGATGCTTGATGTCATCTTGGGCTGTATGGTAATTATAATGGTCGTCAATAAAAGCAAAATTATACCCTTGAATATTCTTTTGTTCTCTAAAAACGGTTAAGTCAGTATCATTAGGTAGCATTTTATAAATACTGTACATTAATGAATTTGATACAGGAAAAGTTGAATTTGCTTTGGCAAATTCTTTGACCATTCCCGCATTTCCACCATTTGTTTCCATTAACATGTAACTTGGGCCAGAAGTACCGCGGGCTTCAAAATTGAGTGCTAGTCCGACCTCTTTTACCCAGTTGTGTTGGGTCACAAAAAGCGCCGCTCCGTTTAATCCTAATTCTTCTGCATCTGAAAACAGAATAATAATATCATTTTTATGGGGCTTTTTACTGTACAAAAAGGCACGAACGCTTTCTAATATTGTTGCTACTCCAGAACCGGCATCGCTTGCACCATGAGAGTAGGAATGTGGTGCGCTGTCGTAATGAGAAAGTAATAGTAGCGCCTTAGAATTAGTAGAACTCCCATTTATTCGAGCCAAAATATTTTTTGACTTCACTAAATTTCCCCATTCTGTCAAAGTATATCCTTCCTGGATAGAAGTTTGAAGGCCTAAATTTTGTAGTTCTTTTTGTAGATAATTAGCAACCTGGTCGTGATTTTGAGAGCCAACATAGTGTGGTTCTTTCGAAATGGCTTTTATCTTTTCTAATGCCCTTTCAGTTGAAAATTCAGAAAATGGTACAGTGTCATCTGAGGTCCACTGTGGCATGATGGTTAGGAAAAGGATTGCTATAATGACTGAAATAAAAACAACTGCAAAAAGTGAGGAAAGACTTTTTTTCATATTTGAGGATTTGGGGGTTGTGGTATTAAATATCTTTTTTAACTAGCATATAATAGTCGTTATCTAGTAACATATAGCCTTGGTCATATAGGAAATAGTAGGTATTTCCTGTTTTAGTATTTAAAATATTGGTAAAAAAATCAAAATCAAAACCCTTACTAAAGAGTTTAGCTCGGGTTGTTTTTGATTTTCCTTCGGGATTAAGTTCTAATAGAATGCGATAATTCTTGCGCAACTTGTTATTGATGTTGCGCATGTAATTATTACTGTCCTTGTTGATTTTGTTGTTATAGGCATTGCGACAACCATCGCTACAGAACTTTTTGTCCTCACGACCCACAATTTTCTCATCGCATTCTAAGCAATTTTTCATCATTTTATTTTTTTCAAACTGTATAAATCGTGCCTTCTGTCTTTCATCGTGTTTACACTTCCGTGTTCGTGTAATTCTTTGAGTAAATTAATATCAACATCTACAATTAAAGTCATTTCAGTATTAGGAGTTGCTTCTGCTTTAATTCCATTACTTGGAAACGCAAAATCAGAAGGGGTATAAACAGCTGCTTGTGCATACTGAATGTCCATATTGTTTACTTTTGGTAAATTCCCAACACAACCAGCAATAGCCACATAACATTCGTTTTCAATTGCTCTGGCTTGAGCACAATGTTTCACACGAGTGTATCCATTTTGAGTATCGGTTAAGAAAGGAACGAATAAAATATTCATGCCTTGGTCTGCCATCAGACGAGAAAGCTCTGGAAACTCTACGTCGTAACAGATTACAATCCCTATTTTTCCACAATCGGTATCAAAGGTCTGTATAGTGTCTCCGCCTGTAATTCCCCAATGAAAAACTTCGTTAGGCGTAATATGAATTTTACGGTACATTTCGTTTGTACCATCGCGTTTGCAAAGAAAACCTACGTTGTATACGTGTTCGTTTTCGATAAAAGGCATACTTCCCGTGATGATATTGATGTTATAGGAAATGGCAAATTCCTGAAATTTTAATTTAACTGCTTCGGTATGTTTTGCCAATTCTCTGATCGCTTCTGCTTCAGATAGATGATTAAAATCCGCCATTAATGGGGCGGTAAAAAATTCTGGAAACAAAGCAAAATCACTTCCGTAACCAGAAACAGTGTCAATAAAAAATTCGGCTTGGTCAAAAAGAGCATCTAAATCAGATAATGAACGCATTTGCCATTGAATTAACCCTAGTCGTACTACACTTTTTGTAGTATTAATTAATTTTGGACTATCATCATAGTAAATATTATTCCATTCTAATAAAACAGCATATTCTAAGGATTCTGTATCGCCTTCTAAATAATTTTTAAGAACACGAAGTTCATGGAAATCATTGCTTAACTGAAACGATAAAACAGGATCGTAAATTTCTTTTTTCTTTACTTTTTCAATATATATTTTAGGAGTAATTTCATCTTTAAATTTTCCGTAATTGGGAATTCTTCCCGCAAAGATGATGGATTTAAGATTTAATTGCTCGCATAATTCTTTTCTAACGTCATATAAACGGCGACCCAATCGAAGTCCACGGTATTGAGGATTAATAAAAACATCAATTCCATATAGAACTTCTCCTTCAGGATTGTGGGTTGAAAACGAGAAATTACCAGTAATGGCTTTATAAGAACGTGTTTTAAAAGCGAAATCTTCTGTAACTAATAAGGATAGGGCTGAACCAACTACGATTCCATCTACTACGATTACCAGTTGTCCTTCGGGGAATTTTTGTAATAACAGTTCGATTTGATCTTCTTTCCAAAATGATTCGGCCATTTCTGGATAAGATTGAATCATGGATTTTTTTAGTTCTTTATAGTCTTCAATTTGTAGGTTACGTAACTCAATTGATTTAATAGTTGCAGGCATAAATTGTTTTTAATTTTTGGCAAGATAAGAAATATATTATCCGTTTGGAAACGTTTACAAATATTTACAACCGAAAGTAATTGAATACTAACCGAATAAATTTTGCTAATCGTATAATCTTTGCAATGTCGAAATCAAACAACAAGGATTTCAATACTATAAACCACAAAAAAAATCTGAAATGAGTTCAGATTAAAACAATTAAATTTTACACGCCATGAATGCATTAAGAAACAAAGTACAGTTGATCGGACATCTAGGAAACGACCCAGAAATCAAAACTTTTGATGGAGGAAAGAAACTAGCCAATTTTACATTAGCTACTAATGAGAGCTACAAAAATGACAAAGGAGAAAAAGTAGAAGAAACACAATGGCATCGTTTAATTGCCTGGGGGAAAACGGCTGATATCATTGAAAAATTTGTTACTAAGGGTAAAGAAATTGCGATAGAAGGGAAGTTAACACACAGAAGCTATGATGACAAAAACGGCGAAAAACGCTATGTTACGGAAGTAGTTGTCACTGAGGTACTTTTATTAGGAAAGTAACCTTATGTGGATCAATAAGAAGTCCCGGCATACGTTTATAAAAAACGCATGCTGGGACTTTTATTTAGTGGGCAATGTTAAAACTTTTCGTTGTCTTAGTTAGTCATTAGGTAAATCAAATCGCGGACAACGTTTGCATCTTTTGTCTTCTCCTTTTTTATATTTTTCACAACAGCTTGACTTCAAGCCTTTGTCAGACTTTCCAATTTTAAGGAGCTTTTTTTCTTTCTTTTTATCCTTCTTTCCCAATTTGTAAAGAATTTAAACCAAGATACTGACAGTTTGTTTTTATTATATCACTGTATCTAAGGTGCATTTATTTAGTGGATGTACCGCTGTTAGAAGACATTTGCTGCATATCTCTATCAAACAAATACAGTCCGCCTTTATCATCGCCGATGAGGTTTATTTTGTCTAAAATAACTTTTGCTTGTGATTCTTCTTCGACCTGCTCAGCAACGTACCATTGCAAAAAGTTGTGTGTCGCATAATCTTTTTCAGTAAGTGCTTTGTGCACCAGTTCATTTATTGAATTAGAGACGAAAACTTCGTGGTCATAGAGCTCTTGAAACATTTCTTTGAAAGTTCCATGACTTGCTTTTGGTGCTTTTAATTCAGAAACTCGGGCGTGACCACCACGTTCGTTTATGAATTTCATCATTTTAAGCATGTGCATACGTTCCTCGTCTGATTGTGCATACATAAACATAGAAATCCCTTCCAAACCATGAGTTTCGGCCCAAGAGGCCATGGAAAGATAAATTTGAGAAGAATCAGCTTCAATAAGAACCTGATTGTTTAGTGCGGATTCGATAGTCTTAGATAGCATAACATAGTGTTTATTGTAAAGTTACAAAAAAAAGACACTACTATAGATTCATAATGCCTTGAAAATAATCTACAAACTGACTCAGATGCATACCATCCATTATGCCATGGACATTGTTCTTTTTCCGCTGTCATCGATCATCGTTTTACCAAAAGAAATTTTGGGCAACTGTCTGGAAAAGTATAACATCTTGCATGGCAAAGTGAAGTAAAATTCAACCACGGAATTGCAGAGAAATGAATTACATTATCAGTATCAAAAGGGCGAGTAAAAAGACCAGAAGTATTTTGAAAGCGTTTAATCTCTGCTAAAGCAGTTGTTTTGAAAATATCGAAATCTGTATTGTATTCGATAAGTGAAAAACCAACACTACCATCTTCACGTCCAATTGTCGCTGAGCCATCTACTGGATCGTAAATGTAAATTTGGTTGTCATCAATCCTTTAGCGAAATGATTCCAATTGATTAACAGCGATCAAAGTTTTGTGTAAATAATATATAAAAAAAGAGGAATCTAATTCTTTGGCTTTTTCATATGCTTTGGTACAATCGATTTCTACGGTAGTTCCAAAAAAAGGTTCTTCAAATTTTCTAAAAAAATGAAAATGCTCTTTGCTAGGCCCGTTTTCAATATCTAAAAGTGTTTTCAAGGTTTCTGTAACTTAAAGTTTTCGTCAGAAGTACAGTTATTGTTTAATTTATTTTGTCTAGTGATCTTTGTTTTAATAGTATTGTGGGAGGGAAATCAAAAAAGTGGGAGGCAAAAAAAAAGCCCTAAAAGGAATTCCTTTTAGGGCTTTTAGATAATCTAAGAATAAATTATTTTATTCTGAAAGTAACTTTTCTAACTAGTTTTCTAGCACCTTCTGAATCTTTTTCAACTGAAGTGTCTTCACCAGCAGCGATTATATTCAATCTTGAAGCATCGATATTAGCGTTTACTAAAATGTTTTTCACATTAGCAGCTCTTGTATTAGATAATTTATCATTGTATTCAGATCTTCCTAATTCGTCAGCATGACCAATAATATCAACTGTAGCATTAGGATTGTTTCTTAAGTAAGTTAATACGAAATCAATACCTGTAGTAGAAACATTTGATGGAGTTGATTTGTCAAAATCAAAATAAGTAGCTACATAACCACCATTGATTAAGTTTTTAATCAATTCGTTATTAGGTAAAGAAGCAGACTTGTCATTTTTGTTAACGTAGTTTGCTGTCAAATATTTTTCTAATTCATCAGGAACATTGTTAGTGTTTAAATCAATAGCTCTACCTTTAGAGTCAACCATAACACCAGAAACTGTGTTTTTTTCTAGATCTAAATAATCAGCAACACCATCTTGATCAGTATCAATCAACATAGTTTCAAGAGTATCAACTCTATCTTTTAACACTATTACATCTTTATCTACAAGAGTTACCCAGTCAGCATGTTTCTCATTTTTACCTAAGTAAACTGTTAAACCTACAGTACCATTAAAAAGAACTCCACCGAATCCTCTTTTAGTAGGAACACTTACACCATCAAAACCAAGATCTTGTTTTGCGTTAAGGATAGTTGTAAAATCTCCTGTTAAAGCAATTCTGTTAGATAATTTAATTTGACCAGTTACACCAGCCATGAAATTACCCATTCTGTCTTTAGCGTAAGCACCATCAGTTTTTTCTGAAAAACCTAAACCAAAACCAGCATGACCTAATAAGCCAAGTGTGTTAGTCCAAGTTTCGAAATTCATGATTCTTCCTAAGTTAGCTACAGCTTGTAAATCTGCTCTGTAATATTTAGTGTCAAAACTTTGAGAATCGTCACCTTCTGTAAAGCTGTTGTAACCGAAGTCAGCTTTAATACCAAATTTGTTGTTAAACATGTATCTAACTCCTAAATCAGCAACATAAGGACTTACAACTGCAGTTCTTGCACCTGCACTTAAAGGTCTCATAGGTTTGTTAAAACCACCAGCTAATTCAACTGACCATTGGTTAAATTCAGGGTTGATGTTTTTTACTGACTCTTTTTCAGCTGATGTAGTTTGAGCTGATACTGTTGCAAATGCTGTTGCAAGTGCTAACGTAAGTATTACTTTTTTCATTTTATTCTTTTTATTAAATATGGTACAAAAGTAGCCTATTTTGTTTAATAAGAATTTTCAAACAGTAAATTATGTAAAAATTGAAGTTAATTATGTAAAAAGTAACGGAAAGCATATGTTTATTGGTGATACATTACATTTTTAGAGGGTTTTTGTAGCTGTTTCAATTATTGAGTTGGTAGATAGCAAATTTAAAATTAGTTTTTTAGTAGGAAAAGAACTCTTATTGTAGTCGTTTTAAGATATCAGTTATTTTTTCATAGGCCATAAAATTTTCATGCACGATTTTGTGATCAATTTTTTCGTGCTCCCAAGTCGTATGAAAAGGAATATGTGCGGCGTGACCACCAATCGCCAAAACTGGTAAAACGTCAGACTTAAGGGAATTACCAATCATAAAAAATTCCTGTGGTTTAATTTCTAGACGTGTGACTAAATCAGAATAATCCACTTCTTGTTTATCAGACATTACTTCGATATGGTGAAAATAATGGCCCAAACCAGAATTATGTAGTTTTCTACGTTGGTCAAGTAAATCACCTTTGGTAGCTACAACTAATTTGTATTTTCCGTTCAAGGCTTCCAATGTTTCCTCTACACCCTCTAATAAAACGATAGGTTTCTCAGTTAGTTCTTTTCCGTATTGAATAATACGCTCAATGACTTCAACGGGAATAGTATTGTTCGAAATTTTCATTGCTGCCTCAATCATCGAAAGAATATATCCTTTGATACCATAACCGTACAATTTTAAATTGTCAATTTCGATCTTGAAGAGTTCTTTTGAAATTCCTTGATGCGAGAGATAATCGCTCATTAAAGCACAAAATTTTTCTTCTGTTTCAGCAAAATAAGTTTCATTGATGAATAAAGTGTCATCTGCATCAAATGCAATTACTTTTATATTTTTCATGTTAATTTTTTAGTTCTAAGAAGGAATGCTTCTTAGCGTTTTTTTACTATTTCTTTTATCGAAAGTGTTTTGGTGTAAAAGGTAATTCGGATACCAAAAAGTAAAATAAGACCACCAATAATCATATTTAAGGTAATTTGTTCATCTAGAAACAACCAAGCTAAAATGGAAGTAATAACCGCTTGTGCTAATAAACTCAACGATATACGGGTAGGGCGCATGCTTTGAGTGGCATAACTAATCGATAACCAAGCCATCAATTGACATACTAGCGCCTGGATAAATAGGATAAACCACCCCATTTTTGAAAACCCATAAAACGGTTCGCTCATCAAAACGCATACTATTGCTAAATATATCGTGGATGCCAGCAAACTGATGGTCATAAAAGAAAGCACATCCAAGTGAGAGAGCACTTTTTTGCTCACCAGCAAATAAATCGAATACAAAACTCCAGATAATACAGCTAGAATAAATGCATTATCAAAATCCAGTTCTAGAAAAAATTTGAAACCCACTAACATCGCCATACCAAATAATGCCACTGTGGTTCCAATCCAGAAATTAGTGGCTGGTTTTATTTTCAGGAAAACGAAAGAAATAATACCAACCCAAAGCGGCGATAAATTAGTTAGCAAAGACGCTTGTGTTGCACTAGATTCTTGAATGGCGATATTCCAAACGGCAACATCGGAAGCAAATAATACTCCACAAAGTACGGCTGGGATTAAAATAGTTGTTTTTGGGAATGTAAACTTTTTTGTAATCAGCACATAAGGTAGAAGTAACGATAGCGCAATCGCCATTCTGTAAAACGCCGAAATTAATCCAGGAGCCAGCTTGAGTTTGACTAATATTGGAAAAATAGAAATACAAAGTATTCCAAAAGCTAAAGCTAATCTTGGTTTTGCGTTGGTCATTTTACAGGCTATTAAAAACACGAATTTCACGAATTTCCACGAATACATTAGTGTTAATTAGTGAGATTCGTATTTTTTTTTAATTTATCGTCTCTCCATTTGCTGCTTCAGTGTCTGGATTTACAAAAACCAATTTCCCTTCGGCATTAGTAGTCATCAAAATCATTCCTTGACTTTCCACGCCACGTAAGTTTCTTGGTGCCAAGTTGACTAAAACAGTCACTTTTTTACCAATGATATCTTCTGGTTTAAAACTCTCAGCAATTCCGGAAACGATAGTACGAACATCAATTCCTGTATCTACTTTTAGAATCAAAAGCTTGTTTGCTTTCGGCATTTTTTCGGCTTCCAGAATCGTTCCAACCCGCAAATCCATTTTGGCAAAATCGTCAAACTGAATTGCTTCTTTTTGAGGTTCTACTTTTTTGTTTTCGGCACTATTGGCTGTTTTTGTAGCTTCTAGTTTGTCTATTTGTTTCTGAATTTCCTCGTCTTCAATTTTGGCAAAAAGTAATTCTGCTTCTCCAATTTGGTGTCCTGCTACAATCAAATCAGAAGTTTCTGAAATCGTAGCCCAAGACAATGGAGATTGTATTTTTAGTATTCGGGACAATTTTTTGGCGGTAAAAGGCAAGAACGGTTCGCATAAAATGCTTAATGCCGCAGCGATTTGCAAGGCTACATACATTTGCGTTTGCACGCGCTCTGGATTGTCTTTGATTACTTTCCAAGGCTCTTCATCGGCTAAATATTTATTTCCAAGTCGAGCCACATTCATCAATTCACCTAAAGCTTCTCTAAAACGGTATCGTTCAACAGAACTCGAAATTACAGCAGGATAGGCTTTTAATTCTGTTAAAGTAGCTTCGTCCACCTCAGATAATTCATTCGGTGAAGGAACAACACCATTGTAATATTTATTAGTTAAAACCACCACACGATTAATGAAATTACCATAAATTGCAACCAGCTCATTGTTGTTTCTCGCCTGAAAATCTTTCCAAGTAAAATCATTATCCTTAGTTTCTGGCGCATTCGATGTCAATGCATAACGCAAAACATCCTGCTGACCTGGAAAATCTTCCAAATATTCGTGCAGCCAAACCGCCCAGTTTTTAGACGTAGACAATTTATTTCCTTCTAAGTTCAAGAACTCATTTGCAGGCACATTGTCTGGTAAAATATAACTTCCTTCGGCTTTTAACATCGCAGGGAAAATAACACAGTGAAAAACAATATTGTCCTTCCCTATAAAGTGAACCAACTTGGTGTCTTGATCTTTCCAGTATGGCTCCCATTCTTTTCCTTCGCGCAAAGCCCATTCTTTCGAAGAAGAGATGTAGCCAATTGGTGCGTCAAACCACACATATAATTTTTTTCCTTCGGCACCTTCAACGGGAACATCAATTCCCCAGTCTAAGTCACGCGTTACCGCACGAGGTTCTAGTCCGCCATCGATCCAGGATTTTACTTGTCCGTAAACATTGGGTTTCCAGTCGTTTTTATGCCCAACTAAGATCCACTCTTTCAAGAAATCTTCGTAACGATCCAAAGGTAAAAACCAGTGTTTCGTAGATTTCATAATAGGAGTTTCTCCCGTAATAGTCGATTTTGGGTTAATTAAATCGGTAGCGTTTAGCGTTGATCCACATTTTTCACATTGATCTCCGTAGGCTTCTTCGTTACCACATTTTGGACAAGTACCAATTACAAAACGGTCTGCCAAAAATTGATCCGCTTTGGCATCATACAATTGTTCGGTTACTTGCTCTATAAAATCGCCTTTTTCATATAAAGTTCTAAAAAATTCCGAAGCTGTATCATGATGAATCTTAGCCGAAGTTCGAGAATAGTTGTCAAACGAAATATCAAAGTCAATAAACGATTTACGGATAATTCCATCGTATTTATCGATTACTTGCTGCGGCGTAATGCCCTCTTTTTTGGCTTTCATCGAGATAGCAACACCGTGTTCGTCGCTTCCGCAAACAAACAAAACGTCTCTTCCTTGCAATCTGAGGTAACGAGAATAAATATCAGAAGGCACATAAACACCTGCCAAATGGCCAATGTGAATTGGGCCGTTAGTGTAAGGCAATGCCGCCGTAATGGTATATCTTTTTGGATTCTGTATCATAAAATTATTTTTAGATTCTGAAATTAATTCAGAACGCGGTGCAAAAATAAGTATTTTTATGGAAACGAAGGGACAAGTCGCGACTTGTCCGTACTTATGTGTCATTATTTGTAGCATTTTGGCAGCAGTCAGGGTTATTCTTAGGAGCAATTTCCTGCTATTCGCTATATCTTTTTATGGTCTCGTTTCAAAAAACGAGACCATAAAAAGGATGCCGCTTCTATCAGGGCTAGGGATTTAGGATTTCCAAAACGCTTTTCCACAATCTTGTCATTCTGACGAAGGAAGAATCTCTTCAAGTAGATCAAGCCTTGTGAATTAATTATGTGATTCCTCGTCCCTCGGAAAGACAAGATAGCGGAAATACGCAACAGTATAATGTGCTGCTTTAAGAATTAGAAATTCCAATGTGTTGATGGCGAATTCATCGGTTAAAATAATACTAATCAAATGAAACAGATAATTTTTCATAACTTTGATCTAGCAAGTCAACAGGCTTTAAGGAGCAAACAAAGAGTCTATGTAAACCATAGTTTTTAAATAGCTAAGACAGTAATTTAGATTAAATATAGGCCTTATGGATAAATCTTATATAACGTGTTTAGAGTGCGGTACGGTTAACTTAAATAATAAGTATTGTAGCAATTGCGGAGCGATACTGGATGTAGTTCTCAAGCGCCGCCTTGAACGTGAAAAAAAGATTCAAGAGAAAATTGAGCGAAAAGAAAAAACAAAAAAAGAGCCAAGTAAAATTGAACTATTTTTAAAAAACGGTGCAGAACACCCTAACATCCTAATACGCATTCTCTTTCAAGCAGTGTATTCAATTTGGATTTTCTTTGCAGTAGTCATTGGAGCACTTATTTCATTGGTTGTAGCAGCTGCAGCAGGTTAAATAAATAATAGAAATGAAGATATCAAAACACAATCGCCATGATGCTTTTTTTAAAACACAGGCTAAAAGTGAAAATTTATTTTTTAGAACAGTCAATAAATTGTTCAGTTCGTCTTGGGGAATTGGAGCACTTCTAGCAGCTATTTCAGCTTGGACAGCCGGGATTTTATATGTTTAGAAGAGTTGTTTACATAGTGATGTTTCTGACCGCTCTGACAATCTACGTCATGCAGCGGTTAAGGTTACCATTGCCTTCATTGATCAATAATTATCTTAATGATTTGCTTTGTCTTCCTCTATTGCTGGGCGCGATGACATTCGTAATCCGACGTATTAAGAAAGATAGTTCCTTTCAATTCTCAATTGGGTTTGTCATTTTTTTGTCATGCTACTATTCTTTTTATTTCGAATATTATCTTCCAAAGGTTAATCCAAGATACACTGCAGACTGGATAGATGTAGTTTTATATTTTTCAGGCGGAATTCTTTTCTACTTTATTCAAAAGAAGAAAAGCACTAAACTTTCATGACAGGAGTTTTATGAATAAATTAAAGTTAATTCAAACAAGCATTCGCGCGATCGGTTAGATTTTAGTTCGTTCTTGTTTTCTCTTCACTTATATTTGTAGCCATATAGTTAAGAAGATTTTATATCATGCCAAAAGGACCCGAAAAAAACACTAAAAATAAGGCTTTACATACCAAATTGCTAAATCGGAAAAAGGCCAAACTTCAAGAAGAGAAGAAAGAAAAGGCATTACGGTTGAAAGTTTTGGTTGCAAAAATGAATCAGAAGAAGAATAGTGAAAATTCCGATTCTAAATAAGTTTTTATTTGACCGCATTACCGTTTTTTATTGACAACTCATCTCAGGAATCTGTGAAATGGGTATTAAAAAAACATTTTTATCCTTCATTATTTTACCCGAAATTTGCAACCAACTCCTTAAAAACAAATCCATATGGAATTCGGTAGAATCATAATTTCAGAAACCGCAGCGAATAGCGAAAATCTACAAGACATTATCAACTCTAATATTTCGGTGATTAATCTAATGCGTGAAGAAAAAATAGATGACGATTTAATTCACGAAGATGCGTTGATGAGTTATTATTTAGATTATTACACTTCACAATATACCGAAGGAAATTTTGCTCAATTTGTATATAATTCTGGTTGGAACACGGAACTAAACGAACTAATTGAAGAAGGTCTGCAGTTACTGGGCGCTGAAAAGCATTTGGAATTATTCCAACAACAATGCAAGAAAGTCAAATTGATGAGTAGCGTTAAGAGAGATAAATTTTTTAAAGGGAAACTAGAAGGGGTAAATCCAGTTAGAGATTTGATGAATAGCGATACTTTTTTTGAAATAGAAGAAAACTTAGTAGAACTTAATGCTGGCTTTTTAAAATCCCATCCTGATCTGGAAGTACTTTCGGTAGATGATATGTTTGCAGTTCTGGAGGAATTTGTAGGACATGAGATTAAAAGGGCATAGATAGCTATTCCGCAGAGATGCGTTAAGAAAAAAAAGATACACAAAGCGTTTTAAAAGCTTTGCGACTCTTTGCGAAACAACTATTATTAGAATATTCCACAGAGTTCCGCAATGAAAAAAATCAGAGCCGTGCAAAAAGAGCTTTTAACTTTTGCGAATCTCCGACTACTCTTTGTGCTTCTCTGTGAAACAACTATTTTTTTAATCAGATAAAATATTATTTCCCCAACACTTTGTCTGATAAGTCTCAAACATTTCCTTAAATTTGCTTTCTTTATAGAGATAAAAACCCAAGAGTTATAAAATTCAAACTATGTTACAAATTGCATTTATTAGAGAGAATCAAGAGAAAGTAATCCAAGCTTTGGCAAAAAGAAATATGGATGCCAAAAGTGTTGTGGAAGATGTCGTACAACTAGACACGCAACGTCGTGCTACACAAGTAGAGTTAGACGGAATTTTAGCTGAATCTAATAAATTATCCAAGGACATTGGCGAATTGATGAAAAACGGCGAGAAATCGAAAGCCGCTATCCTAAAAGAAAAAACGGTTTTAAATAAGGAGAAAAGTAAGAATTTAGCAGAAATAGCAGACGCACTTGCTGCTGAACTAACCGAGAAACTATATACTTTACCTAACCTTCCAGCAGATATTGTACCAGTAGGGAAAACGCCGGAGGAGAATCTAAACGTTTTTGAAGCGGGTGAAGTTCCTGTTTTGCACGAAGGGGCACAACCGCATTGGGAATTAGTAAAAAAATACGATATCATTGATTTTGAGCTAGGAAATAAAATTGCTGGTGCAGGATTTCCGGTTTATAAAGGAAAAGGAGCGCGATTGCAACGTGCTTTAATCAACTATTTCTTAGATAAAAATACAGCAGCGGGTTATAATGAAGTGCAAGTGCCTCATATGGTAAACGAGGCTTCGGCTTATGGAACCGGACAATTGCCAGACAAAGAAGGGCAGATGTACCATGACGCAACTGATAATTTATATTTAATTCCTACGGCTGAAGTTCCGGTAACAAATATGTTTAGAGATGTAATCTTAAACGAAAGTGAATTACCTGTTCTTACTACAGCCTATACACCCTGTTTCCGTCGTGAAGCAGGTTCTTACGGAGCACATGTACGTGGATTGAATCGTTTGCATCAGTTTGATAAAGTTGAAATTGTACGTGTAGAGCATCCTGATAAATCATACGAAGCTTTAGACGGAATGGTAGAACATATAAAAGACATCCTTAACGAATTAAAGTTACCCTATAGAATCTTACGCCTTTGTGGTGGAGATATGGGATTCACATCGGCATTGACTTATGATTTCGAAGTGTTTTCTACCGCCCAAGACCGTTGGTTAGAAATTAGTTCGGTTTCTAATTTTGAAACTTTCCAGTCAAATCGTTTGAAATTGCGTTTCAAAGACAAAGACGGAAAAAACCAATTAGCGCATACACTTAATGGAAGTTCATTGGCTTTGCCAAGAGTGCTTGCAGGAATACTTGAAAACTACCAAACAGCAGAAGGAATCGTAATACCTGAAGTGTTGCGTTCGTACTGTGGGTTTGATATTATAGACTAATTAGTGTTCAGTCCTCAGTGATCGGTGTTCAGTTTGCTTCTGAATAATACATCGGTTCGCAAACTGAACACTGAATACTGAACACTTTTAACATGAAGCACTTTTTTTTATATATCACTTTGTCATTCTCGCTTTTTTCGTTTGCTCAAAACGAACAGTTAGCGCAGTATTATTATGACAAAGGTGATTTTGAAAAAGCAAAGATGGGCTATGAGGAGTTGTTACTAAACGTTCCTCAAAATACGCCTTATTTTTTAAGAACAGTTGATTGTTACCAACAATTGAAACAATTTGAAAGTGCAGAGAAGGCAATTCAAACCAGACTTAATAAATACAATCAGGGGAATCTTTTAGTAGAGCTGGGATATAATTTTCAGTTGCAGAAAAATGAGGCTAAAGCCAAAATTTTCTACGACCAAGCACTAGATCGTATCAAGAAAAACCCGAATGAAGTATATGGTATAGCGACCTCATTTGAGAAAAAAGTATTACTGGAGTATGCTTTGAAATCCTATCAAACGGCTTCAGCGGTAGAGCCTCAATTTAATTTTAATTACCAGAACGGATTGCTATATGGGCAATTAGGAAATACAGAAATGATGATTTCTACTTTTCTAGATGAATCCTACGCGACTCCGCAAAATTCGATAATGATTCAAAATCAATTATCTCGATTCATGTCTGATGATAGCGATGGTAATTTTAATGAGATGCTCAGAAAAGGATTGATTTTGCGTGTACAAAAAAGTCAAGATTTGTTTTGGAACCGTTATTTGAGTTGGTTTTACGTGCAACAAAAAGAGTTTTCAAAAGCCTTTATACAAGAGAAAGCTATTTACAAACGTAACTCGGAATCGTTGTCTAATATTGTCAATTTAGCACATCTTGCAGTGGAAGAAGACGATCAGGAAATGGCGGTTGAAATCTTAGAATTTGTACTAGAAAACACCAAAGATCTCGAATTACTTATTCAGGCACATACCTATTTGATCAGCATAAAAATAGAAAAGGCAAAAGAAAAAGATTTTGCAAATATCAATGCAGAAATAGAAGGATTACTGGCAGAATATGAAATCAGCCCATTTACCTTATCTTTGCAATTAATTCAGGCGCATTTTGTGGCTTTTAATTTGAAAAATCCGGAGCAAGGAAGAGCTATTATTAAAAAAGCATTAGACTTACGATTGGATGATTATAAAGTTGCGCAGGTTAAAATGGAATTAGCAGACATTCTACTTTTCGAAGAAAAATTTAATCAGGCATTAATCTACTATTCTCAAATTGAGATGGATTTAAAAAATGATGTGGTGGCTCATGAAGCCAGTTTAAAAGCAGCTAAAACGAGTTATTTTAAAACTGATTTTGTGTGGGCGTTGAAACAATTTAAGGAACTAAAATCAGCCAACACCCAACTGATAGCAAATGATGCATTAGAATACTTTCTGTTGATAAATGATAATACTGTGGCTGATTCGACACAAACAGCCTTAAAGGAATTTGCAAAAGGAGATTATCTTTTATATCAAAATAGAAATCAGGAAGCAATTGCTCAGTTTCAATCAATCTTGAAAAAATACAAGGGTCAGGAAATAGAAGCGGTTACCTTATTGCGTTTAGGAAAAATTTATGAGAAAACAACCGACTATAATTTGGCTTTAAGCCAATATCAAGAGATTATTGACCATCATAACGTCGGAATTTATATTGATGAGGCTTTGTTTTTTTCGGCAGAGATTTATAATAAAAAGTTGAAAGAAGTAGAAAAAGCGAAGCCGTTATATGAAAAGATAATTTTTAATCACGAAGACAGCATCTACTTTGTTGAAGCTAGAAAAAGTTTCAGGCAATTGCGGGGAGATACTAATTTATAAATTCCCTCTAACTCCCTGAAGCGAAATTAGAGTAAAATGAATATAATGCTATAACATATAGAATAACGAGTTTGAGTTAGAATGTCAAATCCTAAATCTAAATTCTTAAATCCTAAATCTAAAATGATAATATACAACGTTACCACAAACATACATGAAAGCGTTCATGACCAATGGATCATATGGATGCAACACAAACACATTCCTGAAATTCTAGCTACAGGTAAATTTACTGCCGCCAGATTAGTTCGCGTATTGATAGAAGAAGAAATGGGCGGTGTAACTTATTCGGCTCAATATACAACCGATAGTAGGGAGACATTAGAGAAATACTATCAGGAAGATGCGCCAAGATTCCGCGAGGAAGGAGCAAAGCTGTTTGGAGAAAAAATGCTTGCCTTTAGAACAGAGTTGGAAGTGATTTCTGAACACTAAATGGAGTGGTCAGTATTCAGTTTTAAGTATTCAGGCAATAGTCGGGAACCTGCTTTTGCATAGTCGCTAAAAGTAGGTTACAATAAAAATTACACTTAGTGCTTTAGTGCCTGTGTGGTAAAACAAAAGAAAATGGAAAAAGTAAAAGCCAAAAAACATCTCGGACAGCACTTCTTAAAGGATGAAAGCATCGCTAAGGATATTGCTGACACGTTGAACTTGGAAGGGTATGATGATATATTAGAGATTGGGCCGGGAATGGGTGTTTTAACTAAGTATTTGTTAGAAAAGCCAGTTACGACTTATGTAATTGAAATCGATACAGAATCTGTGACTTATTTGGATGAAAATTATCCAAAATTGAAGGATAAGATTATCTCAAAAGATTTTTTGAGATACAATATAAACGAAATTTTTGAAGGGAAGCAGTTCGCTATTATCGGGAATTTCCCCTATAATATTTCGACACAAATTGTTTTTCGAACATTAGAATATCGCGATCAGATACCTGAATTTGCGGGTATGTTTCAAAAAGAAGTGGCACAACGCATTTGTGAAAAGAAAGGAACTAAAGCATACGGAATTCTGTCTGTTTTAGTGCAAGCTTTTTATGATGCAGAATATTTATTTACGGTAGATGAAAATGTTTTTATTCCGCCACCAAAAGTAAAATCAGGTGTTTTGCGTTTGCGCAGAAAAAAAGATTATAGTTTGCCTTGCGGGGAGAAATTATTTTTTACGGTAGTTAAAACGGCATTTCAACAACGTCGTAAAACCATGAGAAACAGTTTGAAAACGATGAACTTATCTGATAGTTTAAGAGAGGACCCAATCTTTGATCTTCGCCCAGAACAGTTAGACGTAGCGCAATTTATTGAACTTACCCAAAAAATAGAAGCGGATGGAATTTAAAATCAGCAAAAACTTAATACTCGAATTAGAGCAACACATTGTCAATAAAAACGATAAGGAACTTGAAGCCTTATTGAATGACATGCACCATGCCGATATTGCAGAGATTCTGGATGAGCTTGATTTTGATGAGGCAACCTATATTTTTAAGGTATTAGATAGTGATAAGACGGCAGAAATTCTTCTTGAACTAGAAGATGATTTGCGTGAAAATATATTAAGTCGCCTTTCGGCAAAAGAGATTGCAGAAGAATTAGATGAGCTAGATACGAATGATGCAGCCGATATTATCGCCGAGCTTTCGCAGGACTTAAAAGCCGAAGTAATCTCTGAATTGAATGATGTTGAGCATGCAAAAGACATTGTTGATTTGTTGCGTTACGATGAGAACTCTGCTGGGGGATTGATGGGGAAAGAGCTGGTGAAAGTGAACGAAAACTGGAATGTCCTGACATGTGTCAAAGAAATGCGCGTTCAGGCAGAAAATGTTTCTCGCGTGCATTCTATCTATGTGGTCGATGATGAAAATAGATTGAAAGGAAGGCTTTCATTAAAGGATTTATTGACTACGTCGACAAAAACAAATATCAATGATATTTACATCCGGAAATTAAATTACGTTAACGTAGATACTGAAGATGTTGAGGTGGCCCGAATTATGCAAAAATATGATTTAGAAGCTATTCCTGTTGTGGATGAAATGGGTCGTTTAGTAGGGCGAATCACCATTGATGACATTATTGACGTCATTAGGGATGAAGCAGATCAGGATTACCAGTTAGCGGCGGGTATCTCTAAGGATGTAGAAGCAGATGATAGTATTTTAGAGCATACTAAAGCGCGTTTGCCGTGGTTGGTTTTAGCGTTGCTAGGAGGTTTTATTTCTGTAAAAGTGCTTGGGTTATTTGAAGGCGCTATGTTAAAGCATGGAGAATTATTCTTTTTTACTCCGCTAATTGCTGCAATGGCAGGAAATGTCGGAGTGCAATCATCAGCGATAATTGTGCAAGGTTTGGCAAACAACACTTTGAGTGGGTCCTTATTTAGTCGATTGATGAAAGAAGTATCTCTTAGTTTACTTAATGGGGTAATTCTAGCAGTTATATTGTTTGTAGGGAGTCATTATCTTTTGGATGTAAAAATTGTGATTGGGGTAATTGTCACCACGGCCTTAGTTTCGGTGATTATAATTGCGTCACTTATTGGAACATTTGTGCCATTATTGTTGGATAAATTTGGGATTGACCCCGCCTTGGCGACAGGGCCTTTTATCACTACTAGTAATGATATTTGTGGTATTCTTATCTATTTCTCAATTGCAAGAATTATTTTAGGCTTTTAATTCCAGGATATAGAATTCTAAAGAAAACAGCTTGTTTTTGATAGCTAAATTATTGACTAAATTAATCAAAAAACCAAAAATAAAAATGAAAATACATATAATAGGAGGGGGAAACCTTGGAACTTCGATTGCAGTTGGGATATCTAAATTTTCGAAAAATAATACGGTTACCGTCACCAGAAGAAATACGGCTAGTATTGCTTATCTCGAAGATTCTGGAATAACAGTTTCTTCAGACAATACACATAACATTGAAGACGCCGACGTAATTATTCTTACGATAAAGCCTTATCAAGTAGATGTTGTTTTGGCTGATATACTACCAAAAATCACGAATAAAACTATTGCTTCTGCAGTGAGTGGCTTGTCCATAGAAGCGCTTCAAGGTAAAATAGGGGACAACAACCAGGCTATCCGAATCATGCCTAATATTGCGGCACAATTTGGAGAGTCTGCGACCTGTATTTCATTCAATGAAAATAATAAATCGCAAGCTCAGGCTGTTATTACTTTATTTAAGAATCTTGGTACAGCTCCAGTTATTGATGAAAAATTAATGGACGCCGCTACTGTTTTGGCCGCAAGCGGAACTGCTTTTGCGTTGCGTTATATTAGAGCATCAATGCAGGCTGGTATCGAAATAGGATTTGATTGGAAAACAGCTTTGGCCATTTCAGCTCAAACCGTCAAAGGGGCTGCGGAAATGCTTATGGAAGAACAAGTGCATCCAGAACAATTAATAGATCGAGTAACAACTCCAAAGGGTTGTACTATTGCCGGACTTAACGAAATGGAAATGCATGGATTTAGTTCCTCATTGATACGAGGAATCAAAACTTCTTTGAATCAAATAAAAGGTTAATTTTAAATTTGTGTAATGCAAATTTTACATATATTATTTTTAAGTGCCTCAATACTAGATTTTTATGAGTGATATGATGTGTAAAACAAACTAAAGCAAGTAGTTCATCGGATTAAAAGTGTAATTCATCGAAAAACAGCTGAAGCGTATTATTTGAGGTATAATTAAACGTAAATTTGTGATAGCCTTATTGATCTACACTTACTTTTCTATCTAATGGTATAATTGAATATTAACAATTAAAATTCATTATGATGAAAAAATTACTTTACAATCTTTACGAGAGAATTTCTGATTTTTTATATGGAGGACAAAAAGCCTCTCCATTTTAAACGATTAATAGGGTGTTTTAAAAGAATGTACTTAGAATAGTATCCAATATGGATGGTATTAGGTGGAAAACCATTTCTAAATTATATAAATTTAGAAATGGTTTTTTTTATTTTTAGTAAATTGGAATCTATTGAGTTCTTAAAACTATAAACCGTAATTTTTTATTAATTTTGATTTCTAACTTAGAAATTATTTTCATGGATATTAAAATTCTTCATATAGATAGCAACAATCCCATTTTAATGAGGCAACTAGAAGAACTAGGTTTTGAAAATCACGAAGATTTTACTTCTTCAAAAGAGGAAATCGAGGAGAAAATACAGTCTTACCAAGGCGTTGTAATTCGTAGCCGTTTTAAAATTGATAAATCCTTTTTAGACAAAGCCACTAATTTGCAGTTTATAGCCCGTGTAGGTGCCGGTCTGGAAAGTATCGATTGCGAGTATGCAATATCAAAAAACATAACGCTCATTGCCGCTCCCGAAGGGAATAGAAATGCGGTTGCTGAGCATACTTTAGGAATGATTCTGTCGCTTTTCAATAATTTGAATAAAGCGGATAGGGAAATTCGAGCAGGACATTGGAACAGGGAAAGCAATAGAGGTCATGAATTAGACGGTAAAACTATAGGGATCATCGGTTATGGTAATATGGGGAAATCATTTGCCAAAAAACTCCGTGGTTTTGAAGTAGAAGTGTTGTGCTATGATATTCTAGGAAATGTTGGCGATGCCAATGCAAAGCAGGTTTCCTTGGAAGAATTACAGCGAAAGACAGATGTATTGAGTTTACATATTCCATGGACACCGGAAACCAATAAGATGGTTGATACTGCTTTTATCACTGCTTTTGCGAAGCCTTTCTGGATTTTTAACACTTCTAGGGGTAAGAACATAGTTACCGCAGATTTGGCAGCTGCTATGTCTGCAGGAAAAATTTTGGGGGCAGGACTAGATGTGTTGGAGTATGAGAAATTATCTTTCGAAACTCTTTTTCAAGATAATAATACACCTGAAGCGTTTCAATACTTATTAAAAGCAGATAACGTTATATTAACACCTCATGTCGCGGGATGGACTTTTGAGAGTCACGAACGATTGTCTCAAGTAATTATAGATAAGATTAAGTCAAAGTATCTTGGTTAAGACAAAGTTGTAGTCGATGAAAAACGAGTTACGGGAATAGGAGGGTTGTTTTTTAAATCAAAAAATTCTAAAGAATTGGTTGCTTGGTATGGGAAACACGTAGGATTAAGAACAGACGGCTATGGTTCTACTTTTTGGTGGAAAGATAGTAATGGGAATGATTGGTCTAGGCAATGGTCGCCATTTGCTGAGGATACGACTTATTTTGAGCCCAGTGAGAAACAATTCATGCAGAATTTCAGAGTACATAATTTAGAGATGTTGTTGCTACAATTAAAAGAAGAAGGAGTCACTATTGTAGGAGAAATGGAGCGCTTTGATTACGGTAAATTTGGTTGGGTTTTGGATCCTGAAGGAAATAAAATTGAACTTTGGGAGCCAATTGATGATGTTTTAAATAAAAAATTATATATTTAATCTTTCAAAATCAATCAAATAATCAACTATTATGGAAAATGCAAAACATGAATCTTGGAATGCTCCACAACCGGTTCATGAAGATAATAAAAAAATAGCAGCCGGTTTATTAGCAATTCTTCTGGCGCCTTTTGGGATTCATAAATTTCTTTTAGGGTACACGACGGAAGGGATAATATGGCTTGTGATTAGTCTTGTTACATGTGGTTCCGTGACGACTTTATTAGGGATTATTGAGGGAATAGTTTATTTGACTAAGTCAGACGAAGAGTTCTATCAAACATATCAGGTAAATAAAAAAGGATGGTTCTAAACATAAAAAAGTCTCGACATTGTCGAGACTTTTTTATGTTTAATTGAGCGTTATTATACCTGACTAATCTTCCTTGTCAGCTAATTTTCTTTCCAGTTCAGCCTGAAATTCTTCCATAACTGGTTTCATTGTGCTTTCTGGAATATCTGCGATTCTAATGTACATCAAGCCATCGACAGCATTGTTAAACAATGGATCAACATTAAAAGCAACCACTTTTGCATTTTGTTTGATGTATTTTTTAATTAACACTGGTAAACGCAAAACTCCTGGTTCGAGTTCGTCAATAATTTTGTCAAATTTATTTAAATCAGCTTCTGTTTCATTAAAAATAAAATCTTTATCAGCATCTTTTAGTTTTACTTTGTAAGCCTTTTTCGGATGGATATACTGTGCAATATAAGGATCATAATAATTTGATTTCATAAATTCAATCATCAAAGATTTTGAAAAATCAGAGAATTGATTACTGATACTTACGCCTCCAAGAAGGAATTTATGTTCCGGAAAACGTAAAGTGGTATGAATGATTCCTTTCCAGAGCAAGAAAAGTGGCATCGGTTTTTGCTGGTATTCTTTGATGATAAATGCGCGACCCATTTCTATAGATTTGTTCATCATGTCGTGAAGTTCTGGCTCAAAACGAAAAAGTTCATTCAAATAAAAACCTTCTATTCCGTATTTCGGGTAAATTTCTGAACCTAGTCCCATTCTATAAGCTCCTGCAATTTTCTTTGCATCATCATCCCATAAGAAAAGATGATGGTAGTATTGATCAAATTTGTCTAAATCAATAGACTCGTTTGTTCCTTCGCCCACTTCTCTAAAAGTAATTTCGCGCAAGCGTCCTATTTCATGAAGGATGTTTGGAATTGTATTTGCTTCAGCAAAAAAGACTTCGTAGTTTTTACTTTGTAAGAGTCTGCAATCCGTGTCTCGTAACGCATCAACTTCTGAAATAATTTTTTCTCCATTTGCAGGAGTTACTATTTCTTTAGGGCTGCGGGGGATTTTTAAATTTGGTGTCGTCAATAACTTACTCTCTTTCTCGTAAGGATTGGCCAGCATATAGGTTTTCCTTCTCAAGAATTCAGAATAAAGCTCCGTTGTCTTGTATTCGTTTTGTTCTGCCACAGAAATCGGTTTCCCTATTCTGACTTTTATGACCCGATGCTTCTGACTGAAAACTTCTGAAGGTAATTTTGCAGTGCGAAAGGTTCCGCTAATTTTAGAAAGGAAATAAAACAACCAACTATTTTTAGCGTGAAAGTAAATAGGCACAACAGGAACTTGCGCTTTACGGATTACTTTAATAGCTCCTTCTTCCCATGGTTTGTCGACCATAAGTTTTCCATCTTTATAACTGGAAACTTCTCCAGCTGGAAACATTCCAAGTGGTTTTCCATCACTTAAATGACGCAAAGTTTCCTTGATTCCTATCACACTTGATTTAGCATCCTTATGATTTTCAAAAGGATTAACTGGCATGATGTATTTTTTGAGAGGCTCAATTCTATGTAATAAGAAGTTTGCGATTATTTTGAAATTAGGTTCTCTATCGAGCATTAATTTCAACAACAAAACACCATCTATACCACCTAAGGGATGATTGGAAATGGTTATATAAGCGCCTTCTTTTGGTAGTCTTTTAAAATCATCTTCCGGGATTTCAAATTTTATTTGTAAGTCGTCTAATATGGCATTTAAGAAATCAACATCTTTTAAATGCTTATTGCCATCATAAAATTCATTAAGCTTAGATATTTTTAATGCTTTCATTAAAAGCCAACCGGAAAAAGTTCCCAGAATTCCATATTTTTCAGCATTTATTGCTTTTGCAACTTCTTTTGCGGTAACTAAACCCATTTATGTATTATTTTTTGAGGGAAAAACAAAGATAAACAAAAAGTCTATGATTAAGCTATAATACCATTGCATTTTCTTGTTTTTTCGAGTGTTTGATTTTTATTTTTTAGTACTTTTGAAATTCAAAATTATAGTAAAATGAAGATTATTTCTTATAATGTTAATGGAATTCGTTCTGCAATTTCTAAAGGATTCATTGATTGGTTACAACAGGCAAATCCGGATGTTATTTGTCTTCAGGAAATTAAGGCTTCTCCAGAACAGCTTCCATTATTGGATTTTGAACTAGCGGGATATCCCTACCATTATTGGTTTCCGGCTACAAAAAAAGGATATAGTGGAGTGGCTATTTTATCAAAAGTCAAACCAAACAATGTCGTATTTGGAACGGGAATTGAGCATATGGATTTTGAAGGAAGGAATATCCGCGTAGACTTCGATGAGTTATCAGTGATGAGTTTGTATCTGCCTTCAGGGACAAATAGTGAAAGATTAGACCATAAATTTATGTTTATGGATGATTTTCAAAATTATATTACAGATTTAAAGAAAGAGATTCCTAATCTGGTAATTTGTGGTGATTATAACATATGTCACGAAGCCATTGATATCCATGACCCAGTTCGAAATAAAAAAGTATCTGGATTTTTACCTGAAGAAAGAGCTTGGCTTGACACATTTCTGAATAATGGATTCGTTGATAGTTTTCGTTTTTTAAATAAAGAACCAGACAACTATACTTGGTGGACCGTTCGAGTTCCTACTGCTAGACTCAACAATAAGGGGTGGCGTATTGATTATTGTTTAGTGAGTGAGCCTTTGAGGGAAAGAATAAAACGGGCATTAATTTTGCCCGAAGCAAAACATTCGGATCATTGTCCCGTTTTGGTAGAGATAAGTTAGATTTATAATAAAAAAGAAAATAAATTTTAAAGTATAAAAAATGATAAAAAGAATTTCACTAGGATTGTTAATTGTAGCGCTTTCGACTTCTTGCGTATCCAAGAAAATTTACAACGATTTAGAAAATAAGTTTACCGATTTAAAGAAAGAAAATCGAGTTTTAGCCGATGAAAATGCGGGTCTTTTGAAAGCCAAGAATCAATTAGAACTGGAGCAGGACGCATTAAAAACAGATTTCAGTAAATTAAAGTCAGATCGTGATAAATGGTTGGCTGATTATGGTGCTTTAAGTAATAAAATGGACGTGATGCAAGAATCGTACAAAGCATTGGAGAAAAATAGCAATGAAGCGTTGCAAATTAATATGAGCAAGAATCGTGATTTGCTTTCGCAATTAGATGCTAAAGGAAAGGCTTTGGCAATAGAACAAGAGCGACTGAATAAAAGTGCTCAAAGACTTCAGGAATTGGAATCGTTGATTGCTGCCAAAGAAGCGACGATGAAAAAACTGAAAGAAACGCTTTCTAATGCTTTAAATAGTTTTGAAGGGAAAGGTTTAACGGTGGAGCAAAAAAATGGGAAAGTATATGTGTCCATGGAAAATAAACTACTGTTCAACTCTGGTAGTTGGGCTGTAGGTTCTGAGGGAAAGAAAGCGGTAGTAGAGTTAGGGAAAGTGTTAGGAGATAATCCAGATATTTCAGTATTGATTGAAGGTCATACTGATGATGATGGTTTTTCTAGTTCTGGACCAATTGCTAATAATTGGGATTTATCCACTAAAAGAGCTACTGCTATAGTTGCAATTTTAGGCGAAAACAAAAATATTAATAAGCAAAACTTAACTGCTGCAGGACGTGGTGAATTCTCTCCATTAGCTAGTAATGCAACAGCAGAAGGAAAAGCAAAAAATAGAAGAATTGAGATTATCTTAACGCCAAGATTAGATGAAATCGCTGAAATGTTGAATGAAATAAACTAAATTATACTGTTTTTAATACAAAAAGGTTCAGCCATAAGCCGCTGAACCTTTTTGTATTTAATATGGTGAACGTTTCTAAAAAATCTGTTAACGCTATACTATGAACTGTCAATAAAAGGTACATTTGTATCTCCATGCTTTTAATTTTAATCAAATAAATGAAATATACAAGCCTACCCAATACTGAAATAAAAGTTAGTAAAATATGTTTAGGTACCATGACTTTTGGTCAGCAAAATACAGAGACAGAAGGACATGAACAAATGAATTATGCACTTGAAAAAGGAGTTAATTTTTTTGATACAGCTGAGATGTATTCTGTTCCAGCAAGGGAGGAAACCTACGGGAGTACTGAAAAAATTCTTGGAACTTGGTTCAAAAAATCTGGAAGAAGAGAAGAAGTTGTCTTAGCTTCTAAAATTGCAGGTCCCAACCCTAATTTTACCTACATGCGCGATAAGAATGACTTTTCGCCTACAAGTATAAAATATGCTTTAGATAATAGTTTGCAGCGCCTTCAAACGGATTATATAGATTTGTATCAATTGCACTGGCCGGAGCGAAAAACCAATTTTTTTGGACAAAGAGGTTTTAAAGTCCAAGAGGATGATGCTTGGGAAGATAATATCCATGCTGTTTTGGATACTTTGGGAGATTTTATAAAGGAAGGGAAGATTAAACATATCGGACTTTCTAACGAAACGCCATGGGGAATTATGCGTTTTCTAGAAGAAAGCAAGCATCATAATTTGCCGATAATAAAAACAGTTCAAAATCCTTATTCTTTATTGAATAGGCTATTTGAAAGCGGTTCTGCCGAAATAAGCTTGAGAGAAAATGTAGGTTTGTTAGCTTATTCTCCAATGGCTTTTGGAATCTTATCGGGAAAATTCCTCAGTGGAGAAAAACATCCTAACGCAAGGATTAATTTGTTTCCTCAATTTTCAAGATACAATAGCGCTCAATGTACCGAAGCTACAAGACTATATCAGGAAATTGCTCATAAAAATGGGTTAAGCTTAACGGAATTGTCGTTGGCTTTTATAGAACAACAGCCTTTTGTGACTAGTACGATTATTGGGGCTACAACAATGGAGCAACTCAAAGAAAATATAGATACCATTCAAGTATCGTTGTCTGATGAAATACTAAAGGCAATTGACGAAGTTCAGGCTATAATTCCTGATCCGGCACCGTAATGAGTCATAATGAAGTAATCATTTTAAAAGCCTGATAAGTAGAAACACTTATCGGGCTTTTGAGTTTTAAAGGAATTAAACTTTAAAACTCAAACTCTTCAATAACTGACAGGGAATCAATGGGAATTGAGTCTTGTACTTTTAGTCGGAGATATGATTTTGCAGCACCTGAAATAAGTAGCGGTTGTGATTTGTAAATCGTATCATTAATATTGAGTAATCCTCTCCTCGTCATTATATTCGTCAAAAAGGATTCCTGTTTAGCCGCAAAATCTCTCAGCTTGCCCTGGTCATTAAACTGATACATAAATTTTCTTGGACTTGGTATAATTCGAGCGAGAAACAAACACTCGTTGAAAGTTAATTGAGAAGGGCTTTTCTGGAAATAGAAGTGACTTGCTTCACCTATTCCATATACATTAGGTCCCCATTCAATAATATTAAAATATACTTCAAGCATGCGCTCTTTGCTTGTAACGCGGTTATTTTCCAGAATGTAAACTAATAAAATTTCTTCCAGCTTTCGGGACACCGTTTTTTCACGTGTAAGGAAAACATTTTTTATCAATTGCATGCTGATGGTACTGGCACCACGTGTGAATTTTTTGGTTTTTATATTTTTGGCAATAGATTGTTTGAATGCTTCATTTATAAATCCATGATGTGAGAAGAAAGAAGGGTCTTCTGTCGTTAAAACGCATTTTCTTAAGTAAGGAGATATTTGATCTATCGGTGTGTAATTTGGGTTAGACGAGCCTACTAAAATTGGACGTTGGAGCACGTCTTTTATAATTGCTCTGTACACAAACTCACCGTTCAGTTTAGTTAGATTTGCTTCTCCGTATTTTGTTATTTTTAAATTTTCCTTTCGTAAATTGCTATCAAAAACTAATTCTTCAGGTTTGTTTTTATTGAACTTAAAATCCAGTTTATAATCGAAAGTACCTTCGGCCTGCATTCCTTGAAAATGGGCGAACAGTCCATCAGGGAGAGAGGAAATAAAATCCTGGGCTTTCATTTTAGGAATAACCAAGTTGAGTTTATAAATGGTATCGGTTTCTGTATCATAGGAGATATAGGGGCGAAATTTAAACTGGTTTAATTGGATAGTGGAACTGCTGTCTACTGATATGAAATCAGAGCCCAGCAAGAAACGATAGTCAAATCGCGCATTTTTGATTACAACATCTTTACGGGCTATTTTTGGGTGGTTTATCCTAAAGTTGGTTATCGATGTGAATCCATCAATATGTAATTTGCCACCACTCTTGTCAATATTTTCAATGTTTAACCGAATCGAATCAAAGCTAGATTTTAAATTGTACCGTTCATCAAAATACGGTACTTTGATGGCTCCAGTGTCTTTGTTAAAGATTCTAATGTCGGCTTTTTTATTGCGTGGATCGGCATAACCGCTAATTTTCCAACGCTGAGAAAAAGTATTGGTTTGGACGTCGATGGAAGTTTCAAGTTCTTTATCGGAGAGTGTCAATTTCTTAATGTCGATAGTCGCTTTTTTTCCGTTATCATCCAGTTTGAACTTTAGATTTTCGATGCTCATATCTGTTGGAACCAAATTTAATGCTTTCGAAATAATTCTGTAAGCAAAGGCAGCATAATCTCTTTTGTCATTGTTGGTTGATTCTCCATTGTCTTTCTTGAGGAAAGCCGCAAAATTTTTCACATTTCCTTTCTGTACTAGTTGAACCATTCCGTTTTTAATTTTCAAAGTACCCAGTTGAACATCGCCCAGCAACAAATGCCAGAAGTTAATACTTGTTTTAATTTTTTGGATGTTAAACAGTGTGTCTGCGTTTTTAGGGACTAAGGTAATTTCAGTTAGGCTAATTCCTGAAAATCCATCAAAAGAGGCTTTTTTTATGGATAATTTGCTATTGTACTTTTGCTCAATTTTAGTCGAAGCTTTTTCAATTGCTTGCTGTAAAATAGAATCTCTAAAAACAAAAAAACCGATAGCAAGTAGTAGTAGTAATAGCACAATCACTTTCAGGAGTAAAATCATCTTCTGTTTTCCGGTTTTCATAAATTGTAGGTTGTTTTAGCGATCGATTGAGAAACAAATTTAAAAGAATAAATGCTAATCTCTTTTTTAAACTGGAATAATTATGGGATTAGATTTAATTTTTTGTTGTGGCCAAAAAAAACTACAATAAGCAATTATTGTAGTTTTTGAAACTATAGGTTGTTTTATGATTTAAACAATGCCTATTCTATGAGATAAATGACGTTATTTTTGATTGTAGAATTTTTTTACTTTGGCAATAATCTGATTGGAAGTCATGCTATCTGCCGTTTCAACAGATTTAAGTTTACTGGCAATAATTGATTTCTCACCATTAATTTTTTGTTCTAATTTAGTCTTGGTTTCTGCAGGCCCAAAAATGTAAAGCTCGTCAGATTCATTGACAGTGGATATAATATCTTTAAAATAGCTGTTAATCTGATGCTTCTTTCTTTCGTCAAACGATTTTTGAGAATCGATATGTTGACCGCCAAAAAAGCTTCCTTTATCACCTTCTTTATCATGATAGACCCTATTCTCAAGATCAGATAGGATTTCACTAACTGCTTCTTTTCCATCTTCAAGAGTTACAATGATTGCTTTTGTTGAGTCAATCCAAATACCTGTTTGCTTTTTCATCTTTTATACGTTTAATAATGTTATTAATTATAGTAGAGAATTTTAATTTTAAAAAGGAAAATGACATTGAATACCTAATCTAAAATTGCTTTTAGAATGATAGATGTGAACCCTTGTTTCATTATAGGCGAACCCTTGCGGAGTCTTTAAAATAAAAGGAAGATTCGTTTCATAAAAATACGAAATAAATTAAGGATAACATAAAAATTAACATGTAAATAACTAAAGGTCAATATAAATGATGTTTTTTTTTGTTTTAGTTTGGCCTTTATTTTTGACTATTTTTTTTACCCAAACAGCATGCTGGCGACATCTTCAATTTTTGCCACAAGTTGAATTTTTATACCAGAATTTTTCAAAGCAATTTTATTGTATTTGGATACGAAAATAGTCGAAAATCCCAGTTTCTCTGCTTCTTGAATGCGTTGATCTACGCGGTTCACAGGACGGATTTCGCCTGACAAACCAACTTCTCCAGCAAAACAAAAATCTTTATTTACTGGTATGTCCTCATTAGAAGATAAAATGGCCGCTACAACTGCTAAATCGATAGCTGGATCGTCTACGCTAATTCCGCCGGTGATGTTTAGAAACACGTCTTTGGCGCCAAGCCTAAAACCAGCTCTTTTTTCTAGAACGGCTAGAATCATATTCAGTCGTTTAGCATTGTAACCAGTTGTGCTGCGCTGAGGTGTTCCGTAAACTGCAGTGCTGACTAAGGACTGTATTTCAATCATTAAAGGTCGCATACCTTCCAAGGTAGAAGCGATAGCCGTACCAGATAGTTCTTCGTCTTTATGTGAGATTAAGATCTCGGACGGATTTGAGACTTCACGCAATCCGCTTCCTAGCATTTCATAAATTCCTATTTCGGCCGTAGAGCCGAAGCGATTTTTCAGCGATCGTAAAATACGGTAGACATGGTTGCGATCTCCTTCAAATTGCAAAACAGTATCGACCATGTGTTCCAAGATTTTTGGACCAGCAATGTTTCCGTCTTTGGTAATATGACCAATTAGAATAACTGGAATGTTTGTTTCTTTGGCAAATTTGATTAGCTCGGCGGTTGTTTCTCGTATTTGGGAAATACTTCCTGCCGTAGATTCAATATAATCGGTATGAAGTGTTTGAATCGAATCGATGATTACAATCTCGGGTTCAATCGCTTCAATTTGTTTGAAGATATTTTGTGTTTTAGTTTCGGTAAGAATGTAGCAATTGTCACTTATGGTAGTGATTCTTTCGGCTCTCATTTTTATCTGTTTTTGGCTTTCTTCACCAGAAACATATAGAGTTTTGTAGGGTAATTTTAATGATATTTGGAGCAATAGTGTGCTTTTTCCTATTCCAGGTTCGCCACCAAGTAATATTAGGGATCCGGGAACGATTCCGCCTCCTAAGACGCGGTTCAATTCTGCGTCAGTAGTGTCCATACGGATTTCCTGAGTAGAATCAATTTCGTTTATTTTTAAAGGCTTCGGTGCCTTGTTAGTTGAAGTCGTTTCGCTTTTCCAGGCCACTTTTTCTTGCTTCTGAATAATCTCCTCTGCTATGGTATTCCATTCTTTACAAGAGTTACACTGCCCTTGCCATTTGGCATATTGGGCGCCACAATTTTGGCAGAAAAAAGAAGTTTTTACTTTTGACATTATTTTTTTTGTGTTAAACTTTTCATACTATCGTATTTGTCGTACATCATGTCTTTTGTTAAACTACCGATTGGTTCCATTTGTGCGGCTCGTTCGTATTTACTAGCAGCTCTTTTGGCGTCGCCCATTTTTTCATACATTAAACCCAATTGATAAGAGGATAGCATTGATTTCGGATAGTTCTTATCTGCAATCTCGGATAATTTATCTAACTCATTGTAAGCATTATTTTTTAGAATCGCAGCTTCAATTGCTTTGAAGTCATTTAGTCTCACTGGAATTTCAAGGCCTAGTTTATTCGAAATTAAATCATATTTTTTTATTAAATAATCAACATACCCACTTTGAAGTGTTACAATTTTTTCTGTAAATTCAGAAGAAGAAATGGGTTTGTAGGAGTCAAAAATTTGATACAATGCACTAGGAATCGAGTAGAGAACTAGGGAATAATGAGAAGCATTATGAAACTCATCATATTTATAATCAATATTTGAATTAGTAATCGTTTTTATGTTTGTATCTAAGTTTTTTATCGGGTCGCGAAGCTGTTTGATATCGCCATCTGCGGATGATTGATAATAAAAAATACCTTTTTTTGATTGCGCAAGTTTTTCTGAAATTCTGGTTTCCATTGCAGGAGCAAATTCTGGACTTAGCGAGATATAAGCGTCAAAAAGAGGGGTGTCTTTGTATAGAAAAAAGTTTAAAAAACCTGCTGTTGTATCGTGTCCGGCAATTATTCTAAAAGGTGCAATACGGTATTTTTTTTCAATATAAGGAAGTAATTCTCCTCCAATAAATTCAAAAAAATCAGCTCCTTTTCCAGACGGCAACCCATCATTATTGCTAAAGTTGCAATCCTCCATTCGAGTGTCTCTTTGACTTATTCCTATGACTATTGTTTCTGGTAAGTCATCCCAGTAGCAGCCGTAGTCTAGGGCACCATAAAAAGGATCAAATAAGTATTCTCCATCCAGTAAAATAAGTAAGGGGTATTTTTTAGTTGGATTAAGGGCATAAGTAGAAGGTAGTCCCACGGTTATTTGGCGTGTTTCTCCCAACTTGGTAGAAATAAATGCTTCTGAAGTTTTTTGAGAAAGCATTGAAAAAGTGACGAAGAGCAAAAGGAATAGCTGTTTCATGATTTAGAGCGGTTTGTATAATTAATTTTATTCTAAATGAACTAGCAATATAATGCTTTATTTACTTTAATTAAAAATTAGAATGTTTAAAACAAATTTGTGCTAAAAGATTGATTCGGCAGCATCAAACAATAGAACGAGCCTTCAAGATACTGTTGTAAATTGAAGGAAACTCGCGTGCTATAAATTTTTAGGTTAAAGAATTATCGTTTTCATTTGGAAAAATAATCCAAGGCTTGAACGTTTTTGCTTCTTCAAATTCGAGGGTAGCATAGGAAATAATAATGATGATGTCTTCTTTTTGGACTCTTCTGGCAGCGGGACCATTTAAAGTTATTTCACCGGAATTACGCTGTCCTTTTATAGCATATGTTTCAAATCGTTCTCCATTGTTAATGTTTACAATGGAAACTTTCTCGCCTTCAATGATGTTTGATGCTTCTAAGAGGGTTTCATCAATAGTAATACTCCCGATATAATTTAAATCGGCTCCGGTTACTTTTACCCGATGAATTTTTGATTTTAATACTTGAATTTGCATGCTACAAAAGTAAATTAATTTAATGAAATGGTGTCAATCAATCTTATGTTATTGATAGTAATCGCGATAAAAGCGCGGTATTTTTTAATGTTACTTTTCCTTAAACAAGGCCTAAGTGTTGTTTCATCTGCAATTTGAAAATATTCTAATTCAAAAGGGGTACTTGTGTCGAAAGATTTTTCTACCCATTTCGTTACGGCTGTGGCGCTATTTGTTTTGAATTTTTCTTTGGCGAGATTTAAAGTTGTGAAAATTAAAGCCGCATTTGCACGTTCTTGATCTGTCAATCGTTCGTTTCTGGAGCTCATAGCAAGACCATTAGGTTCTCTATAAATGGCGCATCCAATTACGTTTACTTCAAGGTTATTTTTCGTAACCATCTTTTTTACAATTTGCAACTGCTGGAAATCTTTTTCTCCAAAATAAGCATTTGTAGGCATTACTATTTCAAAAAGGCGTTTCACGATTGTTCCTACTCCGTCAAAGTGGCCTGGTCTGAATTTTCCTTCCATCTGATTTTCTAGCCCATCAAAATTAAATGTAAGCGATAGTACTTTTCCTTCGTAAATATCATCTACGGTAGGGGCGTATAAAATAATATCACTATTTAAGTTGTTTATTTTTTCAATATCTGCGTCTAATGTTCTTGGGTATTTTAACAAATCCTCGGGATTGTTAAACTGTGTAGGATTTACAAAAATGCTAACCACGGTATTGTCATTCTCTGCCAGTGATTGTTGCATTAAAGAAAGATGTCCTTGATGTAATGCACCCATAGTAGGAACAAAACCAATGGTAGAATTTGGGGTCTTAATAGATTTTAAATAGTCTATTAAAGCTGCTTTTCCATAGAAAATAGGCATGGGTGTTTTGTTTAAATTTAGTGCAAACATAATATATTAGTTAATAACTGCATAAATTTTTGTAATTTTGCATGGTTTTTATTACCAATAAATTAAGCAATTTACAATATGAAAGATAAGAGGATATTATATGTATCATCTGAAGTGGTGCCTTACCTGGCTGAGAATGAGGTCTCTTTAATGTCTTATGACGTACCAAAGATGATTAATGATCAAGGTGGGCAAATCAGAATTTTTATGCCTAGATATGGGAATATTAATGAGAGGAGACATCAGTTACATGAGGTAATTAGGCTTTCAGGAATGAATTTAGTTGTGAATGACTTGGATATGCCCTTGATAATAAAGGTGGCTAGTATACCTAAAGAAAGGATACAAGTGTACTTTATTGACAATGATGAGTATTTTAAAAGGAAAGCAACATTCGCTGATGAAGAAGGAGAGATGTATGCAGACAATGATGAGCGTGCTATTTTCTTTGCAAAAGGTGTTGTTGAGACAGTGAAAAAACTGAATTGGGTTCCTGATATTATTCATGTTCATGGCTGGATGGCGGCAATGTTGCCAATCTACATGAAACATTATTATAAAAACGAAGCGTTATTTTCTGACACAAAAATCGTTACTTCTGTCTATAGTCAGTCATTTGAAGGTACTCTAGATGCAGAAATGGTTAAGAAAATTAAACTGGACGGAGTTCCTTTGGATGCTATTGCTGATTTAGAAACGCCAGATTATGAAAGTATTATAAGAGCAACGATTAAACATTCTGATGCTGTTATTATCGCTTCAGATAGTCTGTCTCCAAGTTTAACAAAATTTATAGAATCTTCAGGAAAACCTTTTTTACCTTTCGTCCCTAAAGACGAGTTCGCGGAAGCGTATACCAATTTTTATAAAGACGAGGTTCTATCAATTTAAACTTTTATTATCGAATATGTACAATAATTCTTTTTTTAAGAAAATTCTATTAGTGGCGTGTGTTGTTTTTCTTTATTCATGTGATAAAGATTATAATTCAATTGGAGATGGGTTGTTGGGAGATAACCATTTTGATTTTGTAAAATACTCGTCGAATGTTGTGGCTTATAATCAAAAAATAGGGCCTATACAGTCTAATAATCTTGATGTAAATGCGCTAGGGGTTTATGATAATCCTGCTTTTGGTACTACCACGGCAAATTTTGCAACTCAAATAGTTTTAGAATCGGCAAATCCAACGATTGGAAATAATCCAGTAATTGAGAGTGTGGTTTTAACGATTCCGTACTTTAAAACTTTAAAATCTACTGATACTAACGGTGACAGAACATTTACTTTAGACTCAATTTATGGCGGTACAGACGCAAAAATCATGTTGAACGTGTATGAGTCTGGTTATTTTATGAGGGATTTAGATCCAGCTACTGGTTTTCTAGAAGCGCAAAAATATTATACGAATCAAAATTCTGATTTTAACACCGTCAAAGTGGGCAATCGTTTGAATAATTCTTCGGATGTAAGTCAAAATGATGCTTTTTTCTTCAGTGCTGCTGATTATAAAACAACAGTTACTGGTACCGATGGGAAAGAGGTTGTTACTCGTTTTGGTCCATGGATGCGTTTAGATTTGAATAAGGATTACTTTGCAGCTAAAATTTTTGGAAGTTCAGCTTCTGGTAAATTAATTAACAACGATGTTTTTAAGGAATACTTCAGAGGGTTGTATTTTAACGTTGCAAAATCTGGTAGTAGTCCTTCTAATATGGCTTTGTTAGATTTAAAAGATGGTAAAATAACAATAACATACAAAGAAGATACTTCTCTAACGGATGCTACTAGAGTTGAAAAATCTATTGTGTTGAAGTTTACTGGAAATAAAGTGAGTTTGTTGGATCAAAGTAATACTGTTACTTCCTATGCTGATGCAACCAACTCAGCAAATGTTAACAAAACACTTGGAGATAGTAAATTGTATCTAAAAGGAGGCGAAGGATCAATGGCAATTTTAGAATTATTTAATGCTACAGAGTTAGCGACAATTAGAGAAAGTGGATGGTTAATTAATGAAGCTAGTCTTGTTTTTCATGTTGATGCAACTGCTTTAGGAGGTGCTTCTAAGCCTAATCGTATTTACATTTATGATTTAAATAGTAATCTCCCACTTTCAGATTATATTAATGATCAAACTTCGGGAACAAATACGAAGAATGGAAGAGTTGTTTTTAGTGGTATTTTAAATACTGAAAAAACAGACGATAATACTTATAAATTTAGAATAACTAATCATATTAGAAATTTAATTAAAAACGTTGAGGCTACTAATGTCAAACTAGGTGTAGTAATTACAGAAGATATAAATCCGACAAATACGATAACTTCATATAAGTTAAAAACAGCAAATGACTTTATATCTCAGTTGCCTAAGTCCTCTGTTATGAGTCCTTTAGGAACAGTCCTTTACGGAGGTAAATCAACAGTCGCAGACGATAAAAGATTGAAACTGGAAATTTATTATACAAAACCTAATTAATTATAAGATATGTGCGGAATTGTTGGTTATATAGGGCATAGAGAAGCTTATCCTATTGTTATGAAAGGATTAAAAAGACTCGAGTACAGAGGTTATGATAGCGCAGGTGTAATGATATATGATGGCGATGCCATTAAATTGTGTAAGACAAAAGGAAAAGTTGTGGATCTTGAAGCAAAGGCTTCAAAAGAAATTACTACTAACGGAACAATCGGGATAGGACATACTCGTTGGGCAACACATGGTATTCCCAATGATGTAAATTCACATCCTCACCTTTCTAACTCGGGAGAGTTAGTAATAATTCATAATGGAATTATTGAGAATTACGCTCCTCTAAAAGTAGAATTAATAAAAAGAGGGTATACTTTTCATTCCGATACGGATACAGAAGTATTAGTTAACCTTATTGAAGAAATACAAAAGAAGGAAAATATTAAACTAGGAAAAGCAGTTCAAATTGCTCTTAACCAAGTGGTAGGTGCTTATGCGATTGCTGTTTTTGATAAAAAAAAACCAGATGAAATTGTAGCAGCTCGTCTAGGAAGTCCTTTGGCAATTGGTATTGGTGAAGGAGAGTATTTTATCGCTTCAGATGCTTCTCCATTTATTGAATACACTTCGAATGCAGTCTATTTAGAAGATGGTGAAATGGCAGTTATTAGGTTGCATAAATCTATGAAAGTAAGAAAGATCAAAGATGATTCTTTGGTAGACCCTTATATTCAGGAGCTTCAAATGAATTTGGAGCAAATTGAAAAAGGGGGTTACGATCATTTTATGTTAAAAGAGATATACGAACAACCGAGTGTTATAAAGGATACTTATAGAGGTAGGTTGCATGCCAATGAAGGAATTATTCAGATGTCTGGTGTGGAGGATAATTTAGAAAAGTTCCTAAATGCAGATAGAATTATTATAGTGGCGTGCGGTACATCATGGCATGCTGGTTTAGTAGCTGAATATATTTTTGAAGAGTTCGCAAGGATATCCGTAGAAGTAGAATATGCGTCAGAATTTAGATATAGAAACCCAATAATCAATAGCAACGATATAGTAATTGCTATCTCGCAATCTGGCGAAACAGCCGATACTATGGCTGCGATTAAATTAGCAAAGGAACAAGGAGCATTTGTTTTTGGAGTTTGTAATGTAGTTGGTTCTTCAATTTCCAGAGAAACTCATGCTGGTGCTTATACGCATGCTGGCCCAGAAATAGGTGTTGCATCTACTAAAGCGTTTACAACACAAATTACTGTGTTGACAATGATTGCTTTGCGTCTAGCTAAAGCCAAAGGAACGCTATCTCTTTCAGATTTCCATATGTACTTGCAGGAGTTGGAGTTAATTCCCGAGAAAGTAAAAGAAGCTTTGGAAACTAACGATCGTGCAAAAGAAATTGCAGCTACTTTTAAAGACGCGCCTAACTGTTTATATTTAGGAAGGGGTTATAATTTTCCGGTTGCACTTGAAGGAGCTTTAAAACTTAAGGAGATATCTTATATTCATGCTGAAGGTTACCCTGCAGCGGAAATGAAACACGGACCAATTGCTTTAATTGATGAGCAGATGCCGGTAGTGGTCATTGCTCCAAAGCAAGGCCATTATGATAAGATTGTAAGTAATATACAAGAAATTAAATCTAGAAGTGGAAGAATTATTGCCATAGTAACTAAGGGCGACACTCAAGTTCGGGAGTTAGCAGACTATGTGATTGAAATTCCTGAAACTTCAGATGCCTTGTCTCCGTTGATTACAACAATACCATTACAACTTTTATCATACCATATCGCGGTGATGAGAGGCTGTAATGTAGATCAGCCAAGAAATTTGGCAAAATCGGTAACAGTAGAATAAGGAATTAAATAAATTCAGAAAAAAAAGCAAGATGTGAATCTTGCTTTTTTTTTGTTTAAAACTTTTTTTAAAAGCTTAATTTTTATCATAAACGTAATTTTTTAACATATTTTATATGTATGCATAGTATTTCGGTATTTTAGGACTGAATTTTTAGGTTTAATTGATAAAATGACAATATAGAAAAAGTTAAAATGACGCTAAAAAGGTAACAATAATGAAATTTTTTTAACCTTTTTTTATTAATATTAAAAATAATTGTACTTTGGTCATCTAAATCAATAAAATTCAACCAAATGAAAATGTATTTACTTTTTTTGTCATTGTTTTTTTGCAGCTTAAGTTTTGCTCAAAATTCAATTTCAGGCACAGTCACTGATAGTGATAATCAAGCAGTTATAGGAGCCAATGTTAAAGTCCTTGGAAGTGCCGCTAGCGCAGTTACTGACGGTGATGGAAATTTTACTCTTAACTCATCAATCCGGTTGCCTTATGTGATCGAAATTTCAAGTGTTGGGTTTAATTCAACTAAAGTAAGTGTTACTTCTAACAATCAAAAAATAAGTATTGTTCTAAAAGATGAGGCAAACTTACTTAATGAGATTGTGGTGTCGGCTTCGAGAACTCCTGAAAGAGTTTTAGAATCTCCGGTTACCATAGAAAGAATGGGAATTGCTGATATTAAAAAGACGGCATCTGCTTCTTTTTATGACGGTTTAGAAAACATGAAAGAAGTACAAATGAATACAAGTAGTTTGTCTTTTAAATCGGTTAATACCCGTGGTTTTGCAACTGTGGCAAATACCCGTTTCATGCAGTTAGTTGACGGAATGGATAACTCTTCTCCTTTATTAAACTTCGTGTTAGGAAACCTGATTGGAGTTTCGGAAATTGATGTTCAAAGTGTTGAGCTATTACCAGGGGCCTCTTCTGCCTTGTATGGTGCAAATGCATTTAATGGTGTTTTGTTTATGAACAGTAAAAGCCCGTTTACAAGTCCGGGAATTACTGCTTATGCTAAATTTGGACAAACAAGTCAAAAGGCTGCTGGTTCTAATGATTATGTTGACTATGGAATTAGAATGGCACATGCTTTTAGTTCAAAATTAGCTGCTAAAGCTAACTTTACGTATTTGCGTGGTACAGACTGGTATGCTACAAACTATAACGATAAAACCGTTGCAGGAAGAGATAGAAGTCATTACGGTTATGATGGGATTAATGTATATGGAGATGAAGCTGCTATAGTTATTACCGCGCCAACTTTACCTAGTGATAAGGTTTCTAGAACAGGTTACAATGAGACTGATTTGACAGATAATAAAGCAAGTAATACTAAAATCGACTTTTCGCTTCACTACAGGCCTTTAGGGAATGATAATTTAGAAGTGATTTGGCAAAGTAAATTTGGTTTTGGTAATGCCGTTTATCAGGGTGCGAATAGGTATTACCTGAATAATTTTTTTATGCAACAACATAAATTAGAAATAAAAGGAAAAAACTTTTTCGTAAGAGGGTATACTACCACAGAAGATGGTGGAAATTCATATGATATGCTTTTTACAGGTCTTAATATAAATAGATTAGCGAAGTCTGACAAGAACTGGTTCACAGATTATGGAAATGCTTATGCAAATAGTTCTCTTATATTAGGGCTTAATGGTAAAGAAGCACATATAGCTGCTAGAAATTTTGCAGATTACAATATTTCTCCAGCAGGACTAGGTCTGATTCCTAATATAGATCTGAAAGATCCAAGTGCACCAAGAGGAACTAGATTATTGCCTGGAACACCTGAGTTTAAAGCCGCTTTTAATAAAGTGACTAATGAAGCGAATGTTCTTTCTGGATCTAAATTGGTTGATAATTCTAGAATATATCATTCAGATGCAAATTATAACTTTAGAGAGCTGATTGATTTTGCCGAAATTCAGGTAGGGGGATCTTTTAGACAATATCAGTTAAACTCTGGTGGAAGAATATATACAGATGCAAATGGGCCAATATATTATAATGAGTATGGCGCTTATACGCAGTTGACAAAAAAATTAATGGATGACAGATTGAAATTTACGGGATCTGTGCGTTATGATAAAGCACAAAATTATGATGGAAATATTTCGCCAAGGGTGTCTCTTGTATATTCTGGTGGTGAAAGTAGAAGGCATAATTTTAGAGGGTCGTTTCAAACCGGTTTTAGAAATCCATCTACGCAAGATCAGTATATAGGATTTAATGTAGGAAGTGCAGTTTTATTAGGGTCGGCTCCAGATAACTTAGCTAGATATAGTGAAACATTATCTATTTCGACTAATGGCCAGTTGGTTAATCAAGGACAATCTACAATTGCTATTACGGGTCAGATAGCATATGATAATTCTTATACAGCTTCGTCAGCAGCTGCGTTTGGGGTGGGTGGAGATGCTAGTAAGCTAGTGAAAACCAATATTAATTATGTTAAACCGGAAACAGTAAAGGCTTTTGAATTAGGGTATCGTTCGTTTATTGAAGGAGTTTCTGTTGATGTTAATGGCTACTATAATATTTACAATGACTTTATTGGTAACCTTAATGTGGTAGCTCCTTTATATGGAGATGCTTTAGATGGAGGTGGGTTAACTAATCCAGAAGGAGTGAAGGCTTTACAAGCTTTGAAAAATGGAGATACTAGAGTTTTTCAATTGTACACAAACACAGGTGTTGAGATTAAATCACTTGGTTTTGGTTTAGGTTTATCTAGAAAAGTATACAGAGATTTTGAAGTAGGTGTTAATTATAATTATGCTGAATTTAAATATGATCAAGCGAAAGATCCTAGTTTTGAAGCTGGGTTTAATACGCCGAAACATAAAGTAAAAGCATCATTTGGAAACGAAAAATTATTTAAAAACTTTGGTTTTAATGTAAGTGGAAGATATAGTACTGCGTATTTATGGCAATCTACAATGGTAGATGGTGTGATCGATGCTGCTACTGTGATTGACGCTCAAATCAATTATGAATTTCCTAAGTTAAAATCAACACTTAAGTTAGGAGCTTCAAATATTGGAGGGAAAGAGTATGCACAAGTATTAGGTGCTGGATTAATAGGGCAACAATATTTTGCTTCTTGGACAATTAACCCGTAATACTTATTAAATTTTAAAAAAAATACAACCATGATAAAAAATTTCAAATGGCTACTACTGGTTTCATTAAGCTTTGTAGCATGTAATAATGATGATGCGGTAATAAATCCTGATTCATCTGATGGAATGGCTCTTACGGCTGGTTCTGCTAATTTTTCAAAATATGTAGCATTAGGAGACTCTTTTGCTGCAGGTTACAGTGATAGTGCTTTGTTTATAAAAGGACAAGAGGGTGCTTATCCAAATATTTTGTCTCAGCAGTTCGCGTTAGTAGGCGGGGGAGCATTCACAACTCCGCTTATGTCAGATAATATTGGAGGGTTTTCTATCGGAGGTGTTCAGATTCCTCAATTTGGAACAAGGCTCTATTTTTTCCCAGGAAGCTTAACAGTTGGAGCTGGTCCTGCTCCAGTTGTTGGGCCTACAACGACTTCGATAACAGCTAAGTTGACTGGACAATTTAATAATATGGGAATACCTGGTGCAAAATGTATTAATTTAGTGATGCCTGGTTATGGTAGTTCATTAGGGAATCCATATTTTGCAAGATTTGCTTCTGGAGCTGGTACTACGGCTTTGGCAGATGCATTAACACAAACTCCTAGTTTCTTTTCTGTGTGGATAGGTGGTAATGATGTTTTAGGGTATGCTCTGGCGGGTGGTGATCTTGCGATTGATAAAATAACTCCTTCAGCAGGGGGTATCGGTGTAGGATTTGATGCTTCATATAATGAGCTGATTAATAAATTAACTGAAAAAGGTGCAAAAGGAGTAATTGCAAATTTGCCATATGTAAATACTTTGCCAAATTTCACAACAATTCCTATTGCTCCTGTTGCTCCATACACTTATTTTGTTGATGGGGATGAGTTAAAAGCTCAGCCTGCTGTTAGTGCAGGTGATGTTGCGACTATAGGTGCTTTAAATGCTTCGTTGTATGGCCCATTAAATCAAATTTTAACTGCATTAGGTGCTGGTGATAGAATTAAATTATTAACTCCAACTGCGGCCAGCCCTCTTTTAATCAAAGACGAATCATTATCTGACCTAAGTGCTTCAATTACTTTTGCAGCGCAAAATAGTGGTAGTCCTCAATTGGCAGCTTTGGCTCCCTATCTTGGGGCGACCTTTGGTAAAGTTAGGCAAACAAAAATAGGGGATTTAATCCCTTTAAGTACTAAAGGTGTGATTGGAACAGCTGCAGCGCTTCCTCCGGGGATTCCTGCTACACTTGGAAAATATGGTATCAGCTATCCCTTAGCAGATAAGCATGTGTTAATTCCTGCTGAAATTGAAGAGTTGAGAATAGCTACAGATGCTTTTAACGTAACAATTAAAGCGGCAGCAACAGCTAAAGGATTAGCTTTTGTAGATGCTAAGGCTTTGATGGATAAATTAGTAAGTGGAGGTGTTACTGCGAATGGTTATACGGTTACTAGTACTTTTGTTACAGGAGGAGGATTTTCTTTGGATGGGGTTCACCCAAGTCCAAGGGGTTATGCTCTAATTGCAAACAAATTTATTGAAGCGATTAATATGACTTACGGTTCAAATCTTAAAGGAGTTGATTTAAGTAATTATCGTATTATGTTTCCAAAATCACTTTAATTTAAAGCTGTTTAAATAAAAAATGAAAAACCATTCGTCGAAAGTCGAATGGTTTTTGTTTTAGTACCGCTTTATTGAGATCAGTTTTCATTTAAAAAACACCTTTTTATTTTTTCGTGTTTTTTATATAAAAAAATATTGATTTTTTATTTTAAAAAATTATCTTTGCACCCTGATAAAAGGGTCTAATCGATACGAATCGGTTAGTTCTATTTCATAAACCTAAATAGCTATTTAATAAATACATAAGTAATGTCAAAAGTAATAGGAAAAGTTGCCCAAATCATTGGCCCAGTAGTTGACGTAGTTTTCAACGGCGTAGATGTTGAACTTCCAAAAATTTATGATTCGTTAGAAATCACAAAAAAAGATGGTACTTTATTAGTGCTTGAAGTACAATCTCACATTGGTGAAAACACCGTTCGTACCATTTCGATGGACTCAACAGATGGTTTGAGTAGAGGTTATGAAGTAGTTGGAACAGGAAATCCTATCCAAATGCCGATTGGTGCTGATGTTTACGGTCGTTTATTCAACGTAATCGGAGATGCAATCGATGGTCTAGGAAACTTGCCAAAAACAGGAGAAAACGGAATGTCAATTCACCGTCAAGCTCCTAAATTCGAGGATCTATCAACTTCATCTGAAGTGTTATTCACAGGTATTAAAGTAATTGATTTAATTGAGCCTTACTCAAAAGGGGGTAAAATTGGATTGTTCGGTGGTGCAGGTGTTGGTAAAACAGTGTTGATCCAAGAGTTGATTAACAATATCGCAAAAGGTCACGGTGGACTTTCTGTATTCGCAGGAGTAGGAGAAAGAACACGTGAAGGAAATGACTTACTTCGTGAGATGTTAGAGTCAGGAATTATAAAATACGGTGATGAATTCATGCACTCTATGGAAAATGGAGGATGGGATTTATCTAAAGTAGATATGCCAGGAATGAGAGAGTCTAAAGCTACTTTCGTTTTCGGACAAATGAATGAGCCACCTGGAGCTCGTGCTCGTGTAGCACTTTCAGGACTATCTATCGCTGAGTATTTCCGTGATGGAGCAGGAACAGATCAAGGGAAAGACGTTTTGTTTTTCGTTGATAATATCTTCCGTTTTACACAAGCAGGTTCTGAGGTTTCGGCACTTTTAGGTCGTATGCCATCTGCAGTAGGATACCAACCAACATTAGCTACCGAAATGGGAGCGATGCAAGAACGTATCACATCTACAAACAAAGGTTCTATTACATCTGTACAAGCGGTTTACGTACCTGCAGATGATTTAACAGATCCAGCACCAGCAACAACTTTTGCTCACCTTGATGCAACTACAGTATTGTCTCGTAAGATTGCTGAGCTTGGTATTTATCCAGCGGTTGATCCGTTAGATTCTACTTCTCGTATCTTAACACCACAAATTCTTGGTGATGAGCATTATGACTGTGCACAAAGAGTAAAAGAGATTCTTCAAAAATACAAACAATTGCAAGATATTATTGCGATTCTAGGTATGGAAGAATTATCGGAAGAAGATAAATTAGCGGTTTCTAGAGCACGTCGTGTTCAACGTTTCTTATCTCAACCATTCCATGTTGCAGAGCAATTTACAGGTTTAAAAGGAGTTTTAGTTGATATCAAAGACACTATCAAAGGATTTAATATGATTATCGATGGTGAGTTAGATCACCTACCAGAATCAGCTTTTAACCTTAAAGGTACTATTGAAGAAGCTATCGAAGCTGGAGAAAAAATGTTAGCGGAAGCATAAAACAAGCAAAGCTTGATAAACTCAAAAAAATAAAATTCCAAATTCCAACAATTGGGATTTGGAATTTAAAATTTGGAATTTTAAAAATTATGATTTTAGAAATAGTATCACCGGAAGCATCATTGTTCAAAGGAGAAATAACTTCAATATCTGTACCTGGTGTTGATGGAAGTTTTCAAATTTTAAATAATCACGCGCCTATAGTTTCATTACTTCAAAAAGGAACGGTAAGTATTACTGCTCCAAGTTTAGTGTTTAGTAAAGAAGTAGTTGCTTTGTTTACGAAAGTAGATGATCAAAATTACACTTTATCTATTTCATCTGGAACGTTAGAAATGAAAGACAATAAAGTAATTGTTTTAGTTGACTAGGACAATTCTAAATAAAGTAAAAAAGCCAAACAGTACTGTTTGGCTTTTTTTTTGGAGCTATTCCGGCTTTTCGTTGCAATCTTTTGCCCCGATAAAAATCGGGACAAAAGGATTTTCACTGCAATCCGGGCTAAAAAAAATAGTGCTTGAATTAAGGGATAAATTTCTAAATTTGACCATATGGAATTACCGCAAAATCTTACTCAAAAATTAATTGTTCGCGAAGCAGAAAATGCGCTTAGGATATTACCAAAAGCAACTGCTTTGACAGACTTTAATTCTAATGATTATATTGGTTTTTCTAAATCAAGGGACATTTTCAATGCCACACATCAGTATTTAGTTGATCATAGGTTTACTCAAAATGGAGCAACAGGTTCCCGGTTAATTTCAGGAAATCATCCGTTATACCAAACAACCGAAAATTCTATTGCCCAGTTTCATCAATCAGACGCTGCTTTACTATTTAATTCTGGTTACGACGCTAATGTGGGTTTTTTCAGTTCTGTTCCTCAAAAAGGAGATCTGATAGTATATGACGAACTCTGTCACGCTTCTATTCGGGACGGAATTAGCCTTTCTAATGCTAAAGCGTATAAGTTTACTCATAATGACTTTGAAGCGCTCGAAAAGTTAATTCAGCGCAATCTTGGCGTTACTATTTATATTGTTACTGAAAGTGTTTTCTCCATGGATGGCGACACGCCTAATCTTGAAGAATTAATTGCTGTTTCTAATAAATACAATTGCTTTTTGGTTATTGATGAAGCGCATGCATTAGGTGTTTTTGGAGATAATGGCGAAGGACTGATTCAAATGTTGAATTTGCAAGAGTATGTTTTTGCCAGAATCATGACGTTCGGAAAAGGATTGGGTTGTCATGGAGCCGTTGTCTTAGGTTCTTCTGATCTTAAAAGCTATTTAGTGAATTTTGCGCGAAGCTTTATTTATACCACCGCTTTATCACCACATTCGGTAGCCACGATTTTAATGGCGTATCAGTCTTTGGAAACAGAAAAAGAAAACATTGAAAAACTCCGTCTTAACATCATTCATTTCAATCAACAAAAGAATTTATTAGGTTTAAAACCGTTGTTTGTTCGAAGCAAGTCGGCTATTCAATCTGCGATTATTCCAGGGAATGCAAATGTAAAAAAAATGGCAAGACAATTTCAGGAAAATGGGTTTGATGTTAAAGCGATACTTTCGCCTACGGTTCCTGAAGGACAGGAGCGACTTCGGTTTTGTTTGCATAGTTATAACACACAGGAAGAAATAACAGAAATATTGAATTTATTAGGTACATTTATTTTTTGCCCACGGATTTAAAATGAGTGATTTATTACATAAAAAAATAACAGAAGATATTTTAAAAGTATATTATGATAGATAAAATCAGTTTGGATATGGGTTTTAGAAAAAATATATCAAAATGCGATGTATTTTGAATTAAAGAATAATAGATATAAAGTTGAAGCGTAAACTCCGATAAAGGTCTATTTAAAGGGTCAATTGATTGGGGAGTATTATTCTGATTTGGTAATTGAGAATAAATCTATAATTGAATTGAAAGCTTGCGAGTTACTTATGAATGTTCACGTTGCGCAATTAATGAATTATCTAAAAGCAATAGAAATTGAAGTTGGACTTTTATTAAATTTTGGTGAAGAGCCATAATTTAAACGTATTATATATACAAACGACAGAAAAAAGAATTTAAATAATAAGTGATAATCTGTAAAATCAGTATTATCCGCGGGCTAATTTATATGAAACTATTTATAACAGGAATCGGAACTGATGTAGGGAAAACGATTGCATCGTCAATCATAACAGAGGCTTTAGAAGCTGATTATTGGAAACCGATCCAAGCGGGTGATTTAGAAAATTCAGACACGCACAAAGTGAAATCTAAAGTTTCAAACAGCAAATCTATATTCCACCCTAATGCGTATGCTTTGAATACAGCTGCAAGTCCACATCTGGCTGCAGAAATTGATAGAATTCCTATCGAATTAGAAAAAATAACGGAACCTACTACGGATAATCATCTCGTTATAGAAGGTGCCGGTGGTGTTTTTGTACCTTTGAATCATTTAGATTGCGTGATTGATTTAATACAGCCCGATTATAAGGTGATTGTAGTTTCTCGCCATTATTTAGGGAGTATAAATCATACCTTACTAACTATTGAAGCTTTGAAAAGTAGAAAGCTACACATTGCTGGAATCATCTTTAGCGGAGACGAGAACAAAGCTACCGAATCAATCATCTTAAGCAAAACAGCAGTGAAGTGTATTGGCAGAATTGAGCAAGAGCCTTATTTTGACCAAAATGTAGTAAAGTATTACGCAGATTTGTTTAGAGACAATCTGAAAAATTTATAATTTAATAATCAGTAAGCTATAGTTAAATGAGCCTATCAGAAAGAGATCAAAAGCATAATTGGCATCCGTATACCCAACATAAAACCGCGCAAGCACATATCGCCATTACAAAAGGGCAAGGAGCTTTGCTTTGGGATGAAGATGGAAAAGAATACATAGATGCTATTGCATCCTGGTGGGTCAATCCTTTTGGGCACAGTAATCCGATCATCGCTGATGCGATTTACAAACAACTTACGACGCTTGAGCATGTTCTTTTTGGCGGGTTTACGCATGAACCGGCAGTTTTATTGTCGGAGAAGTTAACGGCGATATTACCTAAAAACCAACAGAAACTTTTTTATTCTGATAATGGATCTACTGCTGTTGAAATTGCAATTAAAGTAGCCATGCAGTTTTTTTATAATAATGGAATCAAGAAAACTAAGATTATAGCTTTCGAAAATGCTTTTCATGGCGATACTTTTGGTGCTATGGCGGCAAGCGGAATTTCTTTTTTCGTGGAAGCTTTTAAAGACTCCATGATTGAAGTAGTGCGTATTCCGGTGCCAACTGCAGGAAATGAGAAGCAAAGTATTGAAACGTTAGAAAATTTGGTTGCCACCAAGGAATATGCTGCATTTATTTTTGAGCCTTTGGTTCAAGGTGCGGCAGGGATGGTGATGTACGAAGCATCCGAATTAGATAAACTGATTTCTATTTGCAAAAAACACCAAGTCTTTACTATCGCGGATGAAGTGATGACGGGTTTTGGTAAAACGGGTCGAAATTTTGCCAGTAATTATCTTCAAGAATCGCCAGACATGATGTGTCTATCTAAAGCGCTGACTGGTGGAGCGATTCCAATGGCGATTACAAGTTTTACTCAAGAAATATTTGATGGTTTTTATGATGAAGATGTGAATAAAGCCCTTTTTCATGGTCATACTTTTACGGCTAACCCAACGGGTTGTGCTGCGGCTTTGGCGAGCTTGAAACTATTGGAAACTGATGAAATGCAACATAATATTGCTCGAATTAATAAAAGTCATTTGAGTTTTATTAATCGTGTTGAATCCCATCCGAAAGTGGTTACAACGCGAGTATTAGGTGTTATTTTTGCCTTAGAAATAAAAACCGAGAGTGTAGCTAGTTATTACGGATCGTTGCGCAACAAACTCTATAATTTCTTTATTGAAAACGGAATTATCCTGCGTCCAGTAGGTAATATAATTTACATTTTGCCGCCTTATGTTATTACCGATGCACAATTGCAAAAAGTGTACGATGTAGTCGAGAATGCGTTGGAAATAGTCTAATTTTTTTAACAATAAGGTACGCTTCGACTTTATTATTTTTACAGAACCATTGTGAACTTTGCAGAAAACTTTGCGACCTTTGCGGCTAAATAAAATATTTTGTCAAAAACAATTTCCATAACGGCTATAGCTTCCATTTCTCCATTAGGCAATGATTCAAAAACGGTTTGGGAGAAATACCAAATTTCAGATCATTGTTTTACGGAGCATGATTTAGATGGTTCAAAGACTCTAGTTGCGAAGCTCAATGAAAATTCAAATGAAGCAGTTTCTTTATTGAAACAGTCGGATGTTAAATACAAGTTTCTCGACAAGTCTGTTTTATATGCAATGGCTGCTTCGCGTATAGCAATTAAAAATGCAGGTTGGAATCCAGACGATGTGTTCGGAATTAATATTGGTTCTTCTCGCGGTGCGACGGATTTATTCGAAAAACACCATCAGGAGTATTTAGAAACCGGTAAAGCTCAAACCTTAGCTTCGCCAACAACTACCTTAGGGAATATTTCTTCTTGGGTGGCTCATGATTTACAAAGTACAGGCCCAGAAATCTCACACTCAATCACTTGTTCGACGGCGTTGCATGCTGTTTTAAATGGGGTGGCTTGGTTAAAAGCAGGTATGGCTGATAAATTTCTGGTGGGAGGAAGCGAAGCGCCTTTAACCGACTTTACCATTGCGCAAATGCGGGCATTGAAAATATATTCCAGAAGTGACGAGGACTTCCCTAATCGCGCATTGGATTTAGATAAAACCCAAAACACCATGATTCTGGGTGAAGGTGCAGCTGTTTGCTGTCTCGAAATAGGAAGAAAGGAAAATGCCGTGGCTTATGTAGAAGCTATAGGATATGGTACTGAAATTTTAGAACATAACATATCCATTTCTGCGGAAGCAACTTGTTTTCAAAAATCAATGAAAATGGCCCTGCAAAATACAGATCCTTCTGAAGTCGATGTGATCGTGATGCATGCTCCGGGAACTATAAAGGGCGATTTGTCCGAATATAAAGCGATCGGGATTGTCTTTGGCGAAAGCCTACCGTTGCTCACGACTAATAAGTGGAAAATAGGACACACTTTTGGGGCTTCGGGGATGTTGAGTTTAGAATTAGCGATCCTGATGATGCAACATGATACCTTTATTGGAGTTCCTTTTGCAAAAGCGCAAATTCAAACCAAATCCATTAAGAAAGTGATGGTAAATGCAGTAGGTTTTGGTGGTAATGCGGTGAGTATTTTGTTGTCTTTGTAAGCTATATTGAATCGCTTTCTAAATCTTTCACTTTCTCGTAAACTAAATTGCTCTCGAATCCCCGCCTAAGTAGGTAATCGCAAAATTTCTTTCGCTTTTTTAACGAATTGGTTTCTCGAATGGTCTCCCAATGCCTTTCGGCCAAGGAATGAAAAGTAGCAGTATATTCTTCTGTAGTAATTTCTTTGAGTGCTAAATTGATATTATAGGTCGAAATCTTTCGGAACTTTAATTCGTTTACAATTCTAATATTTCCCCAGTGCTTGATACGATGCTTTCCCCTAGCAAAACTGCAGGCAAAGCGACTTTCGTTAAGGAAATTAGAACCAATCAGATAAACAATAATTTCATCAATTTCTTGTGAATCCAGTTTCATACTCCATAATTTAGAGACTACTTCTTCGTGACAACGTTCTTGATAGGCACAATAATGCTCAATTTTGTTTGTAGCCTCTTTTATGGAATATACTTCCTTCATTTTTAATTTTTGAAGTGGGGAAATTAAGTATTTCTAGTCAATATAGGGTACTAGTTGCTATATTAAATTGATGTGTTCAGGGAAAAAATTTCTTTACTTACTGTCAATAAATTACGAGTTTTTGATGGAAAATGGATTGTAAAATAATGTATATCAGTTTTTTTAGCTGATTTTAATACAAGATGACGACCTTGTTTTATTTTTTATGGAGTTTTTACCTTTTAAAAGAAATGATTTCTATAGGTGTTTCGGCTAAAAATCTTGGTTCATTTTAATTAGTAAATTAGAAAGGTTATGGAAACCCGATTGCGAAAACGTGGGGTTTTTATGAGATTGTAATTGCACAATAGGCCATTAATTCAAGAGATTTTTTTTGTGGCGCACTTCTAATTATTGGAGATTACGAAAAAGGTCTTAATGCAGTTATAATATTAGGCTAATTTAATTTTAGTGTCCAATGTCGTTTCTGGTCTATTAATTTTTGCAGTAGACCTTCATGGTAATGCTTTTAGTAGAGGGTAATAACAACTCTGTTTTTGTTTAAACGGGTTCTTTTATCAAGGAAATAATTTTCATTTAGTGCTGTTGTTTGGGATTTTATTTGGCAGCTATGTGTTTGAAAACTAACGTTTTTAGGCAGTTCATTTTTTTATAGTAGGAAAAAGAGCTCTTTGGCGAGGAAAAAAGTAGATTGACGACTAAATTTTTTTAGCCTATTGATATTTCTTTTATTTATCAATAATTGGAGTGCCTAATCTCTTAATCTGCTGTATGAATATGAAGACAACTTTACTCAAGACTAATTTTTTTCTTTTTGTTTTGTTTTTGTTTGCAAATGGTATGTTTTCTCAATCAGTTGGGGATTATCGCTCTACAGGATCTGGAAATTGGACAAGTCTTGCAAGTTGGCAATATTTTAATGGGGCTACTTGGGCATTGCCTTCAGGGACTGAGCCTCAAGGCTTTCCTGGGCAATTTGCAGGAGCAGGAATTGTGACAATCCAAAACGGCCATTCAATTACAATTAATAGTAGTACGCCAAACGATTTTGGTGGATTGGTTGTTGGACAAGGGAGTTTAAGTAATTTAATCGTAGGTGCTGATGTTGATGTAAGGACTTTAAATCTAAAAATAGATGCTTCGGCTTTAGTGCAGTTTTCTGGGAATAATTTTATTCGGTTCCCTGAAAAAACGAGTATTGTAATAAATTCTCCTGGAAAATTCGATAATGGAGGAACATGTAATAATAATGTTGCTGTTTATATTGGAACTGTAAAGTTTGCAGTATGTAAAGGTTCGGGGAATGCAGAACTTACTTTTGATCAAATAAATCAAGGTGGTGGTACAATTACAGCTGTTGCAAGCTCCAATTCACCAGTTTGTCAAAACGAGATTGTTAATTTAGTATGCTCTTTTTCTGGAACTGCTGGTACGACCGTTGCGAACGGCGGTACAACTGGGGTTAATTATTCTTGGTCAATTAAAGCACCAGATGATACGATTACAACTAGTATCGCGCAAAATCCAAGTTTTACAGCTAGTCAGTCTGGTACTTATTTAGCTACTTTAAATACTAGTACCTTTTACGGAAGTACTGTGTATACTACTTCTAATACTATTTCGGTAATTGTAAATGCTTCACCGATTATTACTTTACAACCCATAAATGAGCTAGATTGTGAGGGTAGTATCGTTAACTTTAAGATTATAGCTTCTGGAACGGATCTAACATACACTTGGTTTTATAAAAGGCCAACGGATACAAGTTTTATAATGCTTTCTGGTGTAGTTAGTAATACAACTTATCCAGATACACCGATAAACAATGAAATTAGGTTGGCAAACGTTGGAAGTGCTCAGTATCCAAGTGGAACACAATTTCAGGTAGTTGTATCAAATGGAACTTGTAGTGTTACTGCAAATACGGTTGTTCTTTCAGTAAATGAAATTGTAGCCATCACTTCACCGGTCCTTACACCTTCTCAATCTGTATTAGATGTAAAACTTTGTTATGGGTCTAATTATTCTTATACGGCAGTAATTTCAAACCCATCCAATGGTCTTGTTACGTACCAATGGAAAAGTCAAATTCCATCTGGGTCTTGGAATAATGTTGTAGACGGGTCTCATTTTTCAGGAGCAACAACTGCTACCTTGAACATAATAAATGGTAGTCCATCTGAATCAGCCAAATATCGAGTAGATATTGTTTATAATAGGACGGGGGGTAATTGTAGTGTGAGTAGTTTTGGAAAAGTTAGGTTATTAACTTTTTACCCTTTATTAACGACTCCAGTTACAACTATTTCTCAACCAGATTGTATCACAAATACAGGTACTATTACGGTAACGGTGCAAAGTGCAACTGACGTTTATAGTTTTGATAATGGACAGAACTATCAAGCTTCGAATTTTAAAACAGGATTAATTCCAGTAACCTATCAGATAGTTGTTAAAAATATTGGCGGTTGTGTTTCTGCAGTTAGTAATAGTGTAGTAAACGCATCTGTTACTTCTACATGGAGTGGTTCATGGTCGCCAAGCGCACCAACAATAAACGATGCAATTGTTTTTGATGGTAATTACTCTTCGTCATCAGATTTAGTAGGTTGTTCTTGTCAAGTAAATACTGGAAGAACGGTGGTTTTTAATCCAGGCCATACCTTAAAAGTGACTAATCAAGTTGCAATTTTAGGAAGTGGAACACTTACTTTTTTGGATAAGGCAAGTTTAGTACAAGAAAAAGAAGTGCTTAGTACTCCCAATTCAGGAAATATTACGTACCAAAGGATAACAAATACGGGAGTTCGTAACACAGATTATACCTATTGGTCTACTCCAGTATCACCTTTGAAGTTGGGTGGTGCAGGTGGAATTTCGTATAATCCTTCGAGCCTTGCTGGCAGCATATTCTATTCCTATTTTGTAAATGCAACCTCAGAAGATTGGAAAAGTGAATCGGCTGCTACTACAATGGTTACTGGGCAAGGATATATTATTAGAGGTCCAGGACCAATATCAGTAAATCCGCTCTCTTTTTTAGAAGCTACATTTGTAGGAGTGCCAAATAATGGAAATATTTCTATTACAGTCAATAATCCAAACGCATCTTATCTTTTGGGTAATCCTTATCCTTCAGCTATCGACGCCGATACTTTTTTGGAGATTAATTCGGATATCCTAAATGGAACTCTTTATTTTTGGACTCATAACACAATGATCGGTGTAGGAGTTTCCAATCCTGGTACAGGTGCTTTTGCTTATTCTGGTGACGATTATGCATCTTATAATTTAACTGGAGGAGTAGGGATAGAGAAAGGAGGAGTAAAAGCTACTAGTGATTTAAATTCAGTTCCAGTTATTCCTACTGGAAAAATAGGGGCGTGTCAAGGTTTCATTGCGTCAAGTAAAGCAGCTGGATCTATTGTATTTAATAACAGTATGCGAGTATCTGGCACATCAGGAAACAACGCTCAGTTTTTCAAGCAAAGCAATGTCAATGGAAATGCTCCTAAGGTCATTGAAAAAAATCGTATTTGGTTAGACTTATTCAATGAACAAGGTGCTTTTAAACAAACTTTAGTTGGTTATGTAAATGGAGCTACAAATGATATTGATAGCGCATATGATGGAGAAACTAATGATGGTCAGGAGTTTGTAGATTTTTATAGCGTTAGTCAAGACAAAAATTTAGTAATTCAAGGTAGAGCTTTGCCTTTCGATGAAAATGATAGAGTTCCTTTAGGGTATAGGAGTGCCATTGATGGTGATTTTACCATTAATATTGACCAAACCGATGGCTTTTTCTCTAATCAAGATGTTTTTTTAGAAGATAAGTTAATGAGTACGATCACTAATTTAAAAAGAGATAACTATACTTTTAATACAACATCAGGGGTGTTTAATGACCGTTTTGTGCTGCGCTATACTAATAAAACATTAGGGACAAAAGATGTTGATTTATTAGGCGAAACAATTTTTATTTCTAATAAAAATAAAGAGATAAAAATAAGTTCTTTACTTGATGCGATCGATTCAGTATTAATCTATGATGTTTCGGGCAAGCAGATTTATAAAAAAATAAAAGTGAACAGTAACCAATTATTGGTAAATAGTTTGCCTTTTGGAAAAGGTGTGCTTTTAGTAAAAGTGATACTAGAAAATGGGAAGAGCATTACTCAAAAAATTCTTTACTAAGTTATTATATAATAGCGATACTTTAGGTTCTATTTTTCTTCTTCTTAATTCCCTCCTTTTTTAAGGAGAATTCTATAAGTATTAGAGTATATGATTTCACGAATCTTTATTTTAAAACCTACTTAGAATTGATTCTTTTTTTGAGAATATTATGCTGCTACAGGGGTTTTAAAACTGGTTTTTACATTATGAAAAATAGTGATTTAGTATCTGGAAAATCATTTCGGTGAGTTGCATTTGTTTTTTTATAATACAGCCTCCACGAACAAGTATTTAATCGGTTTTTCTTGTATTTAATCGATTAAATTGTATTGTTTGTAGAGCGACCAACGATATTGCACGAATATAATAGATTTTAAATTTTCTGAAGAAAAACCAAGAGCATTTATAAGAAATCATTTGTTAAAAATTAGCCCAAATTTTTGAAAATACCACATGAATAAAAATTACTTTACGCTTAAAAACTACATATTTTTGTTGTTTTTTTTAACGCTATCCAATTATTCGGCACATGCAAATTGTTTTTTTGCTGATGTCGAAACTACTCCCAGAGCAACTAAATCGTTTCGTGTCGACAATACAAATGATTTAGGAATGAGTTATTCTTGCACCGCAGGTCAAAATTGGGCTGTGAATGTGGTCAAAAGATTTGACTATACTTTTAGTTTTTCTAAAACCTTTGGTGGTAATGAAAATCCCACGGTTTGTGATACAATGAATACAGGAGGTGCTGCTTTGTCTTATCACATTTCAACAAAAATTTAAAATGGTAAAAAAATTACATACTCAAAAATTACTTATTCTAATAGTAATATTGTTTTTTGGTGAAAAATCGTTTGCTCAAACTATTAGTTCAACTACTTATCCAAGGACTGTGTCATCTGGTGCGAGTCTAGTTTCTTATACAAGTTTAGGCACATTAATTGGGAGTGGTCGTGATGATACAAATTCATCATTAGCTAATATTGGTTTTGATTTTTGGTTTAACGGTGCTCTATACACGGAGTTTGGGGTAAGTGCTAATGGTTATTTGAGTTTGGGTTCAGCTCCTAGTGCAACTGGAACTTTATCTTACATAAATAATTTGTCTAATGGTGCAGATGTTCCTAAAATAGCCTCTTTTTGGAGTGATTTAACAACTGGTTCTGATGGATATGTGAGATATGGTCTAAATGGTACGGCGCCAAATAGAACTCTTGTAGTAGAATGGAAAACTAATTTATATAATGGAGGAGGAACTTCAAGCTCAGCAGGAATGACTTTTCAAGCTATACTTTCTGAAACTACAGGAAAAATACAATATATATATGGTTCTGGAATGCTTACATTAACTGGGTATTCGGTAGGTTTTAGTGCTGCTGGAATTAATACGGTTAGTATAGCAACAGCAACCAATGTAGCGTCCTATGGTAGTGATCCAAATAATAGTCAGACTACGGCTATTGCATCTGGTAAATCATACGTGTTTACACCATTGGCACCCATAGCTCCAACTGGACTTACTTTCACAAATGTCACTGCTAATTCTATTGACTTAAATTGGACTGATAATGCATCGAATGAAGTTGGGTATGTAATTTATTCTTCAACAGACAATATTAATTTTACGTTTAATCAGCAAGTGACTGCCAACAGTACAACTGCAAATGTCATTGGATTGTCTTCTGGGATTCTCTATTATTTTAGGGTGTACGCAGTTACTGAAGGTTGTTTGAGTTCTCCAGTTCTAACGGGTTCTCAAACCACTTTATCTCAAATAATATTAACTTCTGCAGGTACGTGGGTTGCCCCTGCTTGCGTTACGGCTATAACAGTTGAAACTTGGGGAGCTGGAGGTGGCGGTGGAAGTAGTAGTAACGATAATAAAGCCGGTGGTTCTGGTGGTGGTGGTGGCGCTTACGCAAAAGGTAATCATACAGTTGTTCCTGGTAGTACTTATTATTATGCTGTTGGTTCTGGTGGTACTGGAGGGCCTGCAAATAGTACAACTGCTGCTTCTTCAGGTTCAAGTTCATGGTTTAATGCAACTGCCTTAACTAATAGCGCTCCTGCAAATAATGTTTCAGGAACACTAGCTGTAGGAGGTGGCTCAGGTGTAAATAATACCTCGTCAAATCCAACAAATGGAGGCTTGGCAACTTCTTGTTTTGGTAATAGTACTACTGCTTCTGGTTCCAATGGATTTGGAGGCTACAATAAGGGAGGTGGAACCGGTGGAGACGGAGCAAGTCCAGGAGGAGGAGCAGGTGGTTCTGGTTCCTCATCAACTAATGGGTCAAATGGAACAAGTCCAGGCGGCGGCGGCGGCGGATCTAATGACAATAATAATAATAAAGGAGGAAATGGAGGTCTCGGGCAAGTTTTGATAACGTACACATACCAAGTTGCTGTTCCTAGTGGGATACCGATCGTTAATGGGCCAATATGTGCGGGTTCAACGTCTATAACAGGAATGAGTTCTGAAGCAAACGGAACTACTATTGAAATTTTTAAAGCAAGCGTGAGTTTAGGAACTACGACAGTAAATTCAGGAACTTGGACAAAAACAGGTTTAGGGGCTCTTAGTGCGGGTGATTTAATTTCAGCTAAAGCTACGGCGGCATGTAAAACGGTCAGTCTGTCATCAACGATTGTTACTGTGAATTCGTCAACAATTATCACGCTAACAAAAACAGATAAGACTTGTTCAGCAATCAATGATGGAACCATAAATACAACTTTATCAGGAGGGCTTTCTAATATTCGTTATATAAAACTAACACAAAAGTACGTCAATTCTGGAGCTTGGCAACAAGTGCAAGAGGTTCAAGCGTTTGAAATGTTTACAAATACAAATGTTGCTCTTTCTTCTAATGGAGCAGCTGCAACATCGAGTAGTAATTATAATAATAATCCAGTTAGTTATGGTCCATTGAAAGCTATTGATGGAGATGCAACAGGTTACAGTTTTTGGCATAGTAATTCAGTTAATATCGATGAATGGATAAAAGTGGATCTTCAATCAGGTAAGAATCTTGATTATTTAAGAATCTATAATCGTTCTGATTGTTGTTGGTCTAGAGGACAAAATATGTTGCTGGAACTTTTTGATGCTTCAAATAATGTCGTGTATTCAAAAACAGTAAATCTTTGGGGCGGAGTAAATGGCGCTAATTTTATAGATATTAATGTGTTGGATTTGGTATGGAGTGATGGTGGAACTACTTTAAATAGAACAGGTTTGAATGACGGGACTTATACGTTGAATGTTAATGATGTTTTAGGTTGTAATAGTAGTAAATCGATAGCTGTAAACAATGCAGTTATAAATACATGGACGGGATCATGGAGTAATGGAACTCCAACTATTAGTCAAAAATTAGTTTTCTCGTCAAATTATTCAAATATTAATGATGTTGATATAGAGGGCTGTTCTTGTAAAGTTACAGGAGTAGCGACTGTAGTAACCATAAAATCGGGGCGTACTTTGAAAATTATTAATGAAGTTGAAGTTCAACCAAACGCTTCGTTAGTATTCGAAAATAGTGCGAGTTTGGTCCAAGAAAATGGTGGGGCTATAAACAGTGGTAATATTACATACAAAAGAGAAACAAATACGATAGTTCGCAACACAGATTATACCTATTGGTCTACTCCAGTGTCACCTTTGAAGTTGGCTGGGACAGGAGGAATTTCTTATAATCCGTCAAATCTTGCGGGCAGCATATTTTATTCCTATCTTGTAAACGCTACCTCAGAAGGCTGGAAAAGTGAATCGGCGACAACTACAATGAAAGTTGGAGAAGGATATATTATTAGAGGTCCATTGGCAATATCTGCAAATCCCCCGTCTTCGTTACAAGCTACATTTGTAGGAGTACCAAATAACGGCGATGTGTCTATTACAATAAATAAAAAAGACGCATCTTATCTTTTGGGTAATCCTTATCCATCAGCTATCGACGCCGATACTTTTTTGGGAATTAATTCAGCTGTTCTAAATGGAACTCTTTATTTTTGGACGCATAATACGGCTATTCAGAATCGTACCAATATTGCTTTGACCGCGGGGACCGGGGCTTATGCCTATACTTCGGATGATTATGCATCTTATAATTTAACGGGCGGAGTAGGGATAGAGAAAGGAGTAAAAGCTTCTAGTGATTTAGACTCAGCTCCGATTATTCCCACGGGAAAAATAGGGGCAGGTCAAGGTTTCATTGCGTCAACATATAAAGCAACTGGATCTATTGTTTTCAATAACAGTATGCGAGTATCAGGCACATCGGGTAACAATGCACAGTTTTTTAAAGTAAGCAGCGTCAAAGGAAAGGCTACTGCCGCCATTGAAAAAAATCGTATTTGGTTAGACTTATACAATGAACAAGGTGCTTTCAAACAAACTTTATTAGGTTATGTAAATGGAGCTACAAATGATATTGATAGCGCATATGATGGGGAAACTACTGATGGGCAAGAGTTTATAGATTTTTATAGTGTTAATCAAGACAAAAATTTAGTAATTCAAGGTAGAGCCTTGCCATTTAATGAAGCAGACGAAGTTCCATTAGGATATAGAACCGCAATAGATGGTAATTTTACCATAAGTATAGAACAAACGGAGGGTGTATTTACAAGTCAATCCGTTTTTCTAGAAGATAAATTGACTAATACTATTGCTGATTTAAATAGCGGGAATTATACTTTTAATACCGCTATAGGAACATTTAATGATCGTTTTGTATTGCGATATACTAACAAAACATTAGGTTTAGGTGATATTGATCCAATTGAAAAAGGGATTTATGTTTCTAGTAAAAACAAGCAAATAAAGATTAATTCCACGATTGAAGCAATTAATAATATCCAAATTTATGATCTATCAGGGAAATTGATTTATCAAAAAACAAAAATCGATTCAAATGAATTAGTAATCTCTAATTTAATGTCAGCTCACCAAGTTTTGTTGGTTAAGGTTTCATTGCTTGATGGTTCTGTGGTCACAAAAAAATTAATATATTAAAGCAAAAAAAATCCCATCTTATTTCAAAATAAGATGGGATTTTTATATCAGGGTAAACTATTATTTTCCTTTAGAGGATGCTTCAAGGTTTTTCTCAATAGTATGACCTGGTCTCGACCATTTTGGTTTTTCTCCTAACGGCATAAATTTAGAGTTTTCAGCTTCAACAGTTGCAGGTTGAGATACTTTAGTAAATGGTTTTTGTGGGTTTAGGCCTAACATTTCAAACATTTTCATGTCTTCATTTACGTCTGGGTTTGGAGTAGTTAATAATTTATCTCCTGCAAAAATAGAATTTGCACCAGCAAAAAAGCACATCGCCTGACCTTCGCGACTCATGTTCATTCTTCCGGCCGATAATCGTACTTGGGTTTCAGGCATGATGATACGGGTTGTTGCTACCATTCGTATCATTTCCCATATTTCAACTGGTTTTTCCTCTTCCATAGGCGTTCCTTCTACGGCAACTAAGGCATTAATAGGCACTGACTCCGGTTGTGGATTTAAAGTTGAAAGCGCGACTAGCATTCCTGCTCGGTCCGCGATGCTTTCTCCCATTCCTATTATTCCACCACTACAAACCGTAACATTCGTTTTTCGAACATTTTCGATTGTTTGTAAACGGTCTTCAAATCCACGAGTTGAAATAACTTCTTTATAATATTCTTCTGAAGTGTCTAAATTATGATTGTAAGCATATAAACCTGCTTCTGCTAAACGATGAGCTTGGTTTTCAGTAATCATTCCAAGAGTACAACAAACTTCCATTTCGAGTTTGTTGATTGTTCGAACCATTTCTAAAACTTGATCAAATTCAGGACCGTCTTTTACATTTCTCCAAGCTGCTCCCATACAAACTCGGGAAGAACCACTTTCTTTTGCTCGTAAAGCTTGTGCCTTTACTTGATTTACTGACATTAGGTCATTTCCTTCAACTGAAGTATGGTATCTTGCTGCTTGCGGGCAGTAACCACAATCTTCTGGGCAACCTCCTGTTTTAATAGACAATAGAGTGGATACCTGAACCACATTAGGATCATGATGTTCTCTATGGATAGAAGCTGCTTCATAAAGCAAATCCATCATAGGTTTATTATATATTGCAATAATTTCTTCTTTTGTCCAATTGTGTTTTGTAATGCTCATAGATGCGATTTTTTAATAGCTCAAAAGTAGTCAAATTGTTCTAATGAAGCAATGCAATAAACTTTAAATAGCCGGCGGTAAATAATTTTAGAATTATAAGTTAGTCAGAGGTCAGTCGGTTGTTCCAATATAGCATGAGTAGCATGGTAACTATTATAGAAGAGGCTATTCCTTCAAATAGTAGAGAAATAGAATAAGTAAAAATCGATGGGTTTCCCCCAAAAAGGAATGTTTCTGAAAGCGATTGGACGTAAGAATCGCCTCCTTTTAAATAACTGTAAATGATTAATCCCGTAATGCTTAAAAACACACCAACAATTGAAGTTAGTAGTGCTGCAACGCTATTAGGGACGAAATTTTTTTCGCCTTCAGCTAGATTCATTTTAATAGTTCTGTTAACACCATAAAAGACAAAAAAAACATTAATTAGGCGTAAATAGAACAGATGTCCTAAACCTACAGCATTCATTAGGAAAAAAAAGGCTCCCGTTGAAACAAAAATAATACAACCATTCAAAAATTCTTTGGGAAATTTCATGTTGTCAGCTGTTAAAAATATAAATCAGATCAAATAAATTTTCCGTTTATGGTCATTTTTTCTAAACTTCATAAAGAGAAATGATGCTATTGATTTGCACTTGTCGCTAGTCAGAAGGATAACGCTTTTTCCAAAATAACATTAAAGTGTAAGTTACGATTACTGCAGATACGATACCCTCAAAGAGTAATGAAATACCGTAGGTTACAACAGTTGGGTCGCCACCAAATAAAAATGAGGCTGAAAGTGATTCAATGTATTTATCACCACCCTGAATGTAGCTGTAAAATATTAATCCAATAATACTAATGAATACGCCAATAAGAGAGGTCGTAAGGGCAGAGATTGCATTAGCTGGAAGGCCAGTTTTTCCTTCTTTGTAATTACTTTTTAACGTTCTGTTTGCGCCATAGTAAATAAAGAGGATATTTAGCGCTCTAAGATAGAATAAATCCGCAAGGTTTAATGCCTTCATTGTTAGGAAATAAATACTAATTCCAATCCAAATAATAATTCCGTTGTATAGTTCTTTAGGTATTTTCATGCATTTTATTTTTTAAAGTTAAAAAGCAATATGTTGTAATACAGGTTGGTTAACTATCAAATTTACACAAAATATAGGAATATATTGAAAGTAGCTTAAAATTTTTTCTAATAAAAGTTAAAGTTGGTGTAAATAAGCAAGAGCGATACTTTTATCTTTTTCCAATTGTTTAGTCAGTAAATCAAGGGAATTGAATTTTTGCTCGGGACGGATGTATTTAAGTATTGAAACCGTTATTTTTTGGTCATACAAATCGGTATTAAAATCAAAAAAATGGATTTCGATAGATAATTTTTCTCCAGATACAGTGGGGTTGAACCCAATGTTCATCATTCCAAAGATGGTTTTTTGATTGATGATACTTTTTACCACATAAACCCCGTTAAGTGGGATAAGTTTATAGTCTTCTTTTATTTTTAAGTTTGCTGTGGGGAAACCAATAGTCCTTCCCAGCTGCTTCCCTTTGGAAACCGTTCCGGTCAAAAAATAGTCATACCCCAAGTATTCATTTGCCAATGACATATTTCCTTCTTGCAAGGCCTTCCTGATTTTGGTTGAACTTACTGAAAGCGCATTTATTTCCTGAACAGATATTTGTTCAACTTCAAATCCGTATTTTTTTCCAAAACCAATAAGGTCGTCAATGTTGGCTGTGCGATTTCTCCCAAATCTGTGGTCATGACCAATTATTATTTTGTGAATGTCAAATTGATCCACTAGTACAGTTCGTACAAATTCTTCGGCACTTAATTTAGAGAAAATTTCATCAAAAGGATGGATGACAAGATTTTGAATTCCTATAGTTGCCAATAGATGGATTTTTTCATCTATGGTGTTCAGTAATTTCATTTCTGATTGTTCCTGTAAAACCATTCTAGGATGAGGAAAGAAAGTGAGAACCAGACTTTCGTATTTTTTGTTTCCAGTATTATGAATAACTCTTTCTAGAATCTTTTGATGACCTATGTGAACGCCATCATAAGTACCTAATGTGAGGATTGTTTTTTTTGTGGTACTGAAATCTTTTATAGAATGAAAAATCTTCAAAGCAAATATTTTATAATAATGCAAATTTATACTATCTATATTAAATGCAATAGTAAATGGAATCGATTTTCAATGATTTTCTAAAATTATCTAAATTATCTAAAATTTAGGTATAAATACTTTAATTTTGAAACATAAATTCGCTATAGCCATGAAAAAAAGTGTTCTAATTCTGTTAATTGTTCTATGGTGCTTGCCAATTTATGCGCAAAAGGAATCCCCCTGGAAAATAGTGGGCCAAAGCACGGTAGCGCGGAATGGTAAAAATGCTACTGCATCTGATGCAAAACAGCTACTGTTTTTTCAATTAGACGAGAATATATTGAAAAAGTCATTGGTTGCAACCCAAAATAAAACAACGAAAATTAATGGTGTCGAAATAATGATTCCAAATTTAAATGGTGTTTTAGAAAAATTTTTAATTTGGGAATCCTCAAATTTCGAACCGGCACTTCAATCCAAATATCCAGATCTAAAAGCGTATGCAGGTATCGGAATTACAGATCCTACAGCTTCGCTAAATTTTAGTTTGTCTCCAAGCGGAATGCAAACTATGATTCTTAGGGCTGATAGCGGATCAGAATTTATAGAATCTTATCAGAAGAATCCTTCTTTATATGTTCTTTTTAGTTCTAAAAGTAGAGACAAAGGGAACTTGCCATTTGTATGTAAAACGGATGATGTCACTTTAAACAGAAAATTATTAAATAAAACGGCTAAGATAGCGGCAAATAATAAGATTTTTAAAACATTGCGATTGGCGTTATCCTGTACAGGTGAGTATGCAACCTTTCATGGTGGAACTAAAGCTCTGGCTCTTGCAGCGATGAATGCTACTATGTCTAGGGTGAATGGCATATTTAATAAAGATTTGGCTCTCAAATTGGTTATTATTGCTGATAATGAGCGTGTAATTTATACTGATGCAATGGCAGATCCGTATTCAGATGCGATAGTGGGTGCAGGGGGTAACTGGAGCACGGAGCTTCAAACAAATTTAACGAGTGTAATTGGGAATGCTAATTATGACATAGGACATTTGTTTGGAGCAACTGGAGGAGGTGGAAATTCAGGCTGTATTGGTTGTGTTTGTGTCGATCCTGTGTCGGCAGATGATTTAGCGAAGGGAAGTGCGTTTACTTCTCCTGGAGATGGAATTCCAAAAGGCGATACATTTGACATTGATTTTGTCGCCCATGAAATGGGGCATCAGCTGGGTGCAAATCATACTTTTTCTCATGCATTAGAGAATGCAGGTGTTAATGTTGAGCCAGGAAGTGGTTCAACGATTATGGGATATGCTGGTATTACGGCTGATTACGATGTTCAAGCTAGCTCTGATGATTATTTTGCCTATGCCAGTATTTTGCAAATTCAAGAAAACCTTGCCTCCAAAACATGCCCTATCAGTAAGGGTGTCAGCAATAATCCTCCAATGATAAATGCCGGTGTTGATTTTACAATTCCTAAGGGTACAGCATTTATTTTAAAAGGAAGAGGGTCAGATCCTGACGGTGACACCGTTACGTATACTTGGGAGCAAAATGATTCTGCTTTAACGACAAGTGGAGCAAATAGTCTAGCTGTTCCCACAAAACCAGACGGTCCTTTGTTTCGGTCTTTATATCCTAGCGTTAGTCCGATAAGGTATATGCCGGCCTATAACAACGTATTGTCTAATAAATTGACTAGTAAATGGGAATCTTTATCGACTGTGGCTAGAACGCTTCATTTTGTGTTGACTGCTAGGGATAATGCGGCACAAGACAATGCTCAAACAAATACGGATGAAATGATTGTGAATGTGAGCGGAACAGCAGGCCCATTTACAGTTACATCGCAAAACGCAGATGGTACAAGTTGGTTACAGGGTACGTCCCAAACAATAACTTGGGCTGTTAATGGCACTAATACACTTATGGGTTCTTCCAATGTCAATATCAAACTTTCTGTTGATGGCGGTTTGACTTTTGCAATACTATTGGCAAGTAATACCCCTAATGATGGTACTGAAGTAATTAGCGTTCCAAATGTTATCGAAAAAAACTGTAGGATTTTAATAGAGCCTATAGAAAATATTTATTATGCAGTAAATAGTAAATCTTTTTCCATCGGATATTCAGTTACATCAACTTGCAATAGCTATGTATTTGGAGCTCCTTTTGATATTCCGGAGCAAGCAGCTTATACTGTTAGAACAATAACTGTTCCTCCTTCAACCACATCCGTTGCTGATGTAAATTTTAATGTTGGCTTTACGCACACTTTTTTGTCTGATGTTGAAATAGAAGTGGTAAGTCCGAGCGGAACTACGGTGAAATTGTTTGATAAAAGCTGTGAAAGTAGAAACGGCAATTTATTGTTAAGTTATGATGATTCAGGGACTGATTTGGCGTGTGGAATCACAACGCTACAAACGGTAGTTCCTTTTCAAGCTTTAGCTGCTTTTAATGGAGAAGACCCGCAAGGAACGTGGACTTTTAGAATTAGAGATGCTAGTAAAAATGATACGGGAACCTTGAATTCCGCCTCCATTACTATTTGTACGAATACTTATGTTTTGGTTGAACCAAATTTTGAAATAACCAATCTTCTTTTATATCCAAATCCGAACAAAGGGAATTTCAATCTTCAATTTTCTAGTACATCTAAAAGTGGAATTAAAGTAATGATTCATAGTTTACTAGGCAAAAAGTTATATGAAAAAACTTTTGAATTTAGAGATGGGTATGACTATAATGAAAATATTCAAGTAGAAAATATTCAGCCAGGACTTTACTTTCTAACCATTATAGATGGAAGTAAAAAGCAAACAAAAAAGATAGTGATTCAGTAATTGGTATTTTAAAATGATTCATCCGAAACACGCGCAAACAAAGCATCATCGATAATTAGTTGAAATAATTTATAATTTTTGTGAAAACGTTACCTTGTTTTAGGGCGTTACCAATTAAAAATCGTTACATAGAGGATTGTATTGAATTAATCCTCTATGTAAGTTACTATGTTATCAATCTATTTTTTGATAAATTTTAAAGTTTGCTTTGCTGATTCTTTTACAACAGTAACAAAGTAAATTCCATTGCTTAAAGCAGAGGTATTTATTGATAGATCAGTTTCTCTTGAAACTTTCTTCTTACTAATTGTTTGTCCCAAGCTGTTATGAATAATATAACTAGTTGGTAATCCAAAATCATTTGGGACTAGTATGTTTAGAGTTTCTTTCGTTGGGTTTGGGTAGAGATAGATGTCAGTTGATGTTTCAAAGTCAGCAATCCCTAATGAACTGGTTGTTTTGAAATATTTCTTTTCGGCAGTAGTGAAGGAATCCCCTGATGCTACAATTGTTACGCCATCTTCTAGTTTAATGTTGTAATATCCATTTCCACCACCACAACAGATACCGTCATCGTATGAATCATTTATCGTAAAAGTGTAGCATTCATTGTTTTTTAATTTCCAGGGAATCGTTATCAAATCTCCCAAAGAAGGGTCAGCGTCAGGATAGGTATCGCTTTGATATACAATGTTTCCGGAAGCATCTTTTAAATCCCAGCTCGTCTCAGATCCAAAGTTGTCTGGCTGCAATGTGAATACATAATTGGTAAATGAATAGCTCGATGGAATCGTAGGAATGAAAAAAGTTCCCGATGCGTTATTGTTTGTTGATCTTTGATCTACTGTGGAATTTGCTCCAGCAACACTAACATTAATGATTCCTTGTGAAGTTGAATTTAGGGTTATGTCAAATGTAGTATATTTATTAGTGGCTAAATTACCAGTCCAATTATAAACTAGGTTGTTTTCTTTATTAATGTTGTAGTTTATTGTTGCTGAAAGCAAATTGTTTGTTCCTCTATTATAAATTGTTACCCTTTGCGTAGTTTGGTTTGTTAAAGCATTGCAAAATGACTTTGTACAGTTAGGTTCAAGGGTGACTTCGGCATCACTCGCAACTAATTCGATAGGTAGATTTTTAGTTGAAGATATCAAGGTCTTTCTCCTGGCTGCATTGTAGATAATGGTAACCATTCTTTCTTTTTGATTTTGAGTAAAAATGTTCATACAGGCATCTTCTGTATAGTCCATATAATTTTCAGGCATGTCAATTCCAGGACTTGAAGGACAGGTGTCAAAGACACCGCAAGTATAATGTTCCCATCCCGCTTGAGGAGTATCTGCACAATAATCTGTTGCTACACAGTCTGGCGTGTTTGCTTCTTCGTCTCCATCGCCATCACCCCAAATGTGTCTTAATCCTAACCAATGCCCTACTTCATGCGTCATCGTTCTTCCTTTGTTGTATGGAGCAGTTAATAAAAAGGTACCGTCATTATCTTCAAGACTGCCAAACACGTCGTATCTGGAAACTACTCCGTCAGTATTAGCATCTCCGCCTGAAGAACCCAAGCCATCTAAACCTGAAGCATCTGGAAATTGAGCGTAACCCAGAATACTGTTCCCTGATATATCTACACTCCACATATTCATGTATAGTGTAGGATCCCAAATAGTGTTTGGCTTGACTTTTAAATCAATGTCAGTTGTTGACCAAGCGTCTTCGCATAGATCGATGCGGTCAATTCCGTTAGTTGGATTTCCGTTAGGGTCTTGCAGGGCAAGCGCAAATTCAATTTGAATATCTGCAGCTGCTGGGTTTGTACCTCCTGGGGTGCCTAACATTTTTCGAAAATCTTGATTCAATACCTTGATCTGGGATCGTACTTGAGCGTCGGGGATATTTGGAGCTACACCAACTGCCTGACCACTATGTATAACATGAACTACCACTGGAATGGTTATAATTCCTCCAGATTGAGATGTTTTTTTCATCGTTTTATATTGATTGACTAATGGAGTCACCCAAGCTTCAAACTGTGAAGTAGTCATTCTTTTTGGGTCTTTTCCCTGTAAGAATTTCTCGTATTCAGTTGTAACACATCTAATGTATCCATTTTTTGGATTTACACTTTCTGCTTTTATCTGTTTCCCAAATATAATGTTGTCGCTTTGTTTCTTTACTTGGCCATAAACAATACTTAGGAACAACAAACAGATTATTAGAGATAATTTAGGTATAGAAACGAGTATTGTTTTTTTCATGTTTTGCCGATGATTATTAAAGATAGTAGGTTTTCTATTTCCTAAAGTATTGGGGATATATTTAGAGTATTGTTTTTATTTTCAATGACATATTGATGTCAAATATCTTAAAAACGGGAATTTGGCCTTTTTTTTTATTTACCATTAAATGTGGTCATGGTATTCTCTAAGCCAGCGGTTCCAAATGATTTTATAATTTCGGATGCCGTTTCTAAACGTTCTGGAAGTGCCGTTTTCTCAGCATCATCCCAGTCTCCAAGGACGTAATCTACTTGTTTTCCTTTTTTGAACTCATCGCTAATTCCAAAACGAAATCTAGTATATTGATTGGTGTTGAGAATTAAGTTGATATTTTTTAAGCCGTTGTGGCCTCCATCACTTCCTTTTGGTTTGATGCGAATCGTTCCAAAAGACAGATTCAAATCATCAGTAATGGCCATGATGTTTTCAAGAGGAATGTTCTCTTTGTCCATCCAGTATTGTACCGCTTTCCCGCTTAAGTTCATGTAGGTGTTTGGTTTTAAAAGAAAAAAGGTTCTCCCTTTAAATCTGTACTCTGCAAGAGCGCCTAGTTTCACAGTTTGAAAGGTGAGTTGTTCTTTTTTGGCAAAATGATCCAATATTTTGAATCCTATGTTGTGGCGTGTATTAACGTATTCAGCGCCTATGTTTCCTAGTCCTATTATTAAAAATTTATTACTCACGTTTTTTATATTGTTTTTTTGGTGTTCGTTAACCTCCGGTTTCATACAATCGGTAGTGTCTTCTTTTTGTTTTGATGAAAATATATTTGATATCCATTTAATCATGCTGCAAAAGTAAACTTAATTAGATTATTTGTCAATGAGATAATTAGATTATTTAGTGAGCAGGTTGAAGGAGTTGTTTATGGACGATTTAACGGTGTATAATAGCCCCGATTGAAGTGGAAATCCTTTTTGCTCGCCATTTTTGGCGGGTAAAAAGATTGTAATGGAAAGCGGGACAGCTGTTGTGGTAAAACGAAAGCTATGTGCTCCTACTAATCAAGAGAGGAATAATTTCTTGAAGGGAATGTGAATGTAAGAACGAGAAATAATCTCGAAAACGATCGGGATAGATTAAATAAAAAAAGCACCAGTTTTACAACTGATGCTTTTAAATATGAGTGAAAAAATATTATTTTTTCTTTCCTTTTGCAGGAGCTCCTTTTGCTGCTTTTGCTGCTTCTTGAGCTGCTTTCATCGCTGCACGAGAGATTCTTACTTGGGCAACAACGGTGTTGTCTTGGTGAATCAATTTGTAGTTATCAGAAACAAGTTTCGTAACGTACAATTTGTTCCCCATCATAAGTGGAGTAATGTCAGCTTCAATAAAATCTGGAAGATTTTTTGGTAAAGCTTTTACTTTAAGTTTACGAGTGTTCAAACGTAAAACACCACCTGCAAGAACACCTTTAGATGTACCTACCACTTTTACTGGAACTTCCATAGTGATTTCTTTGTCATCAAATAATTGAAAGAAGTCCATATGTAAAATTCTGTCTGACACAGGGTGAACCTGAATGTCTTGTAGAATTGCATTGAATGATTTTCCGTTTGCCAATTCAATCACAACTGTGTGAGCGTTTGGAGTGTAAACCAAGCTTTTGAATGCTTTTTCTTCTGCTGAAAAATGTACTGGTTGATCTCCTCCGTATAACACGCAAGGAACCGCTCCAGCATTACGTAAGGCTTTAGTCGCAACTTTTCCCACGCTTTCTCTTTCTGATCCTTTAATTGTAATCGATTTCATTGTAAAAATTATATAGTTATTAAATATTCTACTTGTTTGTGGTTACATGATAAACTTTCCGCTGATGGAATTATTATGATGTACCATGTGCATAACTTCGGCAAAAAGTGGGGCACAACTCAACACTCTTATTTTTTTTGATTCTTTCTTTAACGGAATAGAATCAGTAACTATCAATTCTAATAGTTGAGATTTTTCTATTTTTTCGTAGGCATCTCCTGATAAGATGGCGTGCGTGCAAATTGCTCTTACGCTCAAAGCTCCTTTTTCCATCATTAAATCAGCGGCTTTCGCCAAAGTTCCTCCGGTATCAATCATATCATCTACTAAGATTACATTTTTACCTCTAACTTCACCAATCAATTCCATGGTGCCAATAACGTTTGCAGCTTTTCTTTGTTTGTAACAAATAACTACATCTGATTCTAAAAATTTAGAATAAGCGTACGCTCTTTTTGAACCTCCCATATCCGGAGAAGCAATCGTCAAGTTGTCAAGACCTAAGTTTTTTACATATGGTAAAAAGATAGTTGAGGCAAAAAGGTGATCTACTGGCTTTTCAAAGAACCCTTGAATTTGATCTGCATGCAAATCCATGGTCATTACTCTAGTTGCTCCAGCAGTTTCTAATAATTTAGCTGTTAGTTTTGCTCCTATCGGAACTCTAGGCTTGTCTTTTCTGTCTTGTCTTGCCCAGCCGAAGTACGGTATTACAGCAGTTATATGTCTTGCTGAAGCACGTTTTGCAGCATCAATCATAAGTAACAATTCCATCAGATTGTCTGAATTTGGAAAAGTCGAACAAACAATAAAGACACGTAACCCTCTGATAGACTCTTCATACGAAGGTTGAAACTCCCCGTCGCTGTATTTTGACATGGTAACCTTACCTAATGGAATTCCGTATTCTGCGGAAATCTTTTCAGCTAGATAGACACTTTGTGAACAAGCAAAAATTTTAGCTTCTGGTTCTAGGTGTAACATTTAATTTGTTGTTTTTATTCCGCTACGCTCCATACAGTTCGGCTTCGTCATTTGTCTAAGCCAGATGTTTGTATGCGCCTCGGGTGTAGTTAGTTAGTGTGTCCCGTTTTACGGAGGTGCAAATTTATGAAATTTATTCAACTCTGAAAGGAAAATTTTAAGTATTTTTAGTAGAATTTTTAATATTATTTTTTACATTTGCAGCGTGTTAAAGGAATCGATGGTTGATTTATTACAATCTCCTCTTTTATTGCGTTGAAATGGCTGTCGCCATTTCATGTCTGCTAAGCCCGGATGGCGGAATTGGTAGACGCGCTGGTCTCAAACACCTGTGGGAAACCGTGCCGGTTCGACTCCGGCTCCGGGTACTTAAAAACCTCGTAATCGATTGATTACGAGGTTTTTTGCTTTTTATCGGGGACGAAAAGGGGGACGAATATAGTCAGTTTTTAAATTCATCTTCTTTTGGTAGAAATATATGTCCTAAGTAAGAATGCATAATTAATTATTGAAACTATTAAACATGTCTTCAATAAGTATATTTTCAAGTTCTTGTCGATGATTAAATTCATCAAAGTATTTTTGAGTACTGTTTTCTCTCTTCATTGATTCCTCAAGGTTTTTATTATTTATTTCTATTAAATCGCTGATACTTTCTTCATTGTATTCTCGCTCTATAACAAAATTAGAATTGGGTAATAAAATATCAAATAATTCTCTTTCAAAATCATTTAAGGAATCATATATGTGGAAATCAGCATCACTCGAATCCAAAATAGAATCTTTGTAGCTAGAAAAAAGTTCTTTTTCTTCTTCAATTACTATTGAACTAATACGATTGGAAACTAATAAGTGTCCTGAATCGGTATTTGCAAATTTTGAATAATCCTTTCCAAATTTTTTAAATAAAGCTGGCATTTCCAATAACATTTTCCTGTCATCTATCTGAAGTAATAAAGGTTCAATAATAGTGAAAAAGTTATCTTTTACATATTCAATTGTTTTAGTCTGCTTCGATAAATTTTTCAGTACATAAAATATATTTCTTCTTATCCACCATGTCTGTTTTAAATTAACCTGTTTTAATAGATGGAGTAAAATATCATCTATATCAATCGCAGTACAATACTTTACTAAAACTTCCATTTTTAAGCCAGTTATTTTATACTGTTTGTATTCGTCTAATATATCTAGTTGATCATTATATATTTTGTCTTTAACTATTATTTGTAATTCTTTATTAAGAGTTAATTTTCCTTTTTCAGGACTAAAAATTCCAATTTGTTCAATATATTTTGCAGACGAAACAATTGCTTTTAGTTCTTCACTATTACCATTTAAATATAGAAAAAGATAATCCATTAAAGATGGATTAATAAACTTGAAACTTTGAATTTTCTTATCTACATCTGTAATTGTAGATAAAATAAAGCCATTTATTAAATTTTTAATTGATGATTTATATACATTGGAAGTTATAATTTGATTATTACTATTTTTTTCAAATTCAACTCTAAGGTTAAAACTATTATTAAAAGCATTTTCTTCTATACTCCCTTGGAATGTAAACATTGTAATAAGTAAACATTTATCAAAATAATTTGTTTGATTTGAAAAAGAATGTCTCCATATCTCTTCTGGCTTTTCCAAGCTCTCTAATACAAATTTTAAATACTCTCCTTTAGAAAAATGATTTACCTTATTTTTATCTGTGATAAATTCGATTAATCTAGGATTATAATTTTTATGTAAAATGATTTTTTTATAAAATTCATTTTGAATAATTCCCTTTGCTAACTCTGGGTTCAAATCTCTGAAGTATAAATGATTGTATAATATTTTTGCCTTGTTTAGTTTGGTGTAATCATTTAGGCATAATTCATACTTTCCCGATTCTATTCGAGAATTTTTAATTTTTTCAGATTTGTTTTTTGCTTGTTCAAGAATTATTGTTCTTGTAGATAAAATTAAATACTTATTAGGAGTGTGTTTTATTCTGTCTACAAACTGTGCTATTTCACTTTCTTTCTGACTGCCTGCTATAATTTCGTAATAAACCTCACCTAAAAAATCATCAAAATAAAATACTTGTTTTGTATCTTCATCGGGAGAAATAACATCTTCAGCCTCTTTGATTGTTTTAATAAAATATATTTGATAATCATTCCGGCCTTTTTCAAATAATAAAATCTCAGCCAAAGTAGTTTTACCAACCCCAGGAAGTCCAGTTATGAGAAGAATTTTTTCTCGTTCTAGAATTATATTTCCTTGATCAAAATTTTTCGTTAAAACATATAAAGGAACTTTTGACTTTACCGATGAAAGATAAGATTTTGTCCTGCCTTCAATAGCATTATTTAAAATATTAGAAATTATTTCACTACTTGAAAACCATAATTTAAAATGATTTTTTACAATTTGCGTATTACCTCTCAAATATCTATTCAAATCTTCTCTTCCTATAACATCATTTGAAGTTTGAATGTATGGCTCAAACAGATGCTTTATTTCGTCTTTTTGATTATTAGAAAGTTCCATTGATGTAACAAAAATATATCTCTCAGGTTTTAAGTTTTTTGCGTTTTGAACTTCAGTACTTTTTATACTGCTTTTTAATTGAGAATATCCTGATTTGAAATAATGTTTTGCTTGGACAACGATTGAGTTGTTGTTTTTTATAGATGAGTATCTCAAATCAACTCCTTTATCTTTACCTATTTTGAAACTCTGTAAATCAAGTTTAAAATGGGCATTTAAAAGATCTACGGTTAGTTCTTCAAAATCCTTATCATTTAAAGTTGAAAAATCGTAATTCATAATTATTGCAATGTTTTTATTCTATTATATAAATCCTTTAAATGAATATCGGATAAATCTAATATCGGTTCAAACATAAATGAGTTTAAATGAATGTTTTCTGGAGTAATTAAATTTACCTCGTCTAAAATGTTTATTTCATTATCAAGAATTCCTATAAACTCCTTTTTAAATCTAGCGAAAAGTTTGCCAGTAGATCCATTAATTATCTCTTGATTAGAGACTTTACTCCACATATATTTTTCGGCATATAACCGGATTGCAATTGATAATATAAGTTTATTTTCTAGATTTATTCCCTCGGCAGCAACAAGACAATTTTCAGCTTCATTGAAAATAATATCAACAACTTTGTCAGTAAGATCTAAATCTGTATTAAAATTAATTCCCGGAAATATATTTTCAAAAATATATTTTAAATTGGAAACGTAAATTGTTTGATTTTCAATTCTCCAATGTAAAATATAAGTTAACGTTAAATAATCATCATCATCTTCACCTTTTGTATATTCAATGATATTTCTAACAAATGTTAATGAGGCAATTAATTTTTTAGGGTTATTTAAGTTCTCTTTCCAATCATTAATAAATGGATTTTTAATGCCTTTAGCTTGGTCAAGTTTTATACCATCAACTGACTTATATGTTAAAAATAAATTTTTGTAGGAAGCAATATTTCTATTCTCAACTGATCTAAAAAAATCAAAGTTATGAGTTAAAATTATTTGATAGAAAAGAGGCTCTTCCGATATGTCTTTTAAATATTGAATAATCGCATATTTGTTTTTATAATCGAATGAATCTGCAATATCATCAATAATAAATAGAGTTTTTTTATTTTCTTTTTTCCTTGCTTCTATATTAAACATTAGATTTAAAATATACAAAGCTCTTTTTTCTCCTTGACTTAAAACATTAATACCTTCAATATCTTCTTTCTTAATTTCTCTTTTTTTATCAGTAATTAAGTCTTCGAATAAAAAAACTATTGTTGGGGCAGATTTACCTAAAACAACACTGGATTTGTTAGTTATTGTTGCTTTAAAAGGCACAAAAAATCTTTCTTCAAATTTACCAATTACATCTTCCCAAGAAGTTCTTTGGCTATTTGCAAGTTCTTCAATCTCACCCAATCTTTGCTTTCCATCAGAAAATTTAAGTATAAGCTCTTCAATAAATGCTCTTTCTTTTGTAAAATATGATCCCCATAGTTTTTTCTTAAAAAGCACTAAATCATTTAATTCGGGAATTATTAATTCAAACTCCTCTAAAATTTCTCTGAATCTAATTACAGATGCTTTTTTAATCTCGTTTTCAATCTTTATTAATTCGTGGTTTCCTAAAATATCCTTACGCTCTTCTGAAAGTTTGTTTTTAAAGGCTTCATCATCTAAAATTTCATCATCATCACCATGAAGTCTTATTTTATGATTTGCTTTAAAGAAATTTTCTTTTGATAAAATTTTTGCAATATTATCGGCTTTTGCTGGATTGAAAATCCCTTTTTTAAAATATTTGGAAGTTTCTAAGAGTTGATTGTATTTCTCTGTGTAAATATTGATATTGTTAATAACATCAGGTTTCTTTAAGAAAGTTAATACGTCTGCATCAAAAACTTCACTCAACTTTATATCTGAAAATTCATCTTCAATTTTTTCGAAATCAATTTCTGATAAAAATTTAAAAAAATCAATGTCATTGAAATCTGATAAAATTGTATGTTCTAAATCAGTTTGTTTTATTCCTGATAGCTTATTTAATTTAGCAATTAATGAAGTTTTTTGTTTTGAAATATCTGTGAAAATTTCGTCATATTCAATTTTACTGTTTTCATCTACCAATAGTGTAGAAACGCTCTTATCTGTATTTATAGTGGCAAATGAATTGATTACCACAATTTCATTCATGTCAATTAAATTACCATCTGTTGTAATTTCTGAAAAGGGTATTTTATTATACAAATTTTCAGAAGGCTCTTTATTTAAACTCTTCGCTTCAAATGTTTTAGCAAATGATGTTTTCATCATTCCATTAGGAGCGTATATTGCAACTGCTCTACATTTTGAAAAATCAAATTCCTGTTCTAATTTTTCAATCCCAAAACAATTTTCCAGTTTAATACTTAATTTATCCATATGTTAAAATGCATTAAATTTACCCCCTAAATAATGTTGTAGATGGTGTTTTTTGGTTGTATCCAAAGCTCTTTCTAGGCAAGTGAGTTTCTGCTCTGTATTGGTTTTGAACAGTCTACTTTTTAAAAATAAATACTTGCCTCTAAACAGATTAGTGTTCCTTTTTTATCATCTGAAGCTAAGAAAATCTCGTTCTTTTTAAATTGTGGCTGTAATAATTTCCTATAGTTATGGAAAGCTGCTCGAGAGAATAACTTTAGAAATTTGTGTATCAATTATGCTGAATTAATATTACCTTCAAAGAGTGATATTCAAATATCTTTAATGAACTTACAAAGCCCCAATAATCTCCAAAAAGTTTTTAGCTGTATAACATCCCTCAACGTTTTTATTCTCAAATACCATAAAATATTTATAGTTCTCTCCTGATTTTTCAGCCCATTTTTTACCTAAAATGTTTTTTGCTCTACTATCATCATTATCTAAAAAGTCGCCTTTGGTTTCTACTAATATGATATTCTGTTTTTGAGTGTAGATAATAAAGTCAGGATAATGATTATTATTAAATCCGTTAAGGTAGAAACCTTTGTCCTTGCTTTCTGAGTTTCTATGCCAAAATAAAATATTGTCCAATGAGGCAACGTCCATTATTAAACTTTGCTCAAAATTATTCATGTCTCCCTCACGCTCATACAGCGATTTATTAATCATAGCTCCTTCTTTGCTGTGAACTAAAGTACTTTTGAATTTGAAACTTGGTTTTACAATTATTTTATTGGTGTCCAGTAATTTTTTGAATTCTTCTTTAGCATGCTGGTTCGCTAATTCGAGGATTTTAGCTTTTATTTTATAAAGGTAATTGTACTCATTGTTTACGGCATCAATAATTTCTTCAGTAGAAAATTCACTAAAAACACGTTCGATATATTTTTTTATTTCTTGTTCTGCAATGGGTGTCATATTACCAATTTTACCCACCATAATACTTGTTATGTCTTTAACTTGTTTTTCTTTAGGCTTTGCAAGAATGGTATCAGTCAGCATTTTTTTTGCCTGAATACTGAATTTTGAAATTACAGTATCTTTTCGTTTTTCATCATAATCCACTTTTACTACATCAGCAGTAACGCTATTAAAATCTATTTCAATGTTTTTAGAAGACAACTTGAAGGTGCTCAGTAATTGGTCTCTGTTTAGAAACACTTCTCCTTGGCTCAATTCTTCAAAAACTAATTCTTGATTTAATACACTTTCCTCTAATTTTTTATAAAATTGAGGTAGCGATATTGTTTCTGCTACTTGATTAAAATGTTCTACTATTTTATATCTTTTTGGTTCTTTTCCCATTTCTCTTAAAAGGTATTCCGTATTGTCTCCATCATCTGTAGTCAATCTTGTTTCAAAAGCCTTGCCTTCCTCAATTGCTTTTTGTGTTATTAGATTTATGGCTGTATTGGTAGTTGGTGATATTGTTTTTTCCGTTGGGTCAAAATTAATTGCACCTACATTAATATTTGTAATGTCAGCATCGTCAAAAGAAGGACTAGTAGTGTTTTCCGTAGAACCAAACAATTCATTGCTTAGAACCTCTTTATCTGTAAGAACAGTAGTTGCTTCTTCGCTTATGATTTCTTCCGCATAGTAGTCTTTGTTACTAAAACCTGCGTCCTGTAGCCCTTTTACAATGTTGTCTAAAGTTTCATTGAATTTAGCTGATGCTGTTAAAACGAATGAAAGATTTAACAATGGTTCTTTGTGTTTGATGACGTAAGGTTGGCGCAATACTCTTCCTAGAATTTGTTCTACTTCAACTGCCGATGACTTATCTGCTAAAGATGCAAGGATGTAAGCAAATGGACAATCCCAGCCTTCTTTTAAGGCATTGACGGTTATAATGTATCGAACAGGACATTTTTCGTCCATTAAATCGATTCCTTTCAACTCATCAAGACCACTAACTTTGATTTTGATTTGTTCTTCGGGAATTTTTAATTCGATTAGCTTTTCTTTGATCTTAGTATAGGTAGTATTGTCGCTTCCTTTGATATTAGATTGTGCTTGAAATAAAATAATAGGTCTTATCTTTTTACCACCGTCTAAGCTTTCTTGAATCGCCAATTGTTCTAATTGTCTTTGTAAGTGTAAAGCACTATTGATTACTTCTTCTTTTCGGCTGTGGTTGTATACAATTACTGGTAGTTTTACCATGTGTTCCTTCTTCAACTCGATGGCATTTACATAACTAACAATATTACTGTTTTTCTTTGGTGTCGCCGTTAAATCCAAAATAAAAGAAGGATTTAGATTTTGTAGCATTTCAATACTTAAATCACTTTCGGCATTATGACTTTCATCAACAATAACTAAAGGGTTTAAACTTCGAATGATATTGATTAAAGCACTTTCATCTGTGTCTGGTAATACTAAATCTTGCTCGACAACACTATCTCTAAAAGCTTCTAATGCTCCGTTTTGTTGGTAAATTTTACGGTCGTCTTTTTTCTTAGAATTGATTCGCAAACTGCTAAAATTGAAAACGAAAATATTCAATTGTTCCGAAACGGATGTTGGGTTAAAATTAGCTCCTTGCAACAAACTTTCTTTTTCATAGACTTCTACACTATGATTGAATAGTGTATTTAGTTTTTGACGATACGGGTGCGATGCATCGGATAAATTTGATGCGGTTTGATGTAAAAGATTACTCCAGGGCACAAGCCAAACAACTGCTTTAGGTTTGCTACTTTCATAACTGCTAAAGATGGAATGAATAGCATTACAAGCAATAAAGGTTTTTCCTCCCGCGGTAGGTACTTTTATGGCAATGTGAGGCGTGTTTTTGATATTGTCTTTATAGGGTGTCATTCCACTATAAGTACCGTCAAGTTTTAATTCATATGCGCCTACTTTATCTTCCCAATACTGTTTGAAGGAGAGGGTAGGTGTGTCGTATTTTTGGAGATATTCTAAAAAAAGATCTAAATCTGTAATAACTTGTTGTTGGTAGGATTTTAACTCCATAATGTCTTTAAAAAATTAACTGATATCAATAACTTGCATTATAATACATTTTTAATATACTTTTAATACATTTTTGTAATACTATTTTATATATTTGCACCGAGTTCATCATTCCGTTTGGATGAAGGAAATCGAGAAACGCAAGCCTAGATGCTCTGCGTTTTTTGCTTTTTATCAATATACTACATCTAGTTTTCTTTTGTATTTCTTCATAAATTTATCTCTTGCATTGTCTCTTCCTTGAACTAAATATGCAGTTAGTAGATAGTATTCCTCTACTTTTCTAAGTGGTTCTAGTACGACAACAAATTTTTCTATACTATCATAAATGTAGGTTCTAATTCCTTGTGGTTCTTTTACTGAAAACACTAAAACATCCTCTTTTTTCTTTTCTTCAATGTGAAATTTTACCCAATGTAAGCGTTCGCACCTGTTTTTATCGTACTCTCTTTGCTTTGTTTTCTCGTCAACAGTTTTTGTTGTTAAATGATAAAAGTGTCTATCTAAGTCAATTTTGTTTTCGTGAGGGGTAGGATTTAGTGGTTTTGTTCTGAAAATTATTTTTTTATCGGGAACGATGTCTCGGTCATAGATTTGCCTTAAACAAACTGCTCTCTGCTTTTCAGTATAAGAGTTGAGTTCTAATAACTGGTTGTATTTTTTAATTAGGTTAAAAGGCATATTATTTTAATTCAATGAAAAACATATTAAACGAATTGCTATACGATGTAGCATCTAAATTTTGAGTTGTATGATGCTTTATTCGGTCAATAATTTGCCTTTTTGCTATTACTTTTTTGTTTGCGTCGTTCAAATTGTATGATAATGCACCCATTAGAAAGTCTGCTAATTGTAGCATTGCGCTTTCATGTGACCTGATATTTTGTATGTTCCTGAAAACACCGTATTTAGTGTTTAATATTCCTTTTAGTTTTTCAACTTTGTAAGCACTTAGGCTATCTTTTATGTCGATGTAAACATTGTAAGTAAAATTACTTTTAATGTTATGGTTCAAGAGGTAGTAATACATCTTGTAATAGAAAGTATCATAGTCCTGATTGAAAGCTCCGTTGTTTATCTTCTTTTTGCTCACAACAACAGTTCTAAAACGTAGATCAGTATCAAAGAAATAATCAACTAACTCTTTGTAAAATTGGAATTGTGAAGTGGAAACATTTGACCATTTTATTTCGCCATAAAAATTATGCTTCTTCTTTAAATCATTAATTCTTTCGGTATGACGTTTTACTTGATTGTATGCCGAGCTAACATAACCTAAAAGCATAAAATCTTTATGGTCATTTTCTAGATGGCAACTTTCATCGCAATAAATATTGAATGTTTTTGATGTCATATTATATTATTTTTGAGTTCTAAAGTGGTCGAATTTAACCATTCTAAAACCTTGTTATGTCTCTTGGTATTTTCTTAAAGATAATATGATGCTTCAACATAAAATCTTTTTCTAGCAAGCAATTATCAGCATAAATGATATATTGACTGGCTTTGTGTTTTATTCGTGCCATGAAATCGTAATCAACTGTGGTTACGGCTTGTTTTGTATAATAAAAATAATAATCGGTTTGGTCCTTTGTACCAATACGATAGTTATCCTGTTCTAAATTTTCAACGCTTGTGAATGCTGTTCTCGTTTCTGAATACCAAATGTATTTTAAGATATTATCAATCCCTACGGCTTCGTTTAGAATGTCTTCTTCAAGAAACAAAGGTTCGCCTAGTTGATAATAATCAAAACTACCGCCTGTGCCTTCTACGCCTTTTTTGTCTTCACCATAGCCTTTAATTACTCTTTTCACTCGCTCGGCAGTAATTGTATTAGCATACTCCATCAACTCTGTCAAAATAAATTTACGATTACCGCCGTCTTTTTTGTTTAAATTTAAAACGGCGTGCGCAGTTGTTCCAGAACCTGCAAAACTGTCAAGAACTATGGAGTTTTTATTGGTGCCTGTAGTTAAAAGTACTTCTATAAAAGATGATGGTTTTGGAAATTCAAAAACACTATCGTTAAATATTAATTTATTCTCTTTTGCAGAATCCTGTGAAAAACCAGCCTTGTCAACTATGGTAGCAAGCGTAGTTCCTTGGCGAACTTCATTCAAGTATCTTTTTAAAAATGGAGTTCCCGTGTTTTTTCTAAAACCAATTCGATCATCATTAATCAGGGTATTGATTTTTTCTTGATTATATAACCAACATTTTCCTTCGGGGGGATCAAATACAGAATTATCGTTAGGATTTATTATCGGAAAAATACAACTCGCTGCCAATCTACCCCCTTTTCCATTTGCGGATAAATCAGAAGCTCTCCATTCGCCATACTTATCATTGTCTGGATTTGAATATGCTTTATTTAATTCTTCTGATCTTGATTGTAAATATAGTTTACATTCACTTAGTTTTTTAGCATAAACAATTACATATTCATGATTCTTACCAATTATTCGATCATTGGGTGCTGTGGCTCTTTTTTTCCAGATTAGCGTTTCTATAGAATTGCTGTTTCCAAATATCTCATCACATAATAATTTCAAATGTGCTTGTTCGTTATCATCAATACTTATGAAAATGGAACCATCATTCGCGAGTAATTTATGTAGTAATTTCAATCTTGGATACATCATGCACAACCACTTATCGTGTCGAGTCAAGTCTTCACCATCTTTACCTACGACTTCACCCAGCCATTTTTTGATTTTGGGGTGGTTTACATTATCGTTATATACCCAGCTTTCGTTTCCGGTGTTGTAAGGAGGGTCAATGTAGATACAATTGATTTTACCTTCGTACTCAGGTAAAAGGCTTTTTAAGGCTTCAAGGTTGTCGCCATGAATTATTTTGTTACCACTGTTGTTGGGTTGGGTTTGTTCTACGCCATCTGTAAAACCGTATTGGGGTTCTAGTATTTTGTATGGTACATCTTGATGATGATTAATGACTTTTTCTTTTCCAATCCAGTTTAGTGTAGGCATTGTAATGCTGATGTTTTATTAAGTTGGGTAAAAATAGGACATTATTGTTAAATGGGTACTATGCTGACTTGTTTGGGTTGATTAAAATTAGTTAAAATAGTATTGGTAGTAATTCTTTTTTGAACTTTTCAATCAATAAAAGTATAACAAGCAGAGCAAGGTTGCAATTTTGCATTAAAAAAGGGTTTAAGCTATTTTCTAAATCAGTTCAGGCGCTACAAAATCATGTATTGATTTTCCACAAAACCGTTGGTCGCATTACTAATTATAGAAATCTATATTTATAGTTATATATGAATATAGATTTCTATAAGGGGGATTAAAGACTTAACACTAAAAGTTAAGGGGAAGGGAATATTGGTTTACTGACAGTAATAATCCATAGTATCCAGTATTTCAATAATTGAAGACTTATCGATTAAAGAAAAATCGAACTCTGAAGCAAAACTGATTAGCACATTTTGTAATTCCTTGATTAGTTCTTGTTCTAACTCGCTAGTTTCGGGTTCGTAAAGTTTATAGGCTAATTCTCTACCAAATTTAAACCTAAAAGTTTCTAAAGAATCTTCTTCTTCATCATTGTAATTATCCAAGTATTCAAGATATTTTTCATTTAACATCCAAAAATATAGTGATGTGCGTTCTTCCTTTTTACACTCTTTTATATAACCAATAATTAAAAGTAATAATTCTTCTTGTTGTTCGTAATCAGGAGTGTCGCCATTATAAAAATTAATTGCTGCAATTAGTTCTGAAACTCTTTTTTTGTCATTTTTCAGCGTAAAGCTGAATTGCATTAGTAATTTTCGTAGTACAACTTGTTTTGCAAAACTTACTACTACTTTATTTACATCTTCGGTGATGTACAATTTATTGTCTATTGTAATCATATTTTACTACGCTTATTTAAGTTAAAAGAGATTTTTAAAAATACGAAAAAAATGATCTAGATATATAGAAATCTAGTTTTATAGTCATTGAAATTTATAGTAAAATCGATTTTTTAAAGTTAAATATCTTTACCTAAACGATTTAAGAAATCCTCAATACCTTGTTGTAATGAAATTGGTTGCTTGCTAATACTTTTTGTTTGGGCAGTTTTCTCCAAATTTTCTAATGGGGTCATCGTTAAGTATAAGTTTTCATTTGCTCTAGGCCATACACCAAAAATGTATTCAACCTCAGGTTCCATAACAATTCTCTCCTTGAAGGTAACGGTGCCCGCATACTTGGGACTATCGGGATGGTTTTGACGATCATTAATAGTAAGTTTGAATTTTAATTCATTAGTTTCATTATCAATTGCACATGAGCTACTAGGAATTTTATCTTTAAAAAGAATTTCCTCTTTATATTCAGATAATCTTCTTAGACATTGAAAATTAACAACATAATTGCTATAAGAATTTCGTGTTAAAAATATGAGGTTTTGTTCTTCAATTTTTTCTAATGCTCTGATAAACAAAATAAATTGTTCTTGCCCTAGTTGACTACCATAATGCTTTTTGAGTTGATTAAAATCCATTTTTAAACAATCGCCTAGAATAGTTTTTTCAAAGTTTGAAAGCCTAGTCCAATTTTTCCCGTCAATAGCTAGCTCAGCTTTTTCAATTAACTGTTGATGGGATTGTATTTTTTCTAAATTTATCTGTTCTACTTCTCGTTGCGTGCAATACTCACATTTGAAGGAAGATCTATAATTATTTATTTTGCTTTTTTTTATAATTTCTAAAAACTGAGTCTTACTTTTTACTCGATGATTTTCGTAAGAGTCGCAGTTTTCACAATATACAAAGAGTGAAATAGCGCTATATGTAGCAATTAGTTTGTTTAAATCACCTTGGGAAATTTCAAACTCTGCTTTTATCCATTTAGCACTATTTACGAATTCTATGCCTTGCAGTTTCCAATATAAATTAATAATGTTTTTTTCTTTTTCTGAGCAGTTTTCTAGAATTTGAAGGTGTAGATTGGCGATTTTTTCGGGTGTATTTTCCATGAAGTTTTATTAAAAAAGCGTGGAACTGTTTCTTAAAAGCACTAAAGGTATCGCCAAACACCCGCACACCAAATAAGAACAGCCCACGCTAGGCATGGGCGTCTTAGTTTTGATATTAGCGTGCTATTAATTTTGGCGATTTTATAGTACTAATTCAAAAGCTAAACACTTTATATTTTTATTTTATATAATTATTTTTTGTTATTAATTAAATTGGACTCAAATTTAGTCAAAGATTTTAATATAGAATTTTTAATCTAGAATAATAAAGGGGACACCTGTATATTTCACGCAAGGAAATTCTTTATAGCGGTGTTCACAAGTTGTTTCATACTCGTTTCTTCTGTAAAAGCTTTCATCTTTAATTTTTTTAACAGCACTTTTTCTAGATAAAATGAAAATTGAACTTCGTCTATTTCTTTCTCTGCAATTGGAATAATTTTTTGAACAATTTTTTGCTGAGCACTAGATTTTGCCTTGTTAATGAGTTCATTCATGTTGTTTTTTTTCATAACTATAGTTTTATATTTTTATAGATTACTAGATTTTTATATTTCTAGAAATCTAGATTTATATTAATTTCAATAAAATTTCTTTAGTTAATTCATCTATTTGTCTTTGTGCATTTCTATCTGCTCGAACACCTTTTACCAGGACAGAGCGTGTAAATGAGACTAAATCACTGATATGTGTGGCAGCTACCTTAACATTGTATTCTTCTAGTCCAATTAATATATCTAGCGTTAAAGTAGTATTTGGTTTTACCATATTAAAAACGATTAATGTATCGTTTGTTCTTTGTGCTTCTTCTATTATAGTAAGCGTGCTTTTTATAGCTAGTAAGTCTAGAATGCCTGCTTTAGTTGGTACAATAATTAGATCTGCCATCGAAATTAACTCGTGTAAATGGTTCGATAGGTAGGGAGGAGTATCAATAAAAAGAAAATCGTAATCCAAATCTGCAATATTTTCTATTTTCCCTTTGTACGGAATAATTTCAAAATCGGTAACTAATTCTTTCAATTGGCTCAAGCTTCCTTGTAGATCGAAATCTAACACGGCGACTTTTGCGTTAGAAGCTACATTTTGCGCAAGGTTGTAAGTAAGGGTACTCTTCCCGACACCGCCTTTTTGATTGTTCACTAATATAATTTTCGGCATATTTTTAGATTTTTAAACTGGTGTTTCGTTTAGATATTTATTTTTAATGAAGTGATATTAAAATGCTGTAGTGTAATTGAATAGATTTTTTTAGTACTTTATAATGTGTTTTCTCATTTTAGCTTTCCTATTGAAAGCGGTATGGCTTAGATTTTTCTCTTTCGAATTATATTTTTTTTCTTTTTATCAGCATCAGCAATTGAATTATCATTGTATTCGATGGAAACATCTTGAGTTATTACGACATCTTGATACAAGTCATTGGAAACATTTAGAAATTGTTCTCTAGGTTCCATTTGACCATCTGTTTCGAGAAGTCCACTGGATACTCTTAGATTATTCATAGTAGGTACGGTCTTATTTTGACTGTGTTCGATACGCTTTTTAAGGTCAAATTTCTCTTGCGGGCTTCCATTTTTTAAAATTTTTTGATTTTTAAATTTTTCAAGTTCTTTGCGATTGTAGTTAAAATGGGCATCGAAGGTTTTTTCATTCATATCAGTCCATTTAACGCGATCAAATCCAACTTGATAAGAATTATCACCGATGATTCTCTTAGTGTTTGTTTCATTGCATGTTGGACTTAATTTTAAGCGTTGTGTTCTATCTTTTCTAGAAACAATGCAGTGGATGTGGCTTTGAAGTCCTTTTTTATATTTTCCGGCTTTTACTTTTCCTTTAACGACATCTTTGTCGGTACCTTTAAACTTTCTAAAGTGTTCAATCTTTCCAAAATATATTATATCAGCTCCAGAGTTAATTCCTTTGTCTTTCCGATTGAAGTTCTGTGCATAATTGTCCATTACCATTCTTCCGTAAACCCTAATTATCCGATTAAACTCTTCCATCTCTTTTAAATTCATATCCCAAACACTTTTTACATTGTTTTTTCCGGTAGCTAAAAATGCAATATGATTTAATTCATTTTCACTAAAGCTGATTGTTGGAGCAAAATATTTAGCATCATTAGCTCCTAGTTTTCTCCTATTATTATCAATTGCACTTATAACTTCTATTGTGCTAATGTTTGATTCTGAATGAGAAAAAAAGCCTTGTTTGCGTAACTCAATATTGGAAACGTCATTCATTGAGACATACTTTTTTGATAGTCTATCTAAATCTTCATTTTCTTTTTCTAAATAAATAGCTAGATTAGTGCAGCTGCCTTTATTGTCAGCCCCTAGGGTACTATGTGGTTTAGAAATTGGCATTATGAAAACAAAATTTTAAGTTTGTCTATCGTTCCGGTTTTATTTTTGTCATCTAATAATTGGCAAAGAAGTATTATTGCTTGTCTGTTTTTTTCTAATTCGATATTCATTTTTTTGCTTCGAGTGTGGTCAATAGCATTGATTTTATTTATTAGCTCTTTGTAGTTTGTTTCAACCTTATTATTTATTTCTGAATTACTGTTCAACAGTCCATTTATCAAATCAGTAAGTTTTAAAATTTCCTCTTTCTGTATATTTTGATAATTAAAAACTTCTTGCCTTAGCGGTTTCAAGATGTCTCGTTCTTGAACTTTTAGAAAAGAAACAATTCTTTTGTCTAGCGCAGAAATCATAGTAGAAGGGTTTTTATTTATTGGATCTTTCGGATGTATCCCCGTTTTTTTAAAATAGTAAATCATCTCTGAAACGAGATTACCGTAATTCATCCCTAAACTTTCTGCTAATTTTTCAAGTTCACTGTGTGACTTCATATTTATGGAAATGCTTTTATTTTGTGTCATAATTATAATTTTTACAACTGTAAATCAGTTGATTAGTGTATTTTTGTATTTTTGTTGTATATAGTTATAAATTCATTTCATTCGGGAAGCCCTGTTTTTAAAGGCTTCGGCCTCGCAGAGCAAGTAGGATAGGGGGACTTTCGCCCCTGTCCTACTTGCTTTCCTATCGGAGACAACGAGATGGGATTTCCGTAGAGATCTGTCAAATCAAAAAAATCGATTAAGATTTTTAAATTCTTATTTTTCAAGTACAGTTTGTCTACTGTTTTTTGTTGGTTTGAAATAATAGCTTTTGGGACGTATTTGATGTTTTTTAAAAAATAGTCGGCAATATCAAAGCCGTTTTCTCTTTCTATATTTGTTCCATTACGTTCTAATAAATCTGAAATTTCTATATTAAAACCTTTCTTTTTAAAGTACTCACATTTTGAATTCCATATACTAAATGGAGATCCATTTAGTCCGTTTATACCTAAATCAGGATAGAGAATAACTCTTCGATTTCTCAATACTTCCATTTTGGATTCATTTAATCCATTCAAACTTCCTGCTGCTAGCCATGTGTATTTTTTAAATAATAAGCTCATTATACAAGCTGTTTTTTCAGATTCAACTATGGCAATAATAGTGTCGCAATTATTAATTAAATGTTCTCCAAAAAAGCATTGATTCAGATTGAAGTTGCTTATTTCTTGTAATTTTATTTTTATGGAATGAATCCAGTTTATGTACTTCGTCCTTTTTCCAGATGTATTGTAAATAATTACTTTTCCACCTCTATTTTTATATTTTGAATCGACTTGCCAAAAAATGGTGCCGAAATTCCAGAAATTGGCTGTTCCAATTTTATAATTATAAATCATTTGTTCTACCTCGTTACACTCAAATTTTGATTTCAGAAATTGGATAAAATTATTTTCGTTGTAAAATGTTAATGTTTCTAATAATTCCTTTTCAGTGTGATATGAAATATCACCTTGTTTAATAGGTTGGAGATCGGCTGCATATAAATAATTGGACTCTTGATTAGTTTCCTTAAAATATGATTTAGGAGAGTAGTGGTAGCCGCAATTTATTTCTCTATCGCACCTTCCTACTAATGGAGAAACATATTGGTCTGATTCTACATCAATATATAGCACCAGCCTTCTTTTGCTACAATTAGGGCATAGATGTTTTGTCGATTTTTTGTGTAATGAATATTTATACATAGTTTATTGGTATTGCACTTTCTTCACTTTCTTCACTTTCCAATGACAGCAAGGCTTTAAGTATGTTCTTTGACTTCACTTTGACTTCACTTTGACTTCACTTTCAAAATAATTAGTGAAGTGCTCAATTGCACTTTGTTCACTAATTCTGCACAAACCAATGCGCGTAAGTGTCTATTAATCAAAATCTAGAATATCAAAGTGAAGAAAGTGAAGAAAGTGAAGTCTATATTATTTTTTCATAATTTCCGTGTTGTTGTCTTTTAAACAATTTGAGGTCTTTTAGGTAGGTCTTAAATTGCCTATCAGAAATACGAGGTTTATCACCCACTAGCTTACATGCTATTTTTATTCCCTCTGCTGTAGTGAAAGTTTTTGGGAGTTCATTTAAAATATTTTTCTGCAGTTCTGTGAGAGTTTCAAAGTAATTTTTTCTTAGAATCTCAGCCCTGACTTGGATGGCATTATGATAGAAATAGTCAAATAATTTAATAGCCCCCTTTATTGAAGAAATCTCTATTGTATTTATTGATTTACTCTCTATGGTTGAATGAATTAATTGAAGAATTAGAGCAAAACGCAATACATATTGTTGTAATTTGATTTCTATACTACGCTCATAGTCAAAGAAGAATTTATCCGGTCTATTGTTTTGCCATCGGAATAAATATTCTTTTGCGTCAGGTTGCATCGGAATTACGATTGACACATTAGGATCTTCATTGCCTAATTCAAGTAGGTTATGGATTAATGCAGTGTAATTGTCGAAAAGAACTGTGTTTACCGATTCTATATTCCATCTTAGTATTTTCTCTTCATTTGGATAGACAAAAAGTAATCGATCCATAAAACCATTAGTGGATCTTCCATCTTTTCCAAAATCCTTTAAAACGGATATTTGGGTACTTCCAATAACACTCAAACAAGGATCATCAAGCCTCAGACTTTTCCCTGATGCTCTATCTGTATTAATTTGAGTTCCGCTCCAGAGACTTAGGTAAGTCTCTGCCTCACCAGAACTATTGTAACGATTAAAATTCTTTAACCAACCGTTTAATTCATCTACATAAATACAGATTCCTCGCTTGTTATAACTGTGATTTAGAATTAATGCTTCGGGAGTAAAATCACTTAATAAATACCTTTTTAAGATTGGTTTTTTTTCCTTGTTTTTGTTTTCAGAATTATCCGCATTGTTTTTTTCGTATTCAACTAATTGATTTTCATAATCGGAAAATAGCTGGCTTTCCTTAATTTGAATAGGATTGAAACAGAACTTTAAAGCTTGGGTTTTGGCATCTCCTGGTTGACCAACGATTACCATAAAGAGGTTTGATTTTTCTTCCCAGCTATGTTTTACTTTAATTTTATATGATTTACCAATTGAAGTTGAAGCTGCCGAAAGGATTCCCGCACCAATATAATCCAAGGGAAATAAATTCTTGTTGTGGACTTCTATAATTATCTCTTGTAGCGGCTTTGGATAAATTTCTATTGGGAATAAGTTTTTATTGACTTTTTTAAGTTTCAGAAAATCCATTTCTAGATCAATTAAATCAATTTCCCCTTCTTTTTCTGTACCTTTGTTTTGCGAACTATAGGTTTTCCCCGTTTTACTTTCTATTAAAGTAAGAGGGGGATTATTTTTTAAGATGACCATATTTTTTTGTCTACGATAAATTACTATTATTAAACACAAGAAGTCAACTATAGAGTTAGATATCTATAGTTGACTTTGCTTTTTCTTGATTTCGTTCTGGATGCGACTAAAGGCAATTAGTTCCTTTTTATAATAAAAGACGGGCTTACCAACTTTATAATAAGGAAGACCTCTTTCTTTTCTGTAATCAATAAGAGTGGTTACGGAAACACCTAAAAACTTTGCTGCTTGTGTTTGAGTTAGTTTATCATTTTCAGTGTTTAATGTTGATTCGTTCCCATCTTCTTTTCGAAGTCGGTTGATTACCAAATCAATCATTTTTTCGACATCTTTTTTGTCGTAAGCGTACAATACATTTGCCATAATAATCTAAGTTTAAATTAAGTTAAATCAATTATAATTTGATTTGGTAAAGATTGGTTAAACTTAGATCTTAGTCTACTTTGCAATTTTTTTTGCAGAGTTTTTATCGTGTAAAGCTCTTGTATTTAATCTTTTATGTGTCCAATGGTTTCTTGAAGGTTTTCAAATCCTGCAAACTTTGCAAGTTTTTCACTGGTTAAACCATTTAAATTTTCTCTTATTTTATTTCTTAAATGCAGACTAATTCCGTTTCCTTTTCCGCTTAGGTCTTGCAGTTCATTTAGTAATGTGGCTTCTAATGTTTTTATTGCAATTTCTTCTATTTTATTTTCTTTCATAAGAAGTAATAATAATGCGCAGAATTTCAATATTGTAGCTTCCCTCTTGTTGAAAAAGTTGATAGTTATTTCTGAAGGAGATCCTTTGAATCTGGTATATTTTTCTTTGTTAAATTCTACCGTGTTAAGTATAAAACGGTCAATTCTATTTTTTTTTTTCAGAATCGATCTCAATTCCTGCATTTTCGAAAAATTTAATCAACAGATCTCGAAATTTAAATGGACTAAATTTAATTGTGATTTTTTTTATTTTCCCCAGCTTTTCAGGGTCTTGTTGAGTTTTATTAAAATAAGTATTATTTGTAGTAAGTGCGCTATTGTAAGTATTGTGGAAGTCATTTTGGTGATTACTGATGTAATGCTTGTCAATGTGACGGTTGTCATTGGTTGTTATGTTCAATTCTCTATTATCAGATAACTGATTAAATTCAATTTTTTGATTGAAAATATTTAGGTCTCTATCTATTGTATTATTTGAGTCAATGTCGCTTTTTAATAGTCTCAATAAATTAATAGACTCTTCGAGAAATTCAAATTTCCCTTCACTTTTTCTTATTTCAAGAGTGTTAATGTCATTTAAAATTTCTTCAGTCTTTACAAGTTTTTTATCAAAAAGTTCCTGTCTAATGTTTTTAATACTTTCCTTAACAAATGCATTAATTATTCTTCCGTAACCGCTATCGGTAAGATGGAAATCTTGATTTTCAAATCTTAAATTCTGGAGGAGATGAGTGATTAAAAAAGCATTAAATTTCCTATCACCCTTTTGGAATCCTAATTTTTTCTCTATAAATGAGGATTTAATAATATAAACATAGCTTGATTCAGATATTCTATCAATATAGTCACTGAAACTATGGCTAAAATCACTTGCGGTTTTTAAAATGATCTTATTATTTCTTTCTTCAACGTCCTTGATTTCAAAGTATAATGAATTGTAGTAGTCATACAATGAAGAATTGTACCTTGTCCCAAAGATTGTTTCAATATAAAGGTCTAATTTGAAACTTAAAATTTTTGAGTAAGCTTGAATATGTTGCGGAGATAGAAAATGATGAACTGTGCTTTTAAAATTATCTTTTAAGCTAAAGTAAAACTGGTTGTATTCTAGATCATTAAATTGATTATTCTCCATAATTTTATTTCTTTATTCCGAATTTTGACCACCCCTCATCCATTTCCTTATTTAAATAAGATTGAGCAAGATTCACATATTTTCTAAAATGTTCGTCTTTTTTATGATTTGATATTTTTTTCACAGCTGCTTCACGCATTCCCAACGTTAAAGATGTGGTAATGAATGTTTTACGCGCGGTGTGTGATGTGATTAATTCATGTTTTGGAACTGTTTTTTCAATTTTTCTTTTACCTATGTAGCGAGTTATGGTCGTTGGAGTGTCGATTTTTGCGATCTTGCAGCATTCCTTAATATAATCATTAAAATTTTGTGCGGAAACTACTGGTAGAGGATCATGAATAGTATCTTTATATTTTAAGATAATTTGTTTTGAATAGGGCGTAAGGGGGGTTATGTGATCAATAGTTTGAGTTTTTACTAATGTTTTTTTAATATGATTTTCGAATATGTGTGAGCTTTTCAAATCAAATATATCAGAAAAACGATACGAAGTAAAACAGCCAAAACAGTAGACGTCTTTTGTGTGATTTAACCTATCTGATTTAAAATTGAAATTATATAGGTGTAAAAGCTCTTCAACTGTTAAGCAAATTATATCAATGTCATCTTGGATAGCTTCAAATTTTTTGTATTGAATATTTGTGGTGTAATTGCGATTGAAAGCCCAGTCCATAAATGTTTTCAACGTAGAGATTAATTTGCCGAAGTAATTGTTTAAAGTGTCTTTTTCACTAAAGCAATAGTCCCGAAATTGCTCATAAAAATGGTAGTTAATCATTTCAAAATGTAATTTTGTTCCAGAGAAATCTTCGTAATTTTTCATGAAATTTCTACAAGTTGTATAGTTTTTGATTGTATTAGCAGCCTTTGAGCTTTTGCTAATTTCGAGGTATTCGTCAAATGAATCGAAAAAAGAATGGGTGTGATTTATTACCTCTCCATTCATTTTTGATTCAATTAACTCTTTGGTTGGTTTGAGATCGTTAGTATAGATGTATCTGAAAACATCTTTTACCTTGTTTTCAAGATCATCTAGTTTCTTGTTGAATTCTATGTGGTGATTGTATTCCTCATTTTTGAGATTAGGTTTTATCCTTTGTTCTTTGACTTTCCAATGGTTTTCTTTTACTTTTATATCTGATATTTGTTTTCTTATTCTAACAGAATTAAAAGTTATATCCATACGAATTGGATACAAACCATCTTTAGTCATCTTGTCCGTTCTTAAATAAAATTTTGATTGCATAGTATGCAAATGTATGAAAGTTTATTAAACAGGGGACGAAAAAGGGGGCAAAATAATTATTTAATTTTATAAAAGTTTATTTAAGTTAGTTGTTTAAGGCCAGTAGATGCGTATAAGTACGTTAAAATTAGTGTAAACTTATTTAAGTAGTATAGGACTCCGGCTCCGGGTACTTAAAAACCGCTTCGAAAGAAGCGGTTTTTTTTTTGATAGGTTTTTAATATTTTAATGGTTTTGTTTCTAATTTTCTTAATTATTTTATACTGATTTTATGAGAGTTAAAGTGTTTTTTTTGTGTTTAGTAGTGATTTCTTGTGCACGTGCACAGAAGATTCGTTGGGATGATTTGAATGTTCGAGTTGCTGTGCAACCTTCGTTGATGGTAAAGGATAATCCGCTAGATGTTGCAGTTATTGCTACCACGGTTGATAATGCTTTTTTTGCTAATCAGGCTTTGCAGTATAATATTGGTGACAATTTGTTCTTGTTCAATGACTATATTAAAAATAATTTTGGCTTGCCACAGCTCGTTGCTGTTCTTGAGTATAAATATGCTCCAGCTACGCTACATGTTATAAAAAAGGATTTAAAATTTCAGGTTGTTGTTGTTTCTCATATCTATGCTAATTTGATTTTGATTGATCGTGATAAAGGAGTTTTTGACACACAAGAAATAAAGTTAGGCGATTGTGATTTGGTAAATCCGGTTAGTAATATTAAAGGGTATAACTCTAATTTGGGATATCTAGATTATCCAAACAATCTAAATACTACATTATTGATAGGTGATTTATCTGAGTTTGAAGCCAATCAATATAAGGATAAAAACAATCCCATTTTACCAAGAGTTAGTGATGGTAAAAGTGTAGATGATGTGCAATTAATAAAGCTGAGATTAAAAGTAGGTAGTGTGCTTAGGGGTAAATTTCATCCCACAGAGCGTTATATTAGGAGGGCTTTTAATTATTTGAAAGAGGATAAAGAGTTTAATAGTGATAATTTCAATAAAGCGTCGCAGTTGGTTAATTCTGGTCTTGATCCAGTTGATGAGTCGAAACTGCGCAATGCAATTGCCATTTGGAACGAAGAATCGGCTACAATTACTAATCTAGAGGACAAGAAGAATAAAAAATATTATATCGCTATCCAAGAGAATATTTTGCAGTGTTATAATGTTTTAAGAGATTTTAGCATTACTGATGATCTAGCGGCTAATTTAAAGAAGTATGATACCAATAATCAAATTGCAGATGCTTTAATTTCCAATAAAAAAGGATTCTTAAGCGCTAAACCAGTTAGCCCAGAAATAGTTTATGAGGCTGTTCCTGGACGTTTTAAACCAACAGATGTAACTCGTTTTTTGGAGAAGAAGGAGGGTGTAATTAATGCTATTCCTCGTTTGGTACCTGACAAATACGATGGTAAGTTACGGGACATGCAGGAGTTTTATACAGCTTCGAAAGCTTTTAAAAATGCTGCGCAGAATTCTGCCGATTACATTGCACTTTGCTATAAGTTTATTGATCTTGCTAGTTTAGAATTTTCGTCAAGTAATCACAGCCAAGTAAAAGAGGTTAAGGATATTTTAGCTCCGTATAATGCCTTTTGTAATACGATTGGTAGCGAAAAGAAGAAATTTACAGATAGCTTTGATTTTAAAAATGACGCGCAGAATTACTTGATTAAGTTACGTGTACACATTATGAGTCTTCATAAAAAAGAAGAATTTTTAGTTTTTGAAGACGCTTTACTTGCAGCAATAAAATTAACAATAGAGCATACAAAATCCGAGAATAAAACAATTGCACAAGATTTTATCGATCTTAACACGGTAGTTAGTTTCAGACAAATATTAAATACAACAGCTTATGATGCTACTATAGAGCGCTCTTTAGATAATATTACTGCGTTTTTGAGTAAAAAATTTCCTGATCAAAGATTTGAAGTATTTTTTGAATTTCGTAGTGCGAGTAAATTAATTAGAGAAAAGAAAAAGCTCAGCAATGTAGAGCTGGCTAATTTGGCTAATATTTTAACAATATTGTATACCTATGTTTAGTTGATTTGTTGTGCATTTTGATAGTTGTGAACCCTTTCGGGAGAAAAGATTTTTTATTATTAATTTTTTAGAGGGTTATAGTTGATAAGTAGAGTTTTGTAGGAATTAATTTTGTAAATATTAAAAAATGACTTGGTTTAGTAGTTGATCCAAGTCATTTTTTATTTTGTGAATAGGAAAGAAGTCGACCTTGGTACTTTTATTTTTGTAAACAATTTAAAAGAGGGTAGGAACGGTAGGGCTTTGTGAAAGGATTACTGTAACAAAATATTATGCTATAGTTTTGCTAAACGCTGATTTTCATTGTAATTGAGTTCTTTTATCAGTTCTTGTAAAGTAATTGTGTTATAATGGCTAAAAGCAAATATGTTTTATTGATGTTGATTTTTAATCGCAACCATCAATGTCGCAACTATTTCCATCATTCGTCTCTATCAAAGTAACTTTTGATTTAAAATCACCCTCTTCCCATACTTTTTCTAGTGTTTTTACGAATGTTTCCACGTGTTGAGCACCAGAAACTGCGTATTTGTTATCGAAAACAAAGAAGGGAACTCCTTGTACTCCTATTTGTTGCGCCATTTCAATGTCTTCTTTTACGGCAGTTGCGTAGGTGTCAGAATGTAATAGGGTTTGAATTTCTGTTGCATCAAGTCCAACCTGGATTCCTAGATTAGTCAAGGTTACTATGTCGTTTATATTCAGGCCATCTGTTAAATAGGCTTTAAACAATAGTTCCTCTAGTTCATTTGATTTATTATGTTTCTTGGCCAAGTGTAAGAGTCGGTGTGCATTGAAAGAATTGGCCATTATTGCTTTTTCAAAATGAAAGTCTAATCCAGAGTTTTTAGCATTTAGAGTCATGCTATCCATCATTTCCTGTGCCCACTCTTTGTCTTTGCGGTATTTTTCGGCTAGATGTTCAGCCATATTATCATTTTCCGATGCTATAAAATTAGCATCAAGTTGGAAGCTTTTCCATTCAATTTCGACATTCTCTGCATGCGGGAATTGCTGTAATGCTCCTTCAATTCTTCGTTTTCCTATATAGCAATAAGGACACATGATGTCCGACCAAATTTGTATTTTTAATTTATTTTCCATTTGTATTTTTTTAAGCTAATTTTTTCATTTGTATATACAAATTTAATCAATTGCTTTTATACGGAAGTAGTCTTTATGTTTTTATTGGGAGTTTTAATAGCACACATATTTCAAAACAAACCGCGAGTAGGGGAGTAGCAAGTTTGAGATTGTAGTGTAAGTATTTAAGAGATCGTAACCCTTAGTAAATCTTGAAAGTACTTTCGTTTTCATTGTTGTCCGATAAAAAAAGAAGCCAAAAAGATGGCTTCTTTAAATGAATCGTAAATTTGTGTTTCGACATACA
>NZ_JBZXDY010000005.1:0-204368 GCF_058725285.1 Flavobacterium sp. DW-iso2 | reverse complement strand
GGCATTTTATACTCGAAAATCACCCACATATCGCTCAGAGAAAAAGTTGTTGATAACTTTAATTGCTTTACATAGGAGCTTAGCTGTTAGTGGCCGTCTTTCTTGGCGGTCAGTTAGTTTTTTTTATTAGAATTCCTTTGTCCACACTTTCGTTTATTAAATTCTCTGCATAATTCCAAACTGCAGACGAACCGTTTTTAATTGCTTTTTTCTTATCATAAACTTTTTTATACGGCACATTAAATTCAGTCCAAGTTCCACCATTATTTGAAGTGTTTTGCAATAGTGGTTCAAATCTATCCATTGATTTTGCAAATTTTGCTTCGTCCGTATTACCTTCTTCAAATTCTTCCCAAATAGATGTGAGTTCTTCGGCTTGTTCTGATGGTAAAAGTCCAAATATTCGCTTTGCGGCAATAAGTTCCTCTTCGGTATTTGTATGGCTTTTTGTAGAATCGTAAATAAAAGTGTCACCCGCATCAATTTCCACGATATCGTGGATTAAAACCATTTTCAAAACTTTAAGTACATCTATCGGTTTGTCCGAATGTTCTGCCAATACAATTGTCATCATTGCTAAATGCCAACTATGTTCTGCATCATTTTCGTGTCTATCGCTGTTAAATAATTTGGTTTTGCGTTGAATGTATTTCAACTTGTCTATCTCTTTTATGAAGCTTACTTGTTTTAATAAATTGTCTGTCTGCATATTTCTATAATTATTGAGAGAATTTTACCGTCTGTATAATGTCGTTTAAAATTGCCACTAACGTCAGTTCGCCTAAAAACCTTAAAACGTTCTTTATTTTAGTAATTAGGAAGTAAATATGCAGAAATTAAACTGCCCCTAGTTTCTGTTCAACGCAGGCTTCATTGTTAGCTTTTCAAGCCCGACGAAGCTTTAGCTGTTGTAGGCAGTGCTTTATTTTGATACTTTAGACTTCTTACTATTCAAAGCTTTCTGTTTTATCCATTGAATTGAAATATCAACAGTTTCTGTAATATCGCCGGAAGAAGTATTGTGTCCTAATTTAGAAAACAAAGTATATTCGAAAGGTTTACCTTGAGCTTTCAATGTATTTAATTGCTCCATACACAACTTTACTGGAATCTGTATATCCTTTTCTCCAAAGAGCCAAAGTCCCGGAATTGAAAGAGTATTCAGAGAAATTTTGGGATCAGTTGTCACAAATTGATATTTGTCTGGATCATTTTTAGTATGTTCACGAGCATCTGCTTCTGTATGATTTTCCCAAAAACTATTGTTTCCATTTGTATAAAACTGAAATCGGAGTTGTTCTAAAGTTGTAATTGTAGGGCAACTAAATAAAACCATAAATTCTATTTGTGGATTTTTCCTTGCAGCAATTGGAATTATCCATCCTGCTTGACTGAAGCCAATTAACCCAATTGGTATTTTTTTATCTTTCAAATAGGTTCGAAATGTTTTTACTGCTTCATTTGCATCGTGAGATAATAAATTAAGATTAGTAGTGTCTATATTATTTGTGCCAACAGATGGTCCAACATACACACCTCCAGATTCTCCAACTCCACGTTTGTCATATGTCAAAACAGCAATACCTTCTTTAGCAAGACGCTTTGCGAACTCCATTTCTCTTTTTACTGGGTCAGAGCCGTGAACAATTACAACTGCTGCAAATGGATTTTTGGGCTTTAAAATTGAGCCTGCAAGAGTGACTCCCTGACTTTCAAACTTTACATCTTGAATGGTAAAGTCAGCAGATTGAGAAAATACCATTTCTGGTAAAATTATTAATGATAACCAAAGAAATAAGTAAGAAAAAAAGTTCCTGTTCATTTTAGTTTAATTAGAAAAATTGTTTTGAGTGATCGATTTTCGTTAGCATCGCCTACAACGTCAGTCTGTGAAAAAACCTCCGTTTAGTTCTTCAAAAGTAATTAAATTGTTTTAATAAAAGAAAGAAAAGTTGTATGTTTAATAATGCGACATTTCACAGGAATTCCTCGTAATCAAATGTGTTTTCGAGTTTAGATGATGCTTTTTCATCCGAAAAAGAAACAGTTTAATTATCATAAAAAAAGAGGACTCCAAATCCTCTTGAAATCCTCCTGACTCTTTTACGATAACCCCATAGTTACGGAATCTCTGCGGTTCGTTCAACAAAGGCTTCATTGTTGGCTTTACAAGCCCACGAAGCCTTAGCTGTTGTAGACCGTTTTTTTTCAATTCGACAATAAATACCAAAGAAAAACAATCGTTACAATTAAAGTCGATACAATGCTGAGTAGTGAATACCAATTTGTTCTGCTTATTCTTCTGCCATGAGATTCAAATTTATCAAAATTTTGAGTTGTTATTGATGCTTCAAATCGGCTTTTTTCTATCATTTCATATTCAATAAACATCAAAAAACATAAATTGATAATTGGTATAAGAACGGTTTTTACAGAAATTGAATTTTCAATTTTAGAAAGTGCAAAAAAACCAGCAATTAAAATATTATTAAAAGTAAAAAGTTTGTCGTGAATTCTGTCGAAATGTTTGAGAATGTTTTTCAAACCTTCGATTTCTGTTCTTTCAAAATTTTCATCATTTCTTTTGTATTCGCTTTGAGATTCTTCAGAATCAAAATCTTCCATAAGTTTATTTCGTTTTTATCAGTTTTCAAATAGCATATAACGTCAGTCTGTGAAAAAACTTCCGTTTATCTTCAAATATAACACTAAATATAAAATTGAAGGAATAAAAATTTTCTGAATAATACTACGCCAGATCACAGGTATAACGTACAGTTAGATTGTCTTTCCTTCCCGAAACTTCTGGATTAGAACACAGGATTTCATGAGACATCTTTTATGGGCACGGAAAACAATTTCCGCCTATCGTTTGCATCTACGCGCGCGCGCTCGGGGAACAAATACACTTCGCAGAGTTTGTCGATTATCCAGCTTTAGTTTGTGATAATCATATCGTGGCTTGCAGGAATATTAGAACATTTTTTTGTTGATTTGCCATCACATAATAGCACTCCAATTGTCTGGGTCGTAAACGCCCGATTCCTTTTCTGCCTTTATTGTTTGATGGACTAAAATCCATATTATTTCATTATTACCATCGTTTGTAAGTATACTATTGATTAAGGCTTTTCTAGTGAAAGTTAAAAACTCCTTTACTTTTGTAGTATCACTCAAAACTCTTTGTATTTCAGTAATATATAGGTTTTCGGCAAGTTTATCATCAAGAATAGAATCTTCAAATTCTTCGATAAAACAGTCGAAGTTGTCATTTATTTCGTAGCTATAATTAGTGTCTGTTTGTATATTTTTTTCTTTAAAAATAGTTTTAAGTTCTCTAAAAATATCTGGTTGATCAAGAACGGGTTGTTTTTCAACCCAATCCCATATGATATCCGGTTCTTCCTCATTTTCTAAAAAGCACAATAGTTGTTCTCTATATTTAGCGATTTTATTCATGATTTTTCTCGTTTAAAACTTTTTATGAGTTTAAATTTAAACATTAATTCTGAATTTAAGCAGGGAGGATTATATAAATGTAAATGCTTCTTCTACATTTCCGTTAAAATGAATGTAAGGATTTATTTGTGCCATATTTTTATTTTGAAACGTTATTTATACTTAGGAATTTTGTTGTGGGAATTATGAAAAAGAGATTGAGAATGTAATTTATCCACCTGCAGTAAAGAAGTTCCGCATCAATAAATTATTGTACTCTTTTTAGTAAGCCACTATATTTTTCACATTTCGCATATTGCGATTTGCGATATTTACAGGTAATCATTTGTTTTTCTAAATTAATATTATCTAATATTCCATATCGCAATATGCGTTTTGGCCATCAATATGACACATCTAAAATATATTTTAAAGCCACAAGATACAGTTATGCTTCTCAAAATAATAGCTTTGGGAGATATCTCTTGGTATCATCATACTATAGCTGAAGATTTAATTTTCCCAAAAATTATTGTTGCCGTTAGTATAAAACTGAAATCGAAGTTGTTCTAGAGTCATAATTGTAGGGCAACTAAATAAAACCATAAATTCTATTTCTGGATTTTTGCTTTCCGCAATTGGGATTATCTATCCTGACTGACTGAAGCCAACTAATTCAATTGGTATTTTTTTATTTTTCAAATAGGTTCGAAATGTGTTTACTGCTGAACTTGCATCGTGAGATAATAAATTAAGATTAGTAGTGTCAATATTATTCGTTCCAACAAATGGCCCTACATATACACCGCCCGATTCCCCAACTCCTCGTTTATCATATGTCAATACAGCAAGACCTTCTTTGGCAAAACGTATTTCGAAGTCAATATCTCTTTTTACAGGATCAGACCCGTGAACAATTACAACTGCTGCAATTGTATTTTTAGGCGTTAAAATTGAGCCTGCAAGACTGACGCCCTGACTTTCAAACTTTACATATTGAATAACAAAGTCGGCCGATTAACAAAATACAATTTCTGGTAAAGTTATTAATAATAACCAAAGAAATAAGTTAGAAAAAAGCTAATGTTCATTTTGGTTTAATGTAAAAACTGTTTTGAATGGTTTGCGTCAGCAATGCCTACAACGTCAGTTCGTCTAAAAACCTCCGTTTGATGCGTTTTGTGTTTAATTATAACGTAAATATAGGCGATTTAGATTACAATATTATTATTTTTATAAAAAAGCGATTGGATTTGAAGCAATAAAAAAAAGGCCGTAGAAAGCTTTAAAATTTTATTTAAACTCTAATTCTATATTATGTTGTAAACACGAAAGGACTCGTATTAATAAGCATTTAATTAGACTTTTTTTTTAAATTTGAGCGCACAGGTAAATACCTGCGCGAACGATTGTGGTGATAAGTATACGCGGTCGGGTCATACCCAATAAAAAAATCAAAGTAATTTTTGGAGAAATTAGAAAAACACTCCAGATATTACCTATCTCTAAAATTGCTCAAGCCATAATCAGTTGGTCAAAAAAGAAAATTAACCCTAAAAACACAATAATTCCTAGAGCAAAATCATATAAATCCGTCATTGTAAAAGAAGCAAAGGACTTCCTGTAACTAAAGTATTTTAATCGTTTTGTTGAAAAAGCGTTTAGGATATCTTGGAGGCAAAATGGGATTCCTAGACCTTTTCACAAACGGAATTATTCACTAGTTATTATTATCCTATTTCTTTTTTAAAGCGTTTACCAGCTTTTTATTGCGCTTGTCTGCTCTACCATTTTGTAAAGAAATAACGGCCCAAATTGCCGCTGGAATCCAACCAATAAGCGTAATTTGTAAAATCAAACAAATTATAGATGTCAGTATTCTTCCTCTCAGAAAAAAGGAAACAAAGGGAAAGAAAATGGCAATTAATGTCATACTTATAATTTTAGAATTATTCTTTAAATAGAATGCTATATTACATCTAAGTCATTATAAAAGTGTACAAAATCACTGTTAATGATAGTATTTAGATACCTATTTCCAAGAAAGAACCTTTAGTAAAATCCGGTAACTTACTATTTAAAGTTAACAATTAGTCTATAAACGCTTTCAATAGTTACAGCTAGTTGTTGCATTGCCCGCGATTTAATAGTACTTTAACATTTAGTCCGGTAGTTATGATACGACTAATCTAATTACCAATCTTCATACAAAAAACTTCCAATCTCTTTTGCTATTGAATGTTTTAGCTTAGCCATATATTCTAGAATAATGTCTGGCAAAATCGCTTCTATTTCATTTATTCTTAAATTATGGTTAACGAGTTTCTCCCCATTTTCAAATTTATCGGTCACAATTAGAGAAATAGATTGCTTTGTGCTTGAATCAATAGCAGATAGACCATTTTTGTTAAAATGTAAATCTTCTAAAGTTAGAATTAAAGCATTTGGCAAATCTTTTGATTCTTTGATTTCTTTATTGCCAGAACTGGAATGCCTACCCCCTATTTTATTGAAGAACTTAAAAAAGAAGAAGCGAAAGTAGTAAAATAAAGAAGAAACTGCTCCAATTCTATTGCGTAAGTAGTTAAGCTAAAGCCTAAATTACTATTTTTACGTCTTAACTTAATAAAAACCTATCATGAAAGATCTTATTCAAAAAATCAATGCTGAGTTTGAAACCTTTAAAACAGAATCTCAATCTCTCGTTGAGAAAGGGGTTAAAGCAGCAGGACCGAGAGCTCGTAAAGCAACATTGGAGCTTGAGAAACAATTAAAAGAGTTTAGAAAAGTTTCTGTGGAACAATCTAAAAAGTAATTTCATTTGTAGAACACGCCTCGTTTAAAATAACTTACGCGAGGTTTTTTTTATGAATACTTTTTTTCTTTTTTTAGATTCTTAAAGGAGATGGTAATAGTAGATCCCCTTCTATTTTAGTAGGCAATTTGTGCTTTATCCACGTTTTCATCCCATCCTAAAATTAGATATTAAAATGTAAAAACAAATCATGTTGTGTGTAATTCGGAAATTGAACAGGACAAATTCAAGAATAAACTTCGTGACATTACTACTCACCTATTCCATAAATGTCTTTATTAAATCCATTAATTAAAGAAATTGTACATGCATTACGTTTGTAAAGCGTGGGGTAAAATACGTTTCCATTGCTTTACATAGGAACGCTTAGCTGTCGGTATTAGTTTTATTTTTTTCCAAATATCCATTTTATTGCTTTTACTTTTGTAGCCCTAAAAATCGTATTATGTTCTTCTTTCGGTTCAGGCACATAATTCCACCTTAATGTAGCTATATCTTCCTTCACTAATATTTCTGACAATTCTTTCGTAAAAGTTGAAATATCTTCTGCACTTGAAGCTGCGAACCAAATTCTTTTTTCAGTTTTAGGAAATTCTACTAAGTGTTGTTTAGCTGTCTTTACTAAAGAATGATCATTCCACCATAATGAAGGATCAAAGGCAATGTAATTGTCAAACATATCTGGTGTCAATAGGAAAGTTTCGATAACAAAAAGTCCTGACAATGATTCGCCAATAATACTTTTTTCATTTGTTGTTCTATATCGTTTATTTATTTCAGGAAAAAGTTCTTCCTTAATAAATGCCCTAAATTTTTCTGAACCACCAACAATTGGTGCAATTTCTTTATCTTCTTCCACTTTAGTAAAACCTGTTAAATCTCTTCTACGTTGCGTATTTGCTATTCCTACTAAAATCATTGGCGGAATACTTTTTGATTTTATAAGTTCAGCAAGTGTGTTTGCTATATGTGGAAAATCCTCATCTATTATTCCGCCGTCAGCCATGTACATTACAGGCAAAGAATCAGCGCTTGTTTTATATTCGGGAGGCGTCCAAACATTAATATTCCTTTTTTCTCCAACTTGTTTGGATTCTATTGTAAACTCATCATGAGATGGAATCCGGTCTTTCTTTTGTGAAGAAATTGCACAACTTGTAAAAAGAATTGATATTAATAAATTACAATAAATAAATTTCATATTTTCTGTTTTAATTTTTGTTATTCGCGGTGCGGTAGGATACAATGGCAGCTAAGGTCAATCTGTGAACAAACTTCCGTTTCCTTCTTCAAATATAATACTTAATATAAAATTAAAAGGAAGCAAATTTTTCTGAATAATACTGCACCATATCACAGGAATAACGAGCAATCAGATGGTCTTTTCTCCCGAAGCTTCGGGATTAGAAGACACTATTTCACAAGAAAATCCTATTCGATTTACAGATGCTTTTGTAGAAGCTGTATCATTGGCATCTTTAGATTTTTCAGTTCAAACCATCAAAATAGTGTGACGCCCTAGCATCGATACCAAAGTTTTTCTCAAAATTTAGCGCTACTGTTCCTTAATATGAATGTCGTGAAAAAGGATGCAGTCCAGCCTCTTGATCCCGACTACTTGGGACACTTATAAATTTACGATAACTCTATAGCAATGGATTTATGACCGGTTCCGTTCAACCGTGGCTTCATTGTTGGCTTTTCAAGCCCAACAAAGCCTTAGCTGTTATATGAAGCCTTTTTTTATTTAGATTTAAGGATGGTTAAAATTATTTTAATAAATCTCCATAGATTGTAAATTGTTACAGCGAATAATGAAATATAAATAGAGAATAATAAGGTCTGAAATTTAATTGAAAATTCTATTTTTCCAATTCTGCACTGTTGTATGATTGGAATTTTATCATTAATTAATATTATAATGAATGATAATGCAATTATAATTATGTTCAAAAAAAGCAATAGTTTACAAAACTTCAAAAAATCATTGTAAGTTTCATTATTTTTAAATCTCTCGAAAAGATATAAGCATCCTAAAAATATACCAAAAAAAATAGAACTGACATCAATTAATTTATCATTAACTAATTCAGTTTTATCACTGAATTTTAAATCTATTAAATAAGATGTTATAACACATACAATAAAAATGAAATACTGCATAAAAGTATTTACAAATTTGGTGAGTTTTAAAGTCTCTATAACGTCTATGTTTTTTTTTGAAATCACAGATAGGATTTTAATATTGGATATTCTTTTATATAAAGATTTTTCATACAATCCTTTCTTTCTTTTTGTTGAAGGTCTGAATCTAATCTTGGAATTGAAATTTGAAAAACCCCGTAATATATATCGCCAAGTAAGTTAATGGGTTTCTTTGCTTTTGTGTTATCTACTGTATAACCAACAATTTCAACCAAATCAATGTGTTCTCTAATTTCACTAAAACCTAATAATTTATGAAAGCTATTTATTATTGGTAATATTTTATCCTTGTAAAGTCCTTTTTTCTCATATGCAGAGACTTTATAATTTATTTCTGCGATGTCACTATTTCATACCACTCCATTGTGATTATAGATTTGATTAATACTTCAAACCTATAGTTTTAATTAGTTATCAATAAACATAATACTGTGGGTCTGGAATTAAGAATTTAACTTTAAGTTGTAAAAGATATTTACACTATTAATTTAAAATTACAAAATATCCATTAAAACAAGAAAGCAATCAATCAAGAGGTTGCTTTTGTATATATTACTGTAAAAACACAGCTTGTGTGCACGAGCGACACGCATCGCTAGCGCTTGTTTTGTTTAATTATCAAGCCAGCTGGGATCATGAGAATTCAAATTTAGCAAGAGTAAAAAAATTCTTGCACCCCAGCAATTCAGTAAGTCCCTTCAATTATTAAATTCATTTGCTCCAAAATATCTTTTTTACATATGTATCGAGAAGTCAAACCACGCTTTTTTTGCAAAAGAGCATTTTCCATTATTGTTAGTTGCTTACTGTTAGCAATTTTTTTAAAATTTTTCAATAGATAAAAATAATCCGAAAGGTATTTCCCTTCATACTCATATTTAACTTGATGAATTTTACCAGAATTTCTTCCTACTCTAGAAACTAAAATGTCATTTTTTTCAATTTTTAACAATTTAGAAAATGAATTTTTTCTAATGTATCTTTTTAACTTAATCGATCCTTCATTATTATTAAAATGAACAACCTCATCAAATAAAATTACATCTTCATTTAAAGTTTTTAATAACTTTGAATTATCAATACCTCTTATGACCTGAATGTTAATTTTATAATTTGAATTTAATTTAGATTCTGAATATTCTTCCTTACTTTTTACAATAAATTTTCCAATAAAAATTCTAGTTTTTACCTCACTTTTTTTAAAATACTCCTTTGCATCCCCAAGATATAAAATTTCAAAATTTTCAAAAAACATCTTATTAAACTTTTTCAAGTTTTCAGAATAAAATATATTTTCTGGTAAAATTGCAGCAAAAAGTTCATCTTTTCGTAAAATACTTAAGTTAGATACTAACATTAAAGCTTCGATTCTTTTCGACCTGATCGCCTCTAAATGTAGTTGTTGATGCTGCGCAGATATCATAATATTACCTATATTAGGCGATTTGCCAAAAGGAGGATTTGCCAAAATTAATTTATTTGCACCAAAATCAATTTGACAAAGATTTTCAATATTCAAAGCATCTAATTTATAGATATTTTCAGTTATCTCAACAATACTTGCTGTTGGACAAATATCAACTCCAATCTTATTTATTTTATTCCATCTTAATGAGGCCGCTTTTAAAAAGTTACCGCTACCCACACAAATGTCGACTACAGTTGTAGGCGCGTAACCTTGTGGTATTAGACTAATAATTTCATTGGCAATATCCATAGGGGTGTAAAAATTAAGCCAGTCTTTTGTAATCATCTTTTCAAATTATTATAAGAATTTCTGTATAAATCATATGCTTGTTTAGCAGTACTATGATTTCTAGGAACTTCAATTGATGATACAAATGTCTTATAATATTTCAAAAAAAGCATTCTGTCTTGGTTATATTTCCATGTCCATATGACATTATTAATTTTTTTTCCTCTATCGTCAATAATTAGTCTTTTTAACAAACTATTAAAAATGTAATTATTTATCTCTTTAACTAATGCGTTACATGTAACTTGCAAATTCTGCAAAGCAATATAATCTAACTGAAGTGGTTTTTCAATACAATTTGAATGATCACTTAATCCAAGTTTAATCGCATTCTTTGTACCTAATTTTCCAAATCGATGAACGAGGCAGTGTCTTAATTCACAGACTTTAACAAATTCATCTAGCGTGGCAATTAATGAATCTGGTAGATTACCTTTTAGATTTAAAAATTTCTTTAAAGATTCTTGAATATTAAATTTACCTGCAAAAGAAACATCTTCTAAAATTGCTTCTGGCATTAAATCATTTCCATGACTTATTGCAGCTCCATAAGACAATGGTAGACTTTCACAATTTTTTAAACTTATTCTGTCAATCAAAATAGTTCTTCTAAGCACCTCTCTCATGTAGCTTTCAAACGCTGAAACTGAACCTAAAACAAGAAGGTTAGCTAACCCCTTATTAAAAACTAATGGATTTGGATCTACCAGTAAAATCAAATTTGTAATTTTACTAATATAGGTGTCAATAGGGGGCTCGTTAGCTTCACTAAAAAGTGTATCAAACATATTAGTTGTGTCTAATAAATGATAAGCAGAAGTATTATTTGCATCTAAATTATTCATAATTACTAAGCTAAAAATTCATCTACAACATCAACAACCCTTTTTAATATATCTTGAGATCTTTTACCTCCGATCTGCTTAACTTTTCTTAATTCAGACACTGGATTTTGGACATAATAAAAATCTCTGATTTTTCTAAAATTTGCTTGATTAACAGCTTCCGCTTGAAATCTTGTAAATGGAATTTCTGAAACATCGAGATTCATACAACTCTCATAAGCCGAGGGATTAACTAATTCAAATCCACATTTATGACAAAATCTTTGATTTTCTTCAATTCGTATGGCGCTACAATTCGAGCAAGGCGGCAAATTTAATTTTAAATTATCAATATCCGCTTCCTTTAATAATGTCTCAAATTTCCTTCTTAAAGGCTGCTTTTTCTCAGCACTCAATAATTTTTGTAGAATTTTTTTTGTATCGAATCCTCTACTTGAATTAAATGCTTTAGCTTTTAATAAAAAGATAATATGTGGTGTATATCTCATATACTCTCTGTTTTCACCATGGCTAACACTGCTCGAATATTTATAGAGTAGCCCTGCTTCATTCAAAAATTGTGTCATTCTTTCAACCATCCTATTAGAATGTGTCTCCACCCCAACAATTAAATTTCTAGAATCAATTAGTTCTTTATTCAATTTTGTAAGTTCTTCTACTATTGTGTCAAAAAAAGTAAATCCAACCTCAATTATATTTGAAAACTGGGGAATCTTTTTTTTAAGAGATAAATACTCTATTTTAATTAATTCAGAATGTTGATCTATAACTTCATTAAATTTAGATTGTCTAGTTACTTTATTTGATTGCAAATAGGATCTAATTAAAAAAATAAAAGCCCTAGGAATACCAAAAGATGCATATTTGAGTATCTCAATAATCTCAGAATCAATTTCTCCAATTATTGAACTAAGTCTCTTTTGAATTAATTCATCCATAAACTTACTGTAAGATTTCATATCATCAGTAACGTTAATCCAACATTCCACCTTTTCAGCATCATGCCCTAAATGAAACTTAGTGCCATACTCTGTAGTACCTGGATAAACAGAGGCTTTTGGCGATATAGATGAAGATTTCAAACTAATAAATATTTCAAAAAATTCAACCAAATAATCAGGTGTTAAAGTCAAAGCAGCATCATCTAATAGAAGAATTGCTCTTTTTCTGTCTGATAAGACTATCAACTCCTCGATTAAAATTTTAACATAAGATACGTTAAGAATCTCAAGTATGGTTTCATCATCAAATCTAAAATTTCCTTTTTCTGCCTGTCCTATAAATAATTCCAGATTTTTTTTTGTTAAGCATGGATCACTTAACAATAATGAAATATCTGTAGAAGTACGTTCACTAAAATCATATATTGATAAAATTATTTTTGATAATACCCAAGTATTAAAAATTTTAATTGCATTAGAAGCTCTTGACATTAATGGCTCCAAATGATAATATCGATTAAAACTAACATATAAAGAAATTGGTTTCTCTCTATTTTTTATACAATTATAATGAGTAATTAGCATTTGATGTGTTTTTCCAGTTCCTCGCGGACCAACTAATAACTTTGCCCCAGTGCCAATCAACTTCTTTTGAATACTTTCAAAATAATCACCAGTTACAAACCAATCGACAACCTGTTCAATGTCTAGATAATCACTTCTTTCCTCAAGTTCCTTTTGATTTAAATCCATTTTTTATTTAAAAATACTAACCTATTTATAATGTTGTAATTATAGAAAATATAATTTAAATAATTACTTTTTTATTAACGAAACTTCAAAAAATTACGGTCTATTTATGAAATCAGTTAAGTTATATAAAAAACTGTTGCCTATTCCTACAGTTCTTGTTTTACTTCCAAATGATGGAAAATCATAATAAATTTGCACATCAGTATTGTCAATGGCAAACATACACGCACCAAGTGAATGAGGTTTTGTACCTATTGGGGCAACCACTAACTCAAAATCTTTATTTTTGTCTTTTATTTCCTGAAGTATGTTGTAAACTCCAAAAGGTTCATTTGCGGTAGATCTCTTTATAGAGTAAAAAGCTTTGGATTGGTTTAATGCATACTGGTTTTGGGAATAAACATAATATTGCCAGCTTGGTTGAAACGAAGGAAAACCTACAATAGCATAGGTCATTCTATCCGAAGGGTTAACATCCTCAAATGCCTTACTAAATCGATTTCCCTCGAAACCCATTAATGCTATTAAAATTCTTTCCTTATTGTGATCCGATATCCTTGCAAATCCAGGAAGAGAATTAACTGAACAAAATTTTTCAGTCAAATCAAATTTTTTAATGGTATTTTCATTTTTTTCTTCCTGCATGTATTTTTCTGGCTCAGTATACGTAACGAAAAGCCCTTTAGGTTTAAAATCTTTTTTTAAAAGCAACAAGAAAAAGAAAAGAAACGGATGCTTTAATGAAGTGATATCAATCAAAATATTTTTACCGTTAATATCAAGTTCATTCAAATCATTAATAAAATCTTTGACTAAATCTTTGCCTGTAATTGATAAGTCTTCTGTTAAAAGTATATCCGAAATTTCTAATTTTCGCATGGAATATTTTTCAAATTCAATATCATAGTTTATTGAGATGATATCTTTATTATAATATTCACTTGCCAAAGAAATAACTTTTTCAGCTCTAATTTCTTTACTTCTTCCTACAAAAAACAGGTCGACTTCTGTAAAAATTTCTTTAAGAGCATCAGTCTTATTAAGGTTATAATATCTATTATAAAGCATTGAACAAATCTATTTTAATTTGGTTAAGATCATCTTTAGTAAGACTCTTAACTAGTGAGTTAGCTATTTCATTTGCTTTTTTACTATCGCTGTTAATCAGAAAATCTAAAATTTTTGGATCAATATACAAACTTCTTATTTTTCTAGGAGAAATTTGAAAGTAAGGAGCATAAATATGATTTAAATGATATTCGCTATTACTAGCATCTATATTCGATTTTTTATCTTTAGTTTCCTCCTTTTTTTGTAATACCGAATAGAGCTCTGCACTTTTCAAAAAAGTTAAGGTTTCTCCCCCTAATTTATCAAAATCACTGCTAAAATGATTTTTTTCAGGCTCGCTTAATCTAGGATCTCTATGAAATTTTTCAAAAATATTTCCTAATAACAATACAAATCTTTTTAATTGATTACTGTATGGTGTATATGTTTCTATGTCATTAATTTTATACTGACTTACATAGTATGCTGCTTCAGATTGTTCATTGGGAGTTAATGCTCTTGGGTTATTAAATTCAAAAGAATTTCTATAGGCATTCTTAAATGCTGATTCACATAATTCTAAGAAGAACCTAATAATTCCTGAAGAAGTTGATTTGTATGTGTTAAAACCATAGTAAAGTTTCTGTTTACTATTTTCTTTACATAATAGATAAACTAAACCCATTTTATTATTATGAAGCCAGTCTTTAAATTTTGACTCATCGTTATTTAAATGCAAATTATATTCACTTGCCAAATATTCAGCTTTCTGACCTCTTTCAAAAAGAACAAGAATTAGCCTTAAAATCATAGGGTCATCAGATCTATATAAAATATCAACATCTTTTTGAGCTCCAATCCTAGCCTTTATTTTTGATTTGAGTGTGGCAATATTTGCTGATTTAATAAAGCCACCTATTTCATCATTAAAATCATATTCACCTAAATAGAATCGAATATCATAAAACCTATGATCATCCAATTCTTTTAATTCCGCAACTTTCTCTAGTCTTTTTCTACAAATATCTACAATTAATTCTTCATAATCTTGAGACTTGAATTGTTCAAAATTGTAATAACTAAAGTCATGTGGTGCTGTTATAATTTCACTATCAGCTAATGTCTGATAAGTTTTACAGCCCTTATTCCTCATACCGACATCAATAATTACGGGATTAGGATGCTTAATAAGTGTATTAACAATTCTCTGCTGATATAAAAGCATATTTTCATACTCGTCTATAAAAATGTGTATTGATTTATCCTTAAATAGGTCTTGATTTAAAATACTTTTTGCTATTAAATTTATTAAAAACCCATTACCTATGACATTAGGTCTTTCATTCTTATTAATATTATTGACATAATTCATCAATCTTATTTCTTCATTACTAAGCATTTTTAGTAATGAATGAAAATGCGGAATAGAAACCTTTGAATCTAAAAGAACTTCCAGTTCATCTGATAAGTAAAAAGCTATTTCTTCATCGCTTTCATTAAGACTAGAATTAATATCAATAATAATTTCGACCAGACGCTTTGATAAAGTAATATTCAAAAAATGTCCAAATAATTGACACCATTCCTCTTCATCTAAACCTTTATGCTGGAATGCAGGTACAAAATTAGAATCAGCACGAAAATGTATTCCAATAAGGTTTTCCGAACTAAAAAAGTCTTTAAAAGAAATCCCTTTACTTTGTGATTCTTTTTTTTTACTAGAATAAGAATGATATAAAAAAAACATTGTTTTACCTGAGCCCCTTCCTCCTTCTAACATTAAAGATTTACTTTTTAGGAGACCCTCAAAGTTTTTATGATTTGAATAAAACTCAAATAGATTATCACCTAATTGCTCTGCTCGGTCTATAGAAAATGGATTGTTAGATTGTGACATTAGCAAATGTTTTTTTATTTTTAAATAAAGGATTCCAGTTATTAATTTGACTATAAAATAATGGAAGAGATGAATCTGGTATGGAATGATGAAATGCAATAGCATAATCTAAACCTTTATAACCTAAAAGACTAATGCCTTTCTTTTTACAAAGTAGATCTAGAACGTTTTTACAAACTTCAACTTCTTCATTGTTAAAATATACAGAGTCTTTTCCAAATACTTTGTATTTATTTGTCAACATTTCACAATAAGTAATCCTTAGACCAACATCATTATCTTGAGAATGAAAATTGTTAAGTCCTTCTTCGGTACAAATCAGACAGAAATAATCTATATCAAGATCAGGAAACATTGCTTTTAATTTTTTTGGAAATATAACTTTATCGTCTATTTTGATACTTGTTGAATTCCAAAAAGTATGAAGCTGAGTTGATGAACCAACGAAATCATCAAGAATTATTAAATTTTTAGCTTTTTTTAGGTCTGTCGATTTTAAATTATTTAAATATAATATGTTTTTTTCAGGAAAACCTATATCATTTGTTAGATACCTTGCCATTACAAGCGAACTTTCAGATGGATTATCTGTAAGTAATGGCATGACATAAGTATTTGTAGTAAAATCCCTTTTAAAATTCAATAAAGTTTCATTTTTAACTTGGAAATCATTTGAAATTTCATTAGCTAAAACTTTTCTTTTTAAAATTGATTCATAAAATCCAAAATCTATCATTCTTATCATATCTTCTTCAGAATAATAAACAAATCTGTCCAGTAATTTCAAAGCACAATACTTCTCTTCGGTACTCTCAAAGTTGCTTAGCCAAGCATGAAATGTGTCGATATCTAATTTTGACCAAAACTTGCTTTCAATATAAAAATACACTTTGTCTTTCGCATATTTTATAAAATCTTTCATCACATCTTTATCAGGCATATCATTAATTATAAGCATACGAAAGTAAACGTTTCTTTCCTTAAAATTAAATATATATTTTGTTTTCTTGAAGAAAATATTGATATTCTGTGTTTAAAAAAATATATTTGATTTTTCCACTTACAATTTCCCAAAAAGCATCCCTCGTTTTGGGGCTGTCTATATTCTTTTCACTGCTTCCCCTTACTCTTCCAACAATCCCTCTAATGCTACTTTCTTCTAAACCCATAAATCCTCCCTCTCAGGTAAAGACTTAAAAACCAAACCACAATTAACCCTATTATTTCGTACCATTCCATAACTCAAATTATAGAACCTACAGAGAGTTACTCTTTTAGCATAAAATCAATTCCTCCGTTTTTGACAACTAATAATCCCGAATTGACAAGTGCTACATATTGCTATAAAACAAAAAAAGATGCCTAGACATCTTTTTTTGTTTTTAATACGAAATCATCATTTATTCTAGATCCATATTTTGCTTCTATTAATTTGAAAAAATCTGATAAAGCAATTTTCTTGTAAAAACAGATGATTGCTAATGTTGACATCGGTACTCTATAAGGTTGGTCATCTAGGATTTTTTTTATAATATGTCGATGAACTCCTAATTCTTGGGCTTGAGGTAGAACTGGCTCATTAACATGCAACCATTCATTTCTTATGTAATCACATATGAATTGGTCAAGCAAAAACACAACTGCTTCTTTCTTAGTATCTAAGGATTTATTGTTTGTTTTACTAGCCATTTAGACAAAAGAATATATTATTAATGATATTTACTGTCACGATAGTGACAGTTTGTAATTTTTTTAGTAAGTTTGTAATTGAATACATATATTTGCGATTCTTCATATAAAATATTTGAAGCATTCGCTTAGAATCTAGCTCTTGAAAACTGGTAATTTTTGCAACTAGATAATAAGTATGATGCTCACGTCCCATGGCGTGGGCTCACTTATTGTTGCACGGTATACCAGTACCTCAAGGGCAGTAAGCTGAGTTCCATGCCATTTTTTTTGTCCATAATTTAGGCACTACTCAACTTCCATTCTTAGCACTGTTTCTTCATTTTTTTACGGTCTCGCATTGATCCTTACTGTTTAACCGTATAAACTTTCGCTTGCCTATGATTTAAAAAAAGAATCTCTACTAAATGCCTGTGCTGTCTTGTTCTTTATTTTGAATTAGTAAAAATGCAGTACAGTCTATTAAAACAAAAAAGATGGCCCTCTAACTCTTCTTGGCGGTTGACTAGAGGACCATTGCTAACAAAACTAACGTTTCCATTAACTAACCCAATATTATGAAAAAAAATTCATTTTACAAGGGTGGATTGGCTTTTTGGTACCTGATTGTTTTCGGGTTCCTAATCTCCTACACCCCTGCTTTATCAAAAACTGCCCTGAGGCCAATTCAGTATTCGCCCCAACAAAACCAAATAAGCGGTACCATCACTGATGGTACAGGCCCTTTAGTTGGTGTAACCATAACTATAAAAGGACAACAAAAAGGAGCTATCTCTGACTTTGACGGGAAATTTACTATCAATGCATTACCCAACGATATGCTTATTTTTAGCTTTATGGGCTACAAAACCCTAATTATTCCTGTCGATGGACAGTCTGTACTAGCTATTCGTATGCAAGAAGATGCGACTTCACTACAGGAAGTCAAAATTAATGCGGGCTACTATTCCGTTAAAGAAAGCGAACGTACTGGAAGTATCGCTAAAATTACGGCAAAGGATATTGAAAAACAGCCTGTGACTAATCCGTTAGCAGCCATGCAAGGACGTATGTCTGGCGTCAATATTACACAAGCCACAGGAGTACCTGGTGGTGGCTTTACTATCCAAATTCGTGGGATTAATAGCATCCGTGCCGAAGGCAACGAGCCACTATACATCGTGGATGGCGTGCCTTACAGCTCGCAATCGCTGGGTTACAGTTCCGCTTCTTCAGGTATACTTGCGGGTACTACCAGTCCATTAAACGGTATTAATCCATCTGACTTAGAAAGTATAGAAGTACTCAAAGATGCAGATGCAACCGCTATTTACGGATCTCGTGGTGCTAATGGTGTTGTCCTGATTACTACCAAAAAAGGCACAGCAGGAAAAACAAAATTTAATTTAAATGCTTACAGCAGCTTTGGAACGCTAACCCGTACCCTAGACTTAATGCATACGGACCAATACTTGTCTATGCGCCGTGAAGCTTTCTCTAATGATGGGATCACAACTTATCCTAGTTATGCCTATGATGTCAATGGAAAATGGAATCAAACAAGGTATACTAATTGGCAAAAAGAACTAATTGGAGGGACTGCAACAACCAATAATCTACAGGCTAGCTTATCTGGAGGCAGTTCTGGAACCAAATACTTAATAAGCGGTACTATGCACAAGGAAACCACCGTTTTTCCAGGAGATGCAAAGTACGGTGAAGGGGCGGTACATACCAGCCTGACTCACAGTACTGAAGACGGTCGTTTCAAAATAAACTTTTCAGCAACTTATACTGCCGATAAAAACATACTTCCCCCATCTGACTTTACCTACAAGGCAGCGGTTCTAGCTCCTAATGCACCCGCTTTGTACGATGCAAACGGAAATCTCAACTGGGAAAATAATTCCTGGACCAACCCTCTAGCTACCTTAAATGGACGATATACTGCTACTACCGCTGCGCTAATTGCCAATACATTGCTATCGTACCAAATTTCAGAAGGTTTAGAATTAAAAACGAGTTTAAGTTATACGGATAACCGCGTAGAGGAAAGTCGCATCAATCCTTCTACAATGTATAATCCTGCGTTTGGAATTGGTAGTGAACGTTCTACTCTCTACCTGAACAATGCATCAAGCCATTCATGGACAATTGAACCACAACTAAATTGGCTTAAAAAAATAGGGAATAGCGAAATTAATATCCTTGCAGGAGCTACTATTCAGGATCAAAAGTCCAGTCAGTTAGCACAAACAGGTTCCGGATTTCCTAGTAACGGTTTGATATATAATCTTGCCGCCGCATCGCGCTTAAGTATTTCAAGCAACACCTTTTCTGAATATAAATACCAAGCTTTTTTTGGCCGAATTAATTTCAATTATAAAAGTAAATACATTCTCAATGCAACGGGCAGACGCGATGGTTCCAGCCGATTTGGACCTGGTAACCGCTTTGCTAATTTTGCCGCTGTTGGTGCCGCTTGGGTATTCTCAAAAGAATCCTTCCTTGATACTAGTACCTTTCTTAGCTTTGGAAAACTTAGAGCTAGCTATGGAACCTCTGGAAACGATCAAATTGGCGATTACCAGTTCTTAGACACCTATGATGTTACAGGAAACAATTATAATGGTGTCATCGGACTCCAGCCTTCGAGACTATTCAATCCTAATTTTGCTTGGGAAACGAATAAAAAATTAGAAATTGCTATAGAATTAGGATTTGTTAACGATCGTGTTTTTTTAAGTACAGCTTATTACCGCAACCGATCTTCTAACCAATTAGTAGGTATCCCATTAGCAGGAACTACAGGGTTTTCTTCCTTACAAGCCAATCTAAATGCAACAGTTCAAAATTCGGGATTAGAACTGGAATTACGAGTCGAACCATTCCGCTCTACAAACTGGAATTGGACTTCGAATTTCAATCTAAGTCTACCCACGAACAAGTTGTTGGAATTTCCTAATCTAGAAAGCTCTCCCTACGCTAATAGATACCTAATTGGACAATCTATTAGTATTCAAAAAGTATATCACTATACAGGAATCAATCCACAAAACGGACTGTATTCTTTCGAAGATTATGATAGTGATGGACAAATTAGTAGCCCCAACGATCAGCAATGGGTTGAAGACACTGCTCCCAAATGGTTTGGAGGTTTTGCAAATCAATTAAGCTATAAAAATTGGTCCATGGATTTCTTATTCCAATTTGTAAAACAAAAAGCACGAAATTATTTATACAACACTTCTTGGGCTGGAGATATGGTCAATCAACCTATAGCTATAGAAAACCATTGGCCGGTGGATGGATCAAACTCTCACACGCAATTGTATACTACTGGAGAAAATGGAGAAGCGCTCGATGCTTGGTCTTCTTACAGCAATAGTAGTGCAACAATCAGTGATGCATCTTACATCCGTTTAAAAAGTGTTAGTCTATCGTACACAATTCCTACCAAAGGATCGGCTATTAATACTGCTAGAGTCTATTTACAGGCACAAAATCTACTGACTTTTACGAACTACAAAGGAGCAGATCCTGAAAACCAATCTTCCTTTTTCATAGCACCATTGCGTCAGATCTCATTGGGTGTGCAACTGGGTTTATAACATAAAAATTAACAAGATGAAATATTACAGACAAATACAAGTTGCATTAATAGCTGCTTTAATAGTTATTATATGCCTTTGGCTTTCTAGTTGCGATAGTTTTACTGAAACGGATCTCCCGAAGACGCAACTAATCAAAACTGCCGTTTTTCAAGATGTAAAAACAGCTACAGCAGCTCTTTCCGACTGCTATGCTCAAATGCGAGATTACAGCATGATAACGGGAAATTCTGATGGACTTTCCATTCTGTTAGGAAATTACGCAGATGAATTAACCTACTACGGGGTTAGTGACTCTCCCTTGCAAAACTTTTATAATCATACACTACTACCTTCCAATAGTGGGGTTTCCGTTTTATGGAATTCTAGCTACAATCAAATTTACGCTGCAAACGCTATCGTAGAAGGTGTAGATAATTCAACAGCGATTACAGGAGATAATCGAAACCGCTTGAAGGGAGAAGCGCTATTTATCCGTGCTTTTATACACTTTAATTTGGTAAACTTGTTTGGAGATATTCCCTATATCGCTAGTACTGATTATAAAACTAACACTATGGTTTCAAAGCAGTCCCAAGCAGAGGTATACAAGCAAATTATAACAGACTTATTGGAAGCAAAAGAGCTATTACCCGAGTCGTATACTTCCGCTCAACGAATCCGTCCCAATAAATATACCGTTTCGGCCTTACTGGCTAGAGTATTTTTATATACGGAAAACTGGCAGTTAGCTGAAAATGAAGCGAGTGTTATTATCAATAAAACAGCCCTTTACCAGTGGCAGGATAACTTGGATTTAGTTTTCTTGAAAGACAGTCCTTCCACGATTTGGCAATTGCATCCTGGTGTTGCGGGCTTAAATACAATAGAAGGTCGAACTTTTATTTTTACTAGTGCGCCGCCAAATATTGAAGCTATAAGTCCGGACTTACTCAATGCCTTTGAAACAGGAGATCAAAGAAAAAATCAGTGGTTGGGTAGTGTGAATGATGGAACAGACACCTATTATTTCCCTTTTAAATACAAGCTCGATACGAATTCAGGAACATCTCAGGAGTATTCCATTATTTTTAGATTAGACGAGCAATACTTAATTCGAGCTGAAGCTAGAGTACATTTAGGAAAACTAGCTGAAGCCAAAAACGATATCAATAAGATAAGACAAAGAGCAACATTAACAAATACGAGTTCTAGTACTCCAGAGGAACTATCACAAGCTGTCTTACAGGAGCGAAGAGTGGAATTGTTTACTGAATTCGGGCACCGTTGGTTTGACTTAAAACGTACTGGAAAAGCTGGTACTGTTTTGAGTGTAATTAAACCAGCATGGAAAGATAGAGATAATTTACTTCCACTACCTGCATCTGAACTGTTAGCAAACAGTCATTTACTACCTCAAAATCAAGGATACTAAATTATGAAAGACACTATATTATTAATCAAAAAGCATATGATTTTACTTCTTTTTTTATTGGGATCTGTAACTATATGGGGACAGATTTCAGTAAAAAGAAAAGTTTCTCCTGCTGATTACAGCCAATGGAGTACACTTAACTCCGAGAAATTAGCTGCTGATGGTCTGTGGGTGAGTTATAATCTGTCGTATGATTCAGGAAAGGATACTATTATTGTACAGCAAACTTATGGTAGCAAAAAATATACTTTTCCTTTAGCAACAGACGAAAATTTCAGTCGAGATGGAAAATGGTGGGCTGCAATAGCACCCGAAAAAGGACTTGGGATATTGAATTTAAAAACTGGAAAATGCCAATGGACTGCAGATGTTGAATCGTATGAATTTCTAGCAAATGGTAAATATTTGGCTTTCCTTAAAAAAACAGGACTGGAGCAGGAACTCTGTATTTTGAATTTGGGAACTGGACAAAAATATACGGTAAAAGACATTGCGGAATATCGTTCTAGTCCCAATGGGAAAATTGTGGTATTTATAACAAAGCAAGAAAACGCCGTAAAATTAATTTGGATTGACCAAGCCTTTCGCACTTCGGAAATAATTCAGAGTTCCGCAAAACGCTTTAAAAACTTGATTTGGAATAAAGAGGCAAATGCACTGGCTTTTTTACAGGAACTCCCGCAGGATCAATACCAAGGAACCAATCACAGACTGTATTTCGTGAATCATATGGATGGGGTTCCCAACCTGCATATTCTGGATCCCTTACTTGCTGAAGATATACTTAAGGGGCTGAAAATTGTAACACCGCCAGCAAAAAATCCTTTGGAGATGGCAACGGATGGCAAAAAGGTTTTCTTTTATACAACCGCTCCGAAATTACAGACCAAGGAGAAGGAAATCGTACAGGTATGGGACGGTGCAACACCATGGACCTACCCTAGCCAAAAGAATACAGAAAGCTGGCAATACAATTCCAAAATGGTAGTGTGGTGGCCCGAGGAAAACAAATTATTTAAAATAGGAACCGATGAGTTTCCAAAAACGCAGTTAATGGCAGATGGAAATTATACTTTAAACCATAATCCGCTGCAATATGAACCACAGTATGAAATTGCCAGTCCTGTTGATTATGTACTAACAGATGTGCGTACTGGACAAAGCAAAAAAATACTGGAAAAACAGATCCGAAAATATGATTTTATCAAGGGTTCCGGTTCCGGAAATTTCATCAACTATTTTAAAGAAAAGCATTGGTGGGTTTACAATATTAAGGAGGATAGCCATATCAATCTGACATTGCCTTTGGGAATCCCCATAGATGAGGTGGATTATGATTGTGGAGGCACTGCCCCGCCTTACGGAAGTCCGGGATGGTCAGTGGATGAAAAATATCTGATTGTTTATGATCAATATGATATTTGGTTATTGTCTGCCGATGGAAAATCACAAAAAAGAATAACACAAGGCCGTGAAAAACGTATTCAATACAGAATCGCAGAGGACAGCTATACGGATTCACTGTTGTTAGGAAATGCGGTATTGAGTGGGAATAAATTTGACCTGTCTAAAGGGTTATTTGTGGAAGCTATTGGAGAAGACAAATCTTCAGGCTATTTTTATTGGCATCCAGAAGGAAATATAAAAAAAATGGTGTATAAAGACCGAATGATAGATCACTTGATAAAGGCAGAACAATCCGCAAGCTACATATACAGAGAACAGTCTTTTAAATTATCCCCAAGATTGATGTTTAAGACTGAGAAAGAGAAACAGCCAAAAATTTTGATACAAACCAACTTACAACAGAACCATTTTGATTGGGGGCATAACGAACTGATTTCGTATACCGACTCTAGAGGGACTCCACTACAGGGAGTGTTATACTATCCGTCCAATTTTCAAAAAGGCAAACAGTACCCCATGATCGTACATATTTACGAAAAACAATCGAATATTCTACATCATTATTTCAATCCAGCAGAAAATGCAATAGATGCATTTCCTCTTACCAATTACACTTTGGACGGTTATCTTGTTTTATATCCTGATATAGCGTATCAAGTAGGTGAACCCGGTAAATCAGCTGCGGATTGTGTAGTAGCAGCAGTAAAAACAGTGACTGCAAAAGGGATAGTAGAAGAGCAACACATTGGATTGACGGGAGCCTCATTTGGCGGTTATGAAACAGCTTATATTGTGTCGCAAACCAATATTTTTGCTGCAGCGGTAGCAGGTTGTCCACTTACCGACTTTGTAAGCCAATACCTTAGTCTGGATGGTGCCGGCGGTACTACTAGGATGTGGAGATACGAATCGCAGCAACAACGCATGGGAGTTTCCCTCTTTGAAGATTATCAGGGATACATTGAGAACTCAGTTGTAGCACAGGCTGCAAAAATCAACACCCCATTATTAATATGGTCTGGCCTGGAGGATACAATGGTAAGTTGGACGCAAGGACTCGAACTGCATTTAGCCTTGCGTAGGCTTCAAAAGCCAAACCAATTTTTAGTATACCCAGGAGAAAACCACTCCTTTTTAAAACGGGAGACAAAAAATGACTTGACACAGCGTACCAAAGAATGGTTCGATCATTATCTTAAGGAGAAACCCTTTAGAGATAATTTGAGTAGCAATTAAAAACAACAATGCTGGATTTTAAAAAAATCCAGCATTGTATTACCAATAAATATTGGTTTAAGAACGGTTACTAAATTTTTTTAAATAGCACATCTGGACAATCAGTTCCAGCAGTATTCAGACGATAAAGCTGCTGACCACTAGAGGTACACATTTGCGGATTTGGAACTGTTGAACACTTTACGTTTGTTTGTTCACAGGAAGCAGGGAGATGTCCATTAACATCAATTGTGCTACTCAAATTAGAACTTGAAACATTGTTAGCGAAAGCTCCCGCAATCGCAAAAACAACTACTGCAATGGGAAATCCCATTTTTGAAAAATTTGTTTTCATAATACTAAAATTAAAAGTTAATGATCTACTCTTTTTTACAGGTTTTCGATCGCCATCCTGATACTGCGCAGTATATTTTAATTCCTTTTTAATAAAGATCAAGGTGCATGTAAAATCTTAAATCCACTTCATTGATAAGCATTAGTCCGTATCTTATATGTAACGATAGAATAATCGTATAGGGCTACAAAAACATCCTCAACTACCCTAAAATCAGTCATTTTTTGATTTAAAAGATTAGGAACATAAAAACTAAATAAATAGGTGTTTTTCATAAAATCATAGACATCAATAATAGATGATTTATCCCACATCTCTTCCGTTTCATAACGCCCCATTAGACCGGCTTGAACAAAAAGATAATTACCAAAAGTTGCTGTTCTTTTATTTACTATGATTGGAGGAGCACTTAGCTTACTTTGATTTTTTGAATGAATAGTAGTTACTTTAATTTGCGCTCGACTAATTGTATCAATAGTATGACCTCGATGTACTAAATTTAAGCTATCATCACATACGAGATACTCATTGCGATAATAGTAAGTATAAAGGACTTTTTTTAATTGCTCATTATAAATTAAATTACCATCGGTATCAAAAACACCATCAATTTGCTTTTCCAATAGCTGCGGTGCTAATCTTACTTTAATCACATCATTAATTGTTATAGTTCCTAAAACATTTTCATGATTTTTACTGCTTACTGAACGAATAGCAAAAGACTCCTTATTTATTGGCTCTCCTTTAACAAAATAAACTTTATCGTACATCCATAAACTGGCTTTCCAATCGGTAAGATTACCTCTAAAGATGCAAGGAACGGTACCGTCCATCAAATAAAAATACGGTGGTTGGACACGTACTTGTACAGAACGAAAAGGAAGGTTAGATTTGGAAAGTCTTATAACATAACTTTTTTTCGTTTGTAACCCAATGTCGATTACTATGACATGAAGTGGTGCCTCATAATTACCTAGATAAACTTTGTTCTTCTCGATTCCAGCAATATAGAAGGACGGATGTTTTAAATCTAATTCATTAATTTTTGTAACTGGATGATGCGGAAAACGACGAATAAAGTTGTTGCGATGATGAATAATATCTTCCGATAATACAAAAAGTAAAACTACAACAGCAATACTGCTCAATAAGGTGATAGAGACCGTTCTAAAAGTTCTATTATACTGATTCTTACTACCAACATATTTTGGGTTAAATAGTAACAGCATTATACCCGTAAATGCCAGTAGAACAAATAAAATATTAAACACCAAATGCTCAGTCCAATCTAAATTTTCAAGTATTCCTCCACAGGAACAAGGAATAAAAGAACTGAAATTTAAAATGATAATGATATAGGTCGTAAACATAACCATCAAACTAAAAGCAGCAAAAAGACCCACAAGACGAAATCTTGGAACAAGTAAAAGTAAGGCTATGACTAGCTCCACAATGGGGACACCCCAAGATACCCATCCTGCAAAAGCACTTAGTAATGGTGACTGTCCCAGCTGCACTTGAAAGTTTTCAAAATCCAATAATTTACTCACAGCAGCATAAACAAAAAGCAGTATGTATAACAGGCAAATTATCTCAATTATTCCATTCTTTATTGTCGCACTTAAATTCATATCTGTTCCTTTTAGGGTTAAACCGAATGAATTCTAAATGTTCTCAACTTTGAAGTTTCTCTGGATCTAGATTTTAAAGTTTCAAAGTGTTGACGCTTATTTAAAACAATCATTCTTAAATACTTACCAAAAGTACATTCCTTTTTTTCGAAACATGCTTTGAAAATCAAGCCAAAATATTTGAAAATCAAGCCAATTTTCGAATAAAGGATAGGAATAACTATTACTAGAACCGAAGATGATTAAACCAAAAGAATGCCAAATAAATAGTATCAGTTTACTTGGTATTCTTTTGATTTCTATTTAATGACCCCTTCTACTTCGTGGTTCCACTCAACGCATTTAGTTTTTCACTTAGTTCTATCATTCCGGCTTTTAATAAGCACTCCCCTCCTAGTGCCCGCAACTCTTCCAAATTTTCATCTGGAACACTGGTCAATAAGTTTGATGCTTTATCATCTACTTTAGTCAATAATCCACGTTCGATAACATGGTTTAATAACAATACATTTTTACGGGAGATTTTCAAATCAATCTTCACCAGCTCATTCATGCCAGGGATACTAAGGATCGTATCAAAAACCTGGGCTACATCATTTGTTGTTAGCATAATCTTCTCGTTTTAAATTAATAATTCAGTACTCCAAAAATAAGAAGCTTACTCCAATTTATCCCAGTCAAAATATGATGAGGATTGGTCAAGGGATTTAGCTTTTTTACTTTAGTAAGCGGAATCTGAATTATGAACCTGATAAAATGTATGTTATGAATTTCAGCAACAATAGCTTTTCAATAGAGCAAGCCAAAGCAATAGATCTAGTTAACTACTTAAAGTCCTTGGGTTTTGAACCTGAAAAAATTAGGTACAATGACTACTGGTACCTTTCGCCATTTAGAGATGAAAAAGAAGCGTCTTTTAAAATCAATCGCAGATTAAATCGTTGGTATGACCACGGCCTTGGCAAAGGCGGAAACTTGATTGATTTTGGTATCGAATTTTACAAGTGTACCATTCCTGAATTACTACGCAACTTAAGTGGTAATCTTTCTCTTCAACAGCCACTACTTTCCTCTTTAGAAAATAGTGTTCAGCAAGAACCCAAAATTAAGATTGTGGAAGTAAATACACTGACTTCGTATTCGCTATTACGCTATCTCGAACAGCGTACTATTCCAGTTGCAATTGCTCAACAGTTTTGCAAGGAAGTTCACTATAGTTTAAATGATAATACCTACTACGGAATTGGTTTCAAAAATGATTTGGGAGGCTATGAAATTAGAAATCCCTATTTCAAAACAACAGCTTCACCAAAGGGAATAACCACATTCGAAAATGGCAGTAATGAGGTAGTCGTTTTTGAAGGCTTTTTTGACTATTTATCCTTTAAAGCGATGACCAAAAACCTTCCTGAAAATAGTCAGGATTTTGTGATTCTAAACTCTGTTTCTTTTTTCGAAAGAGCACGTCTTTTTATGGAAAATCATGAATCCATTCGGCTTTATCTTGACCGGGATGAAACAGGTCAAAGTTATACCAAGCGTGCACTTTCTCTGAGTACTAAATACAAGGATGAAAGTACGCTTTATCGAAACTACAAAGACCTCAACGATTGGTCAGTGAATTTTGGAAAGTCAAAAAAGAATAATTTGAGGCATAAAAACAGTTAGCTACTATTCCATTTCTCAAAGTAAATTAGTACTATCCCATGCAATTTACTAAAAACAGCTTTTATGAACTAAGGCCATTAAAAGTAGCTAAAAGATTGCCACGTTCCTGCAATCGGCCAGATGTCCGGTTGTTAAACAACCGAGTCTGGCTGCCTATCACTCGGGACTCGTAGGCAGTGAAACTGAAAAGCAAAAAAAAGGCCTAAACACAATGAAATGAAGTATTGCCGCTCCGCATGGACAAGTTGAAAATATTGAATTAATGAGTAAAATGAGAGATTATGGAAAAAGGAAATTCAAACCGAACACGCATAATTGGGCTACGTTTAACAGCTGCCGAGTATGCAAAAATAGAGCGAAAATGGAAAGCCAGTACCTGCCGAAAACTGAGTGATTATGTACGCAGAAGTCTTTTTGATAAGCCTATTGTAACTACCTACAGAGACGCTTCGTTGGATGAATTTATGTTGCAAATGATTCAGCTGCGAAAAGAGCTAAATGCAATAGGTAATAACTTTAATCAGGCTGTAAAAAAGCTTCATATTCTCCAGCAGATTCCTGAATTTAAAATTTGGTTGATTCGCTATGAACTAGAAAGTAAAATTCTTTTTAATAAGATTGATGAAGTTAAAAAATCCATCCAAAAATTTGCAGAATTATGGTTACGGTAATCAAAACAGGACACTCTATTCATCGTATTTTAAACTACAATGAAAACAAAGTCAAAGAAGGAGTGGCGGTATTTATGGGGGCAGGAAATTACCCTATTGACGATGCTAATTTGGCAATAAATATAAAGCTGAATCGGATGTTAAAACAAACTGCCTTAAACGAAAATGTGACACGAAATAGCGTACATATTTCTTTGAATTTTGACCCTTCAGAAACATCTTTATCTAAAGAAAAACTAATGGCTATTGCGCATACTTATATGGAGAAAATTGGCTTTGGCCAACAACCTTATTTGGTCTATCAGCATCATGATGCGGGACATCCTCACATTCACATCGTCTCCATAAAAGTGAGGGAAGATGGAAGCAGAATTGATACCCAAAACATTGGTCAAAACCAGTCTGAAATAGCCAGAAAAGAAATAGAAATTTCTTTTGGTTTAGTTCCCGCTGAACGTCATAAAAGAAAACAAGATTATGAACTCAGGCCAGTTGCAGCTAGCAAAGTGTTATATGGCCATACTCCCACTAAAAGAGCTATAACTATGGTGCTCGATGTAGTGCTAAACCAATATAAATACACGAGCCTTCCAGAACTTAATGCAGTCTTGCAACAATACAATATATTGGCTGATCGCGGTAGCGAAAATTCGAGGGTGTTTGCCAATAAAGGATTACTATATCGGATTCTAGATCAAAATGGAAATAAGGTTGGAGTACCCATTAAAGCGAGTGACTTTTACAGTAAGCCAACGCTTAAATTTCTAGAAGAGAAATTCATTCAGAACGAACAGCGTCGAAAGCCTCATAAGCTAAGGGTCAAAAACACGATTGATCTTCTATTACTGAGTAAGAAAACGGTCAGACTTCCAGAACTATTAGAAAGATTGGAAAAAGAGGGTATCAAGGCTGTACTTCGTCAGAATACCGATGGTTTACTTTATGGTATCACCTATGTTGACCATAGAACAAAGTGTGTTTTTAATGGCAGCGCTTTGGGAAAACAATACAGTGCTAAAGCAATTCAAGAGCGTTGCGGAGCAGAATCTGCTAGTCAAAATAAAACAACTTTTAGAATTAAAAATTCTAGGGAGGGTCAGCGTCAATGGGATTCTCAAGATTCTATTTTAAAAGAGACTTCGACCGTACTCCCTATTAGCGATTTAGGAAAAGTATTGGATCCGTTACTACAGCCAGAACAAGCATCCGATTATTTACCGAAGCAGTTAAAAGGAAAGCGCAAAAAGAAGAAAAGAAAAGGACATTCTGATAATCAGTAAACTATTAAATTATGGCTATGCAAACTGGAGAAAACGACCAAGCCTTGAGGAAAATATTAGATATGACTCGGCTTATCAGCATCCTACTTTTAGGATTGCATTTTTACTATTACTGTTACTCCTCTTTCAAATTCTGGGGATTCAGTAGTGCATTTAGCGACCAGATCTTAGGCAATATTTATAAGGCTGGTTTATTTAGTAATTTTCATAAGTCAAAGTTATTTGCCTTAGGATTTCTTTTCATTTCTTTATTGGGTGCCAAAGGCAGAAAACAAGAGAAACTAAATTATAAAACAGCTTTTGCTTATATTAGTACGGGACTATTAATCTATTTTTTAAGTTCGCTTTGCTTACTACTCAAAATCAATATAACGGAAGTAACGATTTTGTACATTTCGATTTCTTCGATTGGTTTTCTATTGATACTTTCTGGAGGTACTATTCTCTCCCGAATCATTAAAAACAGACTAAATAGCAAAGATATCTTCAACAAAGAAAATGAGACTTTCCCACAAGAAGAACGCCTACTCGAAAATGAATTTTCGATCAATCTTCCAGCGCGTTATCATTTGAAAGATAAGGTACGAAACAGTTGGATTAATATTATCAATCCTTTTCGAGCTTTGATGGTTTTGGGGTCTCCAGGATCCGGAAAATCCTATTTTGTTATTCGGCATGTGATTACCCAACATATTCGAAAAGGATTTACCATGTTCGTCTATGATTTTAAATTCGATGATCTTTCCAGAATAGCTTATAATACGTGGCTGAATCACAAACACGAATATCCTATAGGTCCTAAATTTTACATCATCAATTTTGATGACTTAACACGAACCCACCGATGCAATCCGTTAGATCCTTCTGCTATGACGGATATTACAGATGCAGCCGAATCCGCCCGCACTATTCTTATGGGACTCAACCGAGAATGGATCAAACGTCAGGGCGATTTTTTTGTGGAATCTCCTATCAATTTTCTAACAGCTATTATCTGGTATTTAAAAAAATACAAGGAGGGACAATTTTGTACGCTTCCCCATGTGATTGAACTCATGCAAGCGGACTATGACAGTCTCTTTACCCTATTGCGCACGGAGAATGAAGTCGAGGTATTAATAAACCCTTTTGTCAATGCCTACCTCAACGATGTTATGGAACAATTAGAAGGTCAGATCGCTTCCGCCAAAGTAGCGATGGCACGTCTCTCCTCTCCCCAACTGTATTATGTTTTATCTGGAAACGATTTTACGTTAGATATCAATAATCCAGAAGAGCCAAAGATTGTTTGCATGGGAAATAATCCACAGAAAATACAAATATATGGTGCTGTTTTATCACTCTATGTAAGTAGGCTGATCAAACAAGTAAATCAAAAAGGCAAACAGAAAAGCAGTTTGATATTTGATGAATTCCCAACAATATATCTCAACAATATGGATAGCCTTATTGCCACTGCACGATTTAATAAAGTCGCCACTTGTTTGGGGATTCAAGACTTCAGTCAGCTCCGTAAGGAGTATGGACGCGAACAGGCTGATGTAATTATGAACATCACCGGAAATATTGTTAGCGGTCAAGTAACAGGAGATACTGCCAAGCAACTTTCGGAGCGATTTGGGAAAATTATGCAGGACAGAGAAAGCCTTTCAATTAATAGCGGAGATACTTCTATAAGCCGTTCTAAACAATTAGAGTCTGCTGTGCCACCCTCCAATATTTCGTCTTTAAGTTCTGGTGAATTTGTAGGTATGGTAGCTGATGATCCTGACTGCAAAATTGAATTGAAGACTTTTCATTGCGAAATTCTAAATGACCATCAAGCACTAAAAAAAGAACAGGATAACTATAAAGAAATTCCAATTATTCGAAAGTTAGACAATGCCATGGTGCAGCGTAATTATCTTCAAATTAAACAGGATGTGCAGGACATTATTCATTCTGAGATGGAACGTTTGCTGAATGATCCTGGACTGGCTTACTTGGTGTTGAAGAAGTAGTCGATTGTATTGACTATTACGCCAAAGAAAGATTTTAGCTCAAATAAAGATCATCAATTTGCAAAAGACATGTATCTATTTAGTTTTTATTGTAGAGGAATGAATTTTATAGACTTGCTAAAATTAAACAACTCAAATTTGTACGATGGTAGACTATCCTATTTAAGAACTAAAACTGGGGTACACTTGAATTTTAAGCTGCGGGATCATTCGCTTAAGATACTAGAAGTTTACAATCAAAAATCAATGAACGCCTATTTATTCCCTCTTTTACTGACGGAAGAGATGACCACTAAACAGATTAAATACCGTAGTCATAAATTACTTGGGCAAATAAATCCAGGGCTGAAAGAAATGATGGAAGTTTTAAAAATTAGCAAGCATATCACTTTTTACACTGCGCGACATACGTTTGTAACATTTCTAAAATTTGAAACTACACCAATTGATGCCATTAGTGAAATGCTTGGTCATACCGAGATCAGAACTACTCAGGCCTACCTTAATAAACTACCCAACAAAAAACTAGATAAAATCATTGATGATGTATTTGAAAATTCCAAATATTTCAAAAAAAGTTAGATACATAATGCAGTAAACTGTTTTATAACAAGTTTGTTTACATCAAGAAAATGCGGTGGTAATTGTTGCTAATCACCGCATATATATATATATGATGATTATTACCGCTATATCAGCAATTTCACATCTTTCTTACTTTTCATAAGTAGAAACTATCATTTATTACTTAAATTTACTGCAATAACAGTAATATCGACTTATTTTCTATTAAAAAATTTAATACATTAAATAAATACCGTATTTTTACCGCCTAAACAGTATAAAATGAATGATTTCAATTTAGGAACTTTGATAAAAGACCATCGAAAAGAAGCTGGACTTACCCAACTGGAGTTGGCAAACCTTGCAGGAGTAGGAAAAACTACTGTTTTTGATATTGAAAAGAACAAAGAAACGATACGCTTTAATAATCTGCTTGCAGTACTTAAGGTATTGAATATAAAAGTAGAATTCATCAGCCCTCTAAATAAATAAACATGAGACAAGCAATAGTATTGGTTCACGGCAATAGAGCTGGAATCTTGTCCGAGATTACGAATAAAGAGTATCATTTTGAATATGATCTTGATTATAATGGTGAATCGGTTTCTTTGACTATGCCTACAACACATAAAAAATACAGTTACAACTCCTTTCCTTCATTTTTTGAAGGATTATTACCCGAAGGTGTGATGCTAGAAGGATTGTTGCGCATTGGCAAAATTGACAAAAAAGATTACTTCTCTCAACTCATTGCTACAGGAAATGATTTAGTAGGATCTGTAACGGTTAAAACATTGGAAAATGAATAGATGTCCCATTACTTACGAACTGTGCGGAACAGATAAATACAGCGTAAAAGGAATGCGTCTTATCGCCCCGAAATTGACGCACTTAAATGATTTGCCCTACACTGCTGTAGAACTTCGACAAGAAGCGGCTAATAGAGCCAAAAAACTATCCATTCAAGGGGTACAACCAAAACTTAGTGCTGCGGTTTCCATTGTAGATCAAGAGTTTAAAATTGTAGATCAGTTTGGTACCTATATCATCAAACCACAAAATGATTTATTCCCACAATTGCCCGAAAATGAGGATATAACCATGCGAATGGCAAAAGCATTTGGTTTGGACGTTCCTTTTCATGGAATGTTGTACGGAAAAGATGGAAGTTTGTCTTATTTCATAAAACGTTTTGATCGTCACGGCAAAGGAAAAAAATGGGCAACCGAAGATTTCGCACAGTTAACGGGACATACGAGAGATACCAAATACCATTTTACTATGGAAAAACTAATTCCGGTATTGGATGAATATTGTTCTTTTCCGGCTATTGAGAAAGCAGACTTTTTTAAAAGAATTCTTTTTTGTTTTGTAACTGGAAATGAAGACATGCACTTGAAAAACTTTTCTTTGATTACCAAAAATGGTAAAACTACCCTCTCCCCTATTTATGATTTTCTGAATTCTACCATAGCGATTAAAAATCCCAATGAAGAAATTGCACTCCCCTTGAAAGGAAAAAAGAGCAACTTGAAAGCTACTGATTTTATAGAGTATTATGCTAAAGAAAGATTACAACTCAACGAAAAAACAATAGCTACAATTCTAGAACAAATGAAAAAAGCAACTCCTAAATGGCAGGAGTTGCTTGCAATTTCTTTTCTTACTGATGAAATGAAAGAGAAGTATTTGGAACTTTTGGAAATTAGAATAGCATTGTTTTAATGATCTACGCAAAAAATGCGGTGATTAAGTTGATTATTCACCGCATTTATTTACACATAGAAAATTACTTAAAGAACTACTCAAAATAGATTCTTAGATCAGTCATGGATTCATCAGCAAATATTATTTTTTTTATATCATAAATAGAAAATTTATTAGGTAATTTTTCTGTAATAATTTCTAAATAAGGATTTACTCTTTGATAAGGAATCCCATATTCAAATAACTTATTGATAATTATTAATGATTCGTTTTTAGGGTTATCAATACCAATAAATTTAGAATAAAATTGAGCTTTCTTTCTATTTGCTTCTTTAATTATATCATCTGATAATAAATTTATACCATTATATTCATTATACAAATCATTGATGTCTATGGTGAAATTTATCAAGGGTATAATCTTAAATGGTATAATATTATAAATCATCTCTATTAGAGAAGATATAATTTGAGATATGTCTATATTACTTTTTTTAGAGGCTAATTCATCGACCATTTGTGTAAAAGTTGAAAACCTTGAATTTATAGCAATATTAAAACAAACTACATCAATACCATGTTCAATCTTCCCTATGAATCCAAGAAAATACTTAGGTTTAGTCTGAGCATAATCAAGAAATATTTTTAATTGATTTACAGTGAAACCGTGTTTATTTAACAATTTACTTACCTCTATTTGAGGTACATTTTCATAATTAGAATGTTCTAAATATGGTTTTGGTGTAATCGGGTTTTCATTAGATGAATCTTTGCTTATGTCTGCTGTTTTATAAAATAAATCTTCTCTATTTATTTCAATAATTTCAGCACTATTCTCTAGTACAAATACTATGTCAATTTGTTCATAAGGAATATTGGCTTTTTCAAACTGCTGCTTATGTTTTGTATCATAATATATATTTCCAACTTTGTGCTGACCTAATCTCCCCGCTCTACCTATCAAATTTTTATATTTGACTAAATTTTTATCACCAAGTATATCTCTAGATGATACTATATAAATATTTTTCGTAGGAGTATTCACTCCTTCGATAATAGAACTTGTAGAAAGTAAATTTTTAATTAATGAGCTATTGAATAAATCAATTACCTTTTTTTGAATAAATTTTGGCATTGGACCGTAATGCACACCTATTCCAATTTTCAAGGCTTGAATTGGGAGCCAATCAGGATGAAAATCATCTTCAACTCTCTTTACCCATATATCTGTAATTTCAATTGGTAACTCTATTTCTTTTAAATTTTTAATATAGAAATCTTCTAATATTTTTGGTGAACTAAAATATATTAGATTGTTTTTTTCTACATTTTGTATATCTTCTTTTATTCTTTGATCTAAATTTTCAATTGAATTAAAATTTTTGGCTACAGGAGCATAATCTGATTTTAAAATATTAAATTTTAATTGATCTAATCCACTGATAGAATTGACCAAAGGCATTAATAAGATGATTTTTTTAGAAATATTTATTGTATCAATAAAAACACGATTTAGTATAACCTCTCTACTACCTTTTATTTTATCAGACAGCTTATAAGCTTCATCGATTACAAACAAGTCTATTTTATCAATGTAATGCTCTAGTATTTTATAATATTTCTCTTGTGTACCTATAAAAATGCTTTTATCACTTATTGTTTGAACTTTTTTTATAGAGTCAAAAATAGTATATCCTAAATCAGAGAATAAGGTTGTGAAATCTTCCAGCAACTCATCCGCTAATGAATTAGTTGGTACAATAAAAACTATGATATTGGGCTGATACTTAAAAATATATTCCTTCACAAGCATCGTTTTCCCAAAACTTGTAGGAGCAGAAATTATAGTTCTCTCACTTTCTACTATTCCATTATAAATTCTAATTTGTTCAGATGTAAATGAAATATTTGTATTATGACTCAATTCATTTTTTTCTTGTATAAATTCAAGTTGTTTAGAAAAAAAGGATTCATCTTTTTTTTCGTCATAATAAGGAGATAAATCAAACATGAACAAATCTTCTAATGTTACGGTTTCATCCGAGCTATCTAAAAGTTTGATTAATTCTTCTCTATTTTTCTGATTTATCATATCCCTTTCAATTTAATTATTAGATCTAAAGCTTTTCTTTGAGCTTTAAAGATTAATTCATTTTTTGATTCTATTGGTAAATGATATAGATGAACATTGTAATGAGCTTCTAATTCTTTGATTTTAATCTTTTCTATCAGATTATATGACTTGTCATAATTACTAACAGGATCTTCTTTTGTATGCAAAACAAACCCTGATAAAATCAAAGATATTTTTTTTATTTCCTCAACAGTTTTTATGCAAATATTCCCATCAATACCTTTTAAAATTATCTCTTTATCAGATCCTATTACTTTTGATATGTAATCCTCTAATTTACTAAGGAATGATGTATCCTTTACAATTTTATCAATACCACCATATAGTTCACCATAAAATTTAGCTTCACCAAGTACTAATTTTTCGTCACTAAACATACACACATCTGCACCTGTTCCAACAACCTTCAAATTATCGCCAACATTAATAACTCCAATTATTAATTTGGAATCTAAAAATTGAATATTTAATCTGGCAAGTAAGGCTTCTGCGAAAAAAGAGTAATATGATTGAATTTTATTGTCATCAATAAACTTTTTAATTTCAGCATCTGTAATTTCATGTTCTCTATTTTTAAAACTATTTTCAATAAATCTTTGTAGTTGTTTTATTCGATCATTAGTACTCAATGGTTTATCGACCTGAAATAAATAATTAAGGTTTGTTTCATCATATAAAACATCAAGAATATAAGTATCTAAATCAGCTAATAATAATGTGTGTTCATAAATACTAAATTCATATTTAGTACATTTACTCTTAGATTTATTGGTTATAGTTAATGACATTTAGGTTTTCTAGTAATTTTATATTAGTTTATAGTTTTAATTCTGTAATTTCGATAGACGTTATAACAACATGTTTTGAACTCGATAAGTTAGTTTTCAATCATCTTTGTATTAATACAAGTTAATTTAGTAAAGTTTCGTTTTTATATTTCCGTTATCCTAAGCCACCATCCCCTTTTCAAACAACTCCACAAACTCCTTCATTTTAGCAATTATCCGATCACCAATAACTCTTGCTTGCAAAATACTAGGTCTATTGTCTAAGCATTGAAAAACCTCGTCTTTTATGGGTTCTCGTCCACTGTAGATGTACGCATCGATTAGGGCTTTGAACTGGGCTTTGTCCAGGTGTTCTTCTTCGCAGAGTTTACCTAAGGCTAGAACTTTTTGCTCTTGCCAGAATTTTTCAAACTCCTCTTCTATGGCATCGCCGTCTTTGATGTGCGGCATGTTTTCGTCAATGAATTTCTGGATCAACTCACGTTTGCTTCTTAGCTTGATGTCTCCGCCTAATAAATCCAATATGGCTTTTCTTTGGGCTTTGGCTTCTGAGGTGTTTGCGCCTTTCAATTGTGATAATAATTTCAGGATATAAGCCACTCCTATTTTATCCCGGTGTATCAACTCTAATTCAAAATCAATATCATCTAGGATCGAAGTTTTCTGTACTTGGGTGTCTTGCTTCACCTTTTCGTACAAGTCTAGGTACTTCCCTTTGTAATCTTCAAATTCTTGTTGCTCTATTTCTAAATCCTCCCAATCAAAATCAGTGTAGGATTGTAAGACATTCATGTTACGCATCAATTTCCGGAAGGCTTGCACAAATAAAGCTTGCGCTTCTTCGTCTTTCAAATCATTTACGCTCTGGTATGTTGGTGTGATTTCACGCAATGCTTTCAAGGCGTCGGCAAATTTTTTGGCTATTTTTTCATAGTCGGGAATCGTAACTACGTCTATGGCGTCTTTGTTCGAAAACAAAGTAATCGCATCGTCGGTCGCTTTTTTGAGGTTTCTAAAGGACAGAATGTTCCCTTGTGACTTCTGTTCTCCTAGTATCCTGTTAGTCCTTGAAAATGCCTGAATTAAGCCGTGCTGCTTCAAGTTTTTATCTACGTACAAGGTATTTACTTTCTTGGCATCAAAACCGGTAAGCATCATGTTGACTACAATGACAATATCTAAACGGTCTTTCTTATCATTGAAGTTTTCTTTCTCACGGTTTTTTAAACGTCCACTAATATCATTAAAATACGATTCAAATAATTTGGAGTCTCTGGTGGTAAAACTACCATTGTACATTAGGTTGTAATGCCCAATATACGTTTCTAGTTTATCTCTGCTGTGACTTGATGAATAACTACTTTCTGGTTCGGCTGCTACATCAAAATCATAATCTCCTGGTAAAAAATCTTGTGCTTCGTCTGAATCTTCATTGGCACCATAGGTAAAAATGGTCGCTATGCGCAAATCGTGTTCTCCCGCTTCTTTCTTTTGTTGAAAGAAATCATAATACTGCATGGCATTGTCAATACTACTCACGGTCAACAGTGCCGAATATTGCTTGCTGAACGTTTTCTGATCGTGGTAGGCTATAATGTAATCGACAATTTTCTCAATCCGTTTGGGCGAATCCAGCACTTCTTGTTTGTCTATTTCTTCTACTTCAATATCAATAAAAGATTTGCTTTTATTTTTGTATTTCCCCACATATTCTATTCCAAAAGGCAAAACGTTTTGATCATGAATCGCATCGGTAATGACGTATTTATGGAGGCAGTTGCCGAACAAATCTTTGGTGGTTCGTTTTCCCTTGTCGTTTTTGGAAGCGTTTTCGGCAAAAATAGGCGTACCAGTAAAACCGATCAGCTGACTTTTATCAAAAAACTTCGTAATGCGCTCGTGGGTTTCCCCAAATTGAGAACGATGGCACTCATCAAATATAAAGACGATCTTCTTATGACGCAATGGTTCAATACTGTGTTTGAATCGATCTGAAACAGCATTGTTTAATTTCTGAATCGTAGTTAAAACCAGTTTGGTATTGTCCGTCAGTTGCTTTACTAAGGATTGTGTGTTGTCAGTCACATCAACGCTGTCTTTCTTGAAGGCGTTGAATTCATTCATCGTTTGGAAATCTAAATCTTTTCTATCGACTACAAATACCACTTTGTGCACTTCTGGCAAATCCATTATAATTTGGCTCGCTTTGAAAGAGGTTAAGGTTTTCCCCGAACCCGTAGTGTGCCAAATATAAGCGTTATCGCTAGAATGTTTAACCTGATGAATTATAGCTTCGGTAGCGAAATATTGATACGGACGCAAAATCATCATGACTTTGTGCGTCTCGTTGATGACAATATAATGCGCTATCATTTTGCCCAAATGGGTTGGGTTTAAAAATGCTGCTGCAAATTCTATTAATTCGGTAATATTTTTGTTATTGGCATCAGCCCAAAAGAAGGTCTGTTTGACCGATTGTAATTTATTATTGGCTAAATACTTCGTATCTACACTATTGCTAATCACAAAGAGTTGCACGTATTGAAACAAACCGTGATTGCTCCAGAACGAATGTTTTTGGTAGCGATTAATTTGGTTAAAGGCTTCTTTAATTTCGGTGCCGGAACGTTTGAGTTCTATTTGTACCAAAGGCAAGCCGTTGACCAAAAGCGTCACATCATAACGGTTCTTGTAGCTTCCTTCTTGACTGATTTGGTTGGTTACCTGGTATACATTAGCAGTTGTATCTTCACTATTAAAAAAACGAACATAAAACGAAGTCCCATCTTCCTTAGTCAATTGAAAACGATCGCGTAGGGTTTTGGCTTTTTCAAATACATTGCCTTTGGCGAGATGATTCAAAACGGCATCAAACTCTTTCGTACTGAAGCTAGTTTCGTTAAACAATTCCAATTGGCTTTTCAGGTTAGCGACTAAGGAGTCTCCGTCCTGAATTCTTACAGACGCATAACCTAAACCCCGCAATTGCTTGATTAGGTTGTTTTCTAGTTGTGCTTCAGATTGGTGACTCATATTATTTTTGTTCTGCGTTTTTTATTTCCAAATAGGTTCATTTTCCCAATCTAATGTATTTCCTTTTCCGTCTGATGGAATGCCGATGTATTGAATAGGTACTGTTGGGTATTTTTTAAATAGGTTTTGAAGCTTATCCTTTAAACTATTTCCAGGATTTGCTCGCGTTATCAAGTATTTCAAAACACAAATGAAGTAAAACATTCTTTTATTGTTTTCGAATGGCTTACTTACCCAATTACCAACAGGTTTTAACAATTTTTCTGGTTCAATAGCCAAATCTCTGTTCCATAATCTCGAATGATGCGCACAAATATTTCTCACATACGTAAGCGTATGAAGCCAAGATACGAATACCGTTGGATGAACATCAAAGAAATTGGCAATCCGTTTTTTATCACTGTTGTTTTTTAATCCTCGGTACAGATGAGATAATTCACCCATCGTTAATAATTCTAAACACATCCACGATGGCGGATTGGAGGGTTTGCTGTAATGATCAATATAATGTTTGATAAACACTTCTGGCGTTCTTGCGGTTTTGGATTTAGAGATAATGGACTGAAAATTAGAATACGGGTCGGCAAGATTTCCTATTTTGTTGTAATAAGGGGTAATAAACAGATTTTGATTGTCCTGCCAATGGGAATCGTTATAATGCGTTGCCATTCCATAAACCATTTGCGTACGAATGGCCACTTCAATGCGTTCAATACAATCAAAAACTAGTAATCTTAATTCCCGGTCAAACGAATACGTTTCGATGATTTGTTTGAAGTTGGTATTGGGATTAAATTTATCCTTCGTTTTCTGATAAGGCAAAAAATAAGCACTCAACCGATAATAACTTATTTCCTGTAAATAGTCAATTGCCTTTGGCTCATTGTCAAAGACTAAATCCCTTTGTTTCAAAAGCGATACTTGATCCTGAAAGGATAAAGGTGTTTTGTTGTAGTTTTTTTTACTCATGGTACAAAAAGAAAAAACCTCTCAAGTGTGCATCTAAGAGAGGCATGAGAGGTGTATTATTGTTAGTTGAGCAACTGTCAGTATAAAAAAATCGAGACACAATTGTGGCGATTTGTGGCACAAATATCCGACATTTTTTTAAATCTACGATCTTTTTTAACGCTATTTTCATAATCAATTCATCATATTATATTTTTATAAAGGTGTCGAATTCGATACCTTTACCTTTTTACTGTCTTTATTTATACAAACAATTGCTGCAGCAATCCCTTTTTCCACATCCCAACCTTCTCTATTTGTTCTTGGCAATGATTGATTTTTTCATCGATTGCCGATAGAAAATTCGCGATTTTGGTTTGTTCTGGTAAGGATGGAAAATTAAATGTTAGCGTTCTTAATTCTATCATTGTTAATGCTTTTTGTGTTGAACCAATCGAAGTTTTTATTAATTCACTATTTTCCCATTCTAATATAATCTCCAAGAAACAAGCATTTTCAGTTATGTTTTTTAACCAAATTAGATTTCCATCTTTAAAATAAAATGGATCATCATTTCTTATTCTTAAAACATTACCTAAAGTTCCAACAGCAGTAATTAGAATGTCGTTTTTTAAAGGAATACCATATTTAGATTTAAAATCGTCATATCTTTCTTTTGATATAAATAATAAATCCGAAGGTAATTTGTTCAACCTTAATTCAGAAATTTCCTTTCCTCTATAAAAAGGTATTCCTTCGCTTACATAATCATTTAAATAAACTCTTTTACTAGAAGTCATTACACAAACCTCCCCCAATTTTTTCTTCTCCCAATCCGGATAATCATTGCCATTATCATCTTTAAACCTCAATTCTTGAGCGAAAATTTGCTGCATCACGCCTTTTTTGTATTGCTCCAAAAGGCTTTTCTTTTTCTTTAAGGCGGTTAACTTTTCATCTACTGCCGTTAGGAAAGAAGCGATTTTGGTTTGTTCTGGGAGAGTTGGAAACGGTAAGAATATTGAATTTAAAGTTTCTTGTCCAATATTGTACCTTGTACTACCACCAGATTTGGAAGTTATCGCATCTCTTGATATGTCGGTTTTCAATAACTTATTTAGAAAAACAGGATCGTACTCGCCAATCTTTTTTCCTCTAATAACAAATCCTCCAAAAGTTGCAGGAACTTCTTTGTCAAGGTAAACACTAGCAGTACCAACCTCTTCTCTTGTTTCGGAACTTCTTTGAAAAAGAATATCTCCATAATTTACAGAAAACTTGTTAGCAATATCTTCTTCGACATCAACGCTGCCAATAATTTTTTCATGCGTTATAAAATCGTTATTCAGAATGTCTAAGACGTTGATAAATTTTACACCTCGTCCATATTGCTCCTTTGTCGCATTTATACCATTTTTAAATTCTAGTAAATTACCTAACTTTTTCTCTTCCCATTCACTTGTAAACTCAGGAAAACGCAGTTGCGGTATCTCAGTTTTTTTCCTTCCGATAAGTTGTGCTACTGTACTCATTAAAATGGGGTTTCAATTCCTAATTCGGCACAAAAAGATTCAATCGTTTTATCCGTTTCTCCTATTTGTATTTCCAAGGCTTTTATTTCTTTTGCAACGGCATTAATATCAATACTTGCTTCGGCTTCAAAAGTATCTACATAACGAGGGATGTTTAGGTTATAATCATTGTCTTCAATCAGTTTCAGTGTTGCTACCTTACTGTATTTGTCTTCTTCGGTACGGTTACGATAAGTACTTATAATTTTGCCAATATGCTCGTCCAGTAACACGTTTTGGGTCTTCACCTTGTCAAAATGTTGGCTGGCATCTATAAACAAAACGTCTTTTGTATTTTCCCTTTGTTTCTTGAATACCATGATACAAGTAGGAATAGAAGTTCCGTAAAAGATGTTCGCAGGCAATCCAATTACGGCATCAAGGTAATTTTTGTCTTCAATCAAGTATTTACGAATGTGACCTTCGGCGCCGCCACGAAACAAAACGCCGTGCGGCAAAACAATCGCCATCGTTCCGTTATCCGCCAATTGATGTACCATGTGTTGTACAAAGGCAAAATCGGCTTTAGAACTTGGAGCTAGTTTACCATAAGCAGAAAAACGCTCGTCAGTCATAAACAATGGGCTTGCGCTCCAGTTGGCCGAGAATGGCGGATTGGCAACGATGGCTTCAAAACGCTGTTCAATATGTTGTGGGCGTTCTAAGGTATCTTCGTTCTTGATGTCAAAACGTTTGTAGTGTACATCATGCATGATCATGTTCATACGACAAAGATTGTAGGTCGTAGGATTCATTTCTTGCCCGTAAAAAGCGCTAACGTCTTTGACTTCTTTGGCAACACGCAACAATAACGAACCTGACCCACAAGTTGGGTCATAGACACTTTTTAGTTTGTCTTTGCCCACGGTTACGAGTTGGGCGAGAACACTACTTACTTGTTGCGGCGTGTAGAATTCTCCCGCTTTTTTACCTGCTCCACTGGCAAATTGCCCAATGAGGTACTCGTAAGCATCGCCCAGGACATCGCTGTCGGTGTTTTCTAAATCAAAATCAATTTCATCCAGATGGGTAAGTACTTTTACAATCAATTCGTTTTTATCACTCTCCGACTTCCCTAATTTGTGAGAGGTTAAATCAAGATCAGAAAATAAGTTTCCAAAATCTTCTTCACTCTCAGATCCCATGGTACTTTGCTCAATGTGCGTGAGTACTTTGGCAAGGTCGCCCAGAATGAAATTGTTTTTTCCACCGGCATTTCCTCTATGCGCCAATTCAGAAAACAGCTCTGACGGTTCTAAGAAAAAGCCCAATTTATCAATGGCAAGTTGTTTTACTTCCTGCATTAGCAATGCTTCATCAGCATGTCCTTCAATCTCCTGAAAGGTTAATCCGTCTGGTTGTAGTATTTGGTTGGCATACAAATCCATTTTGGTACTCAGGTACTTGTAGAAGATGAAACCTAGTATGTAATCTCTAAAATCGTCGGCATCCATTTTACCACGTAGGGTGTTTGCGATGTTCCAGAGTTGTTGTTCTAATTTTTGTTTTTGTTCGGCTGCCATTAATTGTTTGTATTCAAATTTGTTTAAGATTGTGTAAGATAAGGTAATTCGTAGTTTTTAGCTTTTTTAGGCCGTTTTATTTTCGTACGTTCTATCTGCTTGGGTTTCTTTCTTAGTTAACATGCAAAATAACACTGATTTTGAGGATTAGGCAATACCCAGTTTTAGTGAGATTTATAAAGTTTATGCAACTAATTCAGAAAGTTTATTTGAGATGTATTTTGAAAAATGCTAGAACTGGCCACTTCATTTCCTATTCAACTAATTGTGAAAACGAATAATTAGTACATCTATCTGAACACCTTTAAATCATTTCATTAAAACCATCCAATTCTAATTATAAACCTTTGAGTCAGTTGTCACCGTAAAATGGCATATACAACAAAAGGTACTTGAGCAAACATTTCCAATTCTTAGAGACTAACCTTCGACAAATACTACAACAAAGTTAGGTAATAGGCTTCGGTTCGCTAGCAAAAAATTCCCCCATAAATACTCGGGTTCCCCTCCCTTTATTGCGTTGCTTTTTGCACTCGCTCGCCCATGACCTTTCGAGTTCTATTATTAATCTTTAATTATAGAAATCATGGAAAATCATGCTAAAAATCTAAATTGGGGAACTGTTTCAGAAATCCAATTGCATTACAAATCAAGAGTAAAAGCAGCCGAACGTCCTCTAATCACATCCTCTAAATCTGCTTATCAAATTGCTTTACAGATTTGGAATCCAAATACCATTGAATTCTTTGAGGAATTTAAAATCTTACTATTAAACAACAGCAACAAAGTACTAGGTGCTTATGAAATATCATCAGGAGGTATCACTGGAACTGTAGTTGATATTAGATTGATATTTGCCGCAGCCCTAAAAGCCAATGCTACTGGGATCATAATGATTCACAACCATCCCTCAGGTAAACTAATCACCTCTGAAGCTGACAAACAAATTACTGCTAAGGTTAAAGCAGCCAGTAAGATTCTTGATATCCAATTATTAGATCATTTAATTATTACTACAGAGAACTATTATTCATTTACTGATGAAGGGGCTTTATAGCCCCTTTTAATAATACTAAAAATGACAGACCTGAATTCAATTCAACTGTTTTTTAGTTTTTTTTGATCACTAAATCTGATTAGTTTATCGAATCAAAAATAAAATCTGTCGAGGAAATTTCGAAAAAAACAGAAATTTATAAACCGAACAACTAGAGTAGATTTCCCTAGCATTTTTGAAATTTATACTCCCTTATTTTTAAGGTAACTATCTTGAGGTGATTCCTGTTAATGAAACATAAGAATACCAAATATATATTTTAAGTAGAATTCTAAATCTCCAAAAGATTGTAACAAACTTAAATTAGTGTCAAAAACAATGTCAGGGTAAAATTACAGTTAAGGATTTTCATGTGAAGTACGTTAATAAATTTATAGACAGCGTCGCTGCTGAAAATCAATAAGTTGATGTTATTTTTGCTGCCAGAGTATGTGACGCCGCCATTTAATTCGAAAGTTTTCTGAACAGAGCCTAAACAAGTAAATCAAAATTTGTTTATCACCAATTCAAAACTATCTCTCAAACGAATATCTACAGAAGAAGCACCAATCATCAAATCAAAATCACCAGGTTCAGCTCCCCATTCTAATTCGTTATTATAAAATGACAGCTTTTCTTTGTCAATCCTAAACTTTAATTCTTTTGTTTCTCCTGCTTTCAATTTTATTTTTTGAAAATCTTTTAGCTCGATTATCGGTCGCACCACCGATCCTACTTTGTCTCTTAGGTACAACTGAACTACTTCTTCTCCAGCAACCTTTCCTGAGTTTTTTAAGTCTAAAGTAACTTCAATTATTTCACTTTCTTTTATCTTATTTTTCGAAAGTTTCAAATTAGAATATTCGAAATTCGTATAACTCAATCCATAGCCAAAAGAAAACTTAGGACTATTTTTCAAATCAATATATGCCGAGACATAATTAGTCGCCGTTTCGTTTGGTGCAGGTCTTCCTGTATTAAAATGATTATAATAAATAGGAATTTGACCTTCTTCTCTCGGAAAAGTCATAGGTAATTTACCTGAAGGATTATAATCACCAAACAATACATCAGCAATAGCATTACCCGCTTCAGTACCTAGCCACCAGGTGTAAACAATTGCGGGAACATTATCAGCGGTCCAATTAAAAATTAGCGGTCTTCCCGCATTGATTAGAACCACCACCGATTTTCCTGTTGCTAGTATGGCTTTTACCAATTCTTCTTGAACTCCAGGCAAATGAATATTACTTCTGCTCTTGGCTTCACCGCTCTGGTTCCAACTTTCACCAATACTTAAAATCACAATATCGGCTTGACTAGCTGCGGCAACTGCTTCTGCAAAACCATCTTTATTATCTCCATTTATTTCACAACCTTTGGCATAAAGTAATTTAGTATTGTTTCCTACTTTATTTTGTAAACCTTCCCATTGTGAAACTACTTCTTTATCATAATCCAAACCTGGTAATTCAACTGCCCAAAAACCCATGTTCTGCTTGTGTTCTTTAACTAGTGGGCCTATAAAAGCGATCGTATTCATTGTCTTAGATAAGGGTAAGATACTGTTTTCATTTTTCAATAAAACGATACTTTTTGCCGCGATATCCCTAGCTGCTTTCCTATGCTCCGGGTTATTCAATTCTTTTCCTTCACGCGCTGCATCTGAAAATTTATACGGATCATCAAACAATCCTAATTCAAATTTTTTACGCAAAATTCTTTTTACCGCGTCATCAATCAATGCAATTGGTACTTTATTTTCCTTCACTAATTCGGCTAAATGATAGCGATAAGCATTCCCTTCCATATCCATGTCGCTTCCTGCAAGTATGGCTGCTAAAGCCGCTTCTTTCTTAGTTTTTACATAACCATGGTTTTCCATTTCACTTATAGAACCCCAATCAGAAACTACAAAACCTTGAAAATTCCATTTCCCCTTTAGGATATCGCGCTGCAAATATTTATTTCCCGTAGCAGGAACCCCGTTAAGATCATTAAATGAATTCATAAAAGTTGCAGCACCTGCGTCCAACGCTGACTTAAAAGGAGGTAAATAGGTTTCCCAAAGCATCCTTTCACTAATATCAACCGAGTTATAATCTCTTCCGCCAACGGCAGCCCCATAAGCGGCAAAATGTTTTACACAAGCCATAACCGAATTGACATCTCCTAAATTTCCCTGAAAACCTTTTACTCTAGCATACGCGATTTTAGAACCTAAATAAGTGTCTTCTCCAGCGCCTTCCATTACTCTTCCCCAACGAGGATCACGACTAATATCGACCATAGGCGCAAAAGTCCAATGAATTCCGCTCGCGGCCGCTTCTGTTGCTGCAATCCTAGCTGAAAGCTCCATAGCTTTTAAATCCCAACTTGCTGCTTCCGCCAAAGGAATAGGAAAAGTAGTTTTAAAACCATGAATCACATCCTGACCAAATAACAAAGGAATTTTTAGCCTAGATTGCATGGCTAATTCTTGATATTGTCTGGTGTATTTTGTCCCAATAATATTCAGCATCGAACCCACATGACCGCCCTTGATGTCTTTCTCTTTGTTTGGATTTATAGTTATAGGGCCTGTCGCCTGATTGTCTCCCGTATATTGATTGAGCTGCCCTATTTTTTCTTCAAGTGTCATTTGCTTTAACAAAGCATTTACTTTTTGATCAATTATTTTTTGCTGAGCAATACCTAAAACGGTTACTGCTAAACACAATAGTGTGGTTATTTTTTTCATTTCTTCGATTATTAATTTGGTATTAAGCCCGATAGTCTTTTCAATCCATTCGCCTTTAACTTTCCGTAAAAAATTAAGAGAAACTCACTACAAATTGTAAAACTTACAAGATTATAATTCGCTAATTTAGTTTGTACAACTAATTTTTTTCGTGTGAATTTGATATTCTAACTTTACGAGACGTGACTAAAAAAATTGCTGATAAAAATTGTGTGTCATAACTTTCTAAAAGTAAATGCGCTGATTAATTGTCCACTTAGCCTACTTTTTTTCTTTAAATTCTAAATAATTAAACTTAAAACCTCCTTTTTCAAAGTGTACCCTGACTTTATTAGTTCCTTGTTTTAATGTAACGTTCTTCAGTACGACTGTATCCCATTTACCTAATGCTCCAGATGAAGGAATTGTTATATTTTGTGACAATTTGTTTCCTTTTTCATCCTCTAAAAACAATTTACCACCCACTTTTTTACTAAAGAACCGAATGGAAACATCAAATGTTTGAGCTTTGACCAGATCAATTGTGTATTGCAACCATTCTCCACTTTCAATAAATACCACATCAAAACCATTAGTAACCTCATCGCTGCAAACCTCAATATCGACGCCGTCATTTCTCATAACACCTCCTTTATTCCATTTGGTAAATTTGGTGCCGTCATAATTGATTACATCAGTATCAAAATAGGCATATCCATTTTGACCTAAATCATAGTCGGTAGCAAATATTTTACCAGGTACAATATGAGAAGAATATTCTTTTGTATCTGTAGTTTGTACTTGCCTGAACATCGCATCAATAACATCATACTTAATTACAGTGTTTTCTAACTTATAATTATTCGCTAATTCCATTAAGGTCGCTTTGGCGGAAGACACAGTAGGCTTCTTTCCTCCCTTTTCCCAATATTCCAAAAGTGTATCATAAGACGCTGGTTTATTAACTGAAGTAATTCCTGCTGTATTTTCCACTTTTTTCATTGGCCAAAAGGCCCAACCTATATTATTTGATTCTAATAAATTAATAGCTTCTTGAAACCAAACATTGGAGTTCTCTCCTCCTTCTCCCATCCAAATTGGGACATTGTATTTTTCTCTATAATCCAACATTTTTTGGATAGATCCCACATCATTTTTATTCCAATATTTATGAAAACTCAACGCCATATTATCATCCCACAATGGAAAAATCCCATTGTAATTATTTCCCCAGCAGTTCCCTTCTATGATAACTAAATGGTTCATATCTATAGCCCTAATGGCTTTTGTAATTCTTAATTGTAAAGCTCTCAATGGTGTATTTAGCTTTTCATCACAACCATTCTGGTTCGTTCCAGAAAAATTCCAATTAGGTTCATTAATGATGTCATAACCTCCTATCCAAGGATCGTCTTTGTAACGAGTCGCTAATTTTTCCCACAGCGCAACCATTTTATCCTGATTAGCTGTACTTTCCCAAAGCGATGGCTTAGAAGGATCGTAATCTGATATATTAGCATCTTTTCCTTGACCTCCCGGAGTCGCATGCAAGTCTAGAATCAAGTATATTTTGTTTGAAGTACACCAGCTTAGTAATTCGTCAGTTCTTTTAAAACCTTCTTCTAACCATGTTTGTTTTCCTGAAACTGTCTCTTGCTCGATTGGCAAAGTATAAAGGTTATAATGCATGGGCAATCGAATCGAATTAAATCCCCAGACAGCAAGTGAATCTACATCTTGCTTTGTAAATCCATTTGCTTTGTAAGAATCGTAAAACTCAGTTGTGTTTTCAGCTCCAATTAAATGAGTGATTTTCTGTTTAATTTCGCGCTGTGGCCCTGCAAAAGCTGATGTCTTTAGCATATATCCTTCCTGCACCATCAATCCGCCGATACCTAGACCTCTAAGAACAATATTGTGTCCCTTACCATCTTCTATATTTTGTCCATTTCGATGTAAAAATCCTTGCGAAAAGGCAGAAATTGAAAGGAATGTTAAAAGTACTACTAGTATTTTTTTCATGTAATAATTATTTAATGCTTATCGTTGTTGGGTATAGTCAATTCACGATCCATCTTCACGAAAGGAAAATTGTATCGAGAAATAATCTAGACTCAAGAAAATTAATTTAAAAAACTAATGTTTGAATTGCATGAGGAAGAATAGTAACCTCAGTTGCTTTTGTACCAATGCACAAATAATAGGTTAAGTTTTTATCCGTTTTATTCATAACTACGGTAACCACTTTTCCATCTTGATTTAGAAACGAAGTCGTTAATAAGAAACTTTGGCTTGATACGCTACTAATCCTTTTTGCTTTTTCGCCAATGAATTTAGAAAAATGTCCAATAAAATAATAAGAAGGCGTATAAATTAAGGCTCCAGTTCTTGTATCTCCATGAAGAGGTGCAAAACAAAAATTGCCTACATGGTTTGGTCCACCATTTTGATCTAAAAGAACATTCCAATCAGTCCATCCTACAGTGCCGTTATTAAAATCGTGAATCATAGATTCGCCATAACGCTCTCCATTAGCCCAAAGTTGTAATTTAGAGTAATCGAATTTCTCCACACAACCTTCAGTAAAAAGTAATTTTTTGTCTGGGTACATCTCATGAACTTTTCCAACAGTTTCAAACATAGAATCTCCTCCACTCCAGCTTTCATACCAATGAAAACCAACTCCCCAAACATATTTACTCGCTTCAGGGTCATCCAGAATAGTACTTGCCCTTTGTGATATTAAATCTCTATTATGATCCCAAACCGTTAGTTTTTTATCCCCAAATCCAGATTTTTGCAATGTGGGTCCTAGATAATCTTTAACAAAATCACGTTCTTCTTCGGCTGTATAAATACATGATTCCCAAGTTTGTTTTGCCATTGGCTCATTTTGAACAGTTAACCCCCAGATAGGAATTCCCTCTCTCTCATAACTTTCGATAAATTTCACATAATAATTAGCCCATGATTGGTAAAATTCTGGCAATAACTTACCTCCTTGCAGCATGTTCTTCGTGTCTTTCATAAATGCCGGTGGACTCCATGGACTCGCGTAAACAGTCGCCTTCCCTCCTGCAGTTGCGATTGCTTTTTTAATTAGTGGAATTCTGAATTCCTTATCGTGCGCAACGCTAAAGCTTTTTAGAGCAGCATCTCCCTCCTCAATATAGGTATAACTACCTGAACTAAAATCACAGCTGTGTATATTAGTTCTAATAATAGAATACCCTATTCCTTTGTCCTTATCATAATAAGCTTGTAAAAATTCCTCCTGACTTTTCTTCGATAATTTTGCAAAAACCTCTGCGCTTGCGTCAGTGATTGCTCCGCCAATACCTAAATAAGTTTGAAAAGTTTTACTTGGATTTACGAAAACACAAAGTTGGGTTTCAAGTGGTTGTTTTAAGTCTGTAAACTGTAAGTTTACATCTGTTTTTGTTAGTCTCAAGTCTGTGCTATCTGCAGAAGTATAAACCGTTACAGTTCTACTATTTATAGAAAAAGGTATCGTCTTAACTTGCATTTTTTGTTGCGAAAAAGCAAGAAGTGAAACCGTTAACAGCACCGCTGTTGTAATTTTTTTCATCATTTTTTTTTAGGTTATTTTACCAAATGTAAGTTGCTACTGCTCCTGCGTCCAGAGCAGTAGTAATCCATTTTCCATTATACTTAATATTAAAAATTTCATTTGTATTTCCATCATTTTCTAGCACTAGAACTTTCTTACCTGCAGGAGTTTTAAATGCTACATTACTTAAATTACCTATAGTATTACTAGCTATTCTTATTGATCCATCAGGAACAAACTTAGAAGCGTGCGCTATAATATAGTATGCTACATTTCTAGAAAAACTTTCACTACTATTGATTGTTAAAGCTCCTTTACAAGAGTCACAACCTCCTTGAGTATGTGGACCGTAAGAACTATTATTTGCTAAATTCCACTCTAAGGCTGTTTTACTCCAGTTCCTCATTGATCCAATAATAACATTCTTAACGTGCCACTTTAAATCTCCATCAAAACTCCCTGATGAAGAAGTATACTGCTCCGTGAAATAAACATTCTTATTTGGAAAAGCATTATGAACGGTCGACAGTGCGCTAATATCCCCAGCATATAAATGGAATGCTGAACCATCAACATACAAGTTTGCATCACTATCATTCAAAATAGCAATAGGATATTCAGGTTTGTCACAGTTATGGTCATATACTACGATTTTTACCTTACTGTTTACCGCTTTAAAAGCAGGGCCTAAATGATTTTTAATGAAATCAGCTTGCTGTGACGCTAACATCAATAAACTAGGATTATTCCCAGGGTGTAACGGTTCGTTTTGAGGTGTAATAGCGTCAATAGCTATTCCCTCTTCTTTCATTTTCTCAATATATTTTACAAAATATTTTGCATATACGGCATAATACTGTGGCTGTAAACTACCGCCTATAAAACTACCATTATCCTTCATCCAAACTGGCGGAGACCATGGTACTGCCATAATTTTAATAGCAGGATTGATTGCAATGATTTCTTTAAGCATTGGGATTAAATCCGTCTTATCAGGAGCTAAACTAAAATTTGTTAGATTGAGATCTGTTTGTCCAATGGACATATCGTCATAAGTAAATGGCGTTGCATTTAAGTCAGATGCTCCTATACTTATTCTTAAATAACTAACTGAAATAGAAGTGCTAATTGTACCAAATAATTCCACTAACAACTCTTTTCTTTTGATCGCATTTAACTGATTAATTGCCTGGGCACTTCCTCCTGTTAAGGTATAACCAAATCCATCTACAGTTTGAAAAGTTTGCGCCTCATCAACTGTTATATTAGGATAGGTGTTATAAGTCGTATTAAAAGCTAAAACTCCTGTTTGTTTTTGGAGCATACTGCTTTGATTCCCTTTGGTCATCCAAAAATCAACCTCGTTAGTAACCGTTACTGGCGTGGGATTAGTTGGTGTAGGACTAACGATATCATTAGAGGGCGAGCATTTTGAAATCATCACCGAAACAATTAATAAAAAGAAAGCTTTCATAGTGTTTTTTATGGTTTTCATATTTTTTTTAAAAGTCTATTTCTACATAAACAGGCAAATGGTCTGATGGATATTTTAAATCTTTTGAATCACTTAAAACGGAATACTTTTTTACTTTAAAGATGCTGTTCTTAGAAAGAAAAATATAATCAATCCTTTTGTTAACTGCTTCATTGTGCTTAAAATTATTGAATGTCCCTAAAGGCCCAAAAGGACTCTCTTTAGCTATTTCTCTGGAATCATCCATTGTATTTTTTAATGCTATAATTCTATTTTCGGTAGGTTCAGAATTCAAATCTCCCATGAAAATTACTGGATATTTTTTGGTATTGAATTGAGCAATTCGAGCCATGATAAGACCTAGCCCTTTGTTTCTAGCTACTTGCCCAATGTGATCTAAATGTGTATTGAAAACCCAAAACAATTGTTCGGTTTTTACATCTTTAAATAAAGCATAGGTACAAACTCTATTGTAGGCTGCATCCCAACCCTTTGAAACTTTTTCTGGAGTATCAGAAAGCCAGAAAGTGCTGCTCTTTTTAATCTCCAATCTATTTTTATCATAAAAAATGTTAGAAGACTCTCCTTGCCCATTTTCTTCCCTACCGAACCCAATGTGAATGTATGAAGGCAGTGCATTAGAAATATCCAAAACTTGATTGGGTAATGCTTCTTGAATTCCAAAAATGTCAGGAGCATAAAACTGTATTTGAGAAGTAAAAAAATCTTTCCTCAGATTCCAATTATTATCGCCATCACCCGCTATATCCAAACGGATATTGTACGTCATTACTTTTAATGATTGCGCATTAGAAATAAAAATCACTAACATAAAAATCACTAGAATAAATACTTTTTTGATACACTTCATTTTCTATACTATTAATTAATTCTTCACTAGAGTTCCTGTCCAAATTTGAATATAAACTCTTAATGAAGAATCTACTAACCAAAACAATAAACTAATTATAAACTCTTATGTAATCAATTTCAAATGTAGATGATGTAAAATTTGGATCAACATCACCTCCCCAAACGCCTCCCATCGCTAAATTTACTATTAGATAGAAGTTTTTATTAAATGGGAATTTATCCGAATTTTGAAAAGTATAATACAAAACATCATCAACATAAAACTTAATGTCAGTAGCAGTCCAATTTGCTTTATAAATATGAAATTCTGTATTACTGTTAGGAACTGTTATAATTCCTGTATCGGGCGTATTTCCTGATCTTCCTGGTGAATGCAACGAAGAGTGATTTTGATTTAAATTTTTTCCTACAGATTCTAAAATATCTATCTCACCGCAAGCTGGCCATCCTAAACTACCAATATTACCACCTAACATCCAGACAGCTGGCCATGTACCAACTCCAGTAGGCACTTTAGCTCTTACTACTATTGTACCATAAGTAAATTCGAATTTACCATTGCTTTCTATTCTTCCAGAAGTAAACTTACCTTTGCCAAAATCCTCTTTAAGTGCTGTGATTTTCAAAACGCCGTCTTCAACTTTTATATTCTTTACACGAGTGGTATAAGATTGAAGTTCCTCATTAACATAACCTGGATCCCAAGTTTGAAAATTCCATTTAGTATCATCAGGAGCTCCATCCACATTAAACTCATCTGACCAAACCAATGATGACCCTACTAAAACTTTTATTGTAATTGAAGTAGAAACAAATTTTCCAGAATTGTATGCAGACACATATATAACATAGGTATTTGTACCAGCTGTTAAATACGTATACGCAAGGTTCCCATCTGTTAGTTCTTTAGTCACTCCATTACCTAGTAAAATTTTATACGATGTCGCATTGGTTGCCGTAATTTTAAAATTTACTGTTCCACTGCCATCACCGTTAGGATTTTGAAAATCAGCACCTACAACCATTGCAGAAACTGAGAGGTTCGATGGCGTTATTGCTACTACTTCAGCATCTGTGTTACTACTACTGCACGAAAAAAGGCTGATCAAGCAGAAAAACAATATAAATTTTCTCATTGTGATATAATTAAAATTTATTAAAATCAAGAATTAAAACTCTAAATAGGTACTTGTTTCACTACCCCTAATTCAAACAGTTTCTATTCCAATTTTATAAAGAGACTATTTCAAAATCGAAAATAGTCTCTTCTATTAAAGCTCTATTAAACCCCTCTAAACTCTACTTTGGCAATCGTAATTCCACTACTAGTGAAGATATTTCCGCCACTTCTAAATACTAGATAAATCTTTCCTGTTTGACTAAATTTAACGACGTTTGAAATAGACCCAATTTGATTTTTTACACAACCTACCATAGATAATTTTCCGGAGAAAGCAGCTTTGGCACATCCATCCCAAGTACTTAAACCCATAACCCTGTTATCTTTATATTCAACACCTGACTCAGGCACCGTCGTTCCTGCATATACTTCAAACCAAGTTTCATCAGAACCATTTTGTGAAGAAACTAGCATATCAATTTTGTATTCTTTATCTTTTACTACGTCTATGGCTTGATAAATTGCCTCTTGACTCCATCCACCATTAGAATTAATAATAGCACTACCAGTCTTAAAAGTCCATTTTGCTGCGCCTGATGGGCTTAAATTCATAACTTTCCATTTTGCATGATCAGTTGCATTTGCAAAATTACCGCCTTGTACTAAATTTCCTTTTAAAGGATCAGAAGTAGCAACTATAATCTCTTTAATAGTTGTGTTTTCTGACCCACCTCGTCCTACTGCAACGTGCCTTATTTGGTAGGTTCCTGCATCTGGCAATGAAATTTCTTCATTCATTTTTCCTATGTACAAGCCATCACCCGTATCCCATTTAGATAAAATTACACTTTGAGTTTGAGCCATTAATTTATAAGTATTTGTTTTTTCTGCAACTGGAGTAAATGTGAATGTTGCATCCACATTACTATCCGTTAATCCGTTACCTTCTCCTATAGTGTCAGGCTGGCAACAAGTCAGCGACCCTAATGTTACTATAATAAACATTAGGTAAACACTTCTTTTTAAAATGATATTTAATTTCATAATTATATGTTTTAGCGCTTAGTTATAATTAGGGTTTTGTACAATTTTTGTATTTTCCAATTCTTTCAAAGGAATAGGCCAGATTTCATTTTTACCAACTGTAAATCCTTTAATTGCCAATGCCGAAGCTGCTTTTCCTGTACGTACTAAGTCAAACCAACGGTGTCCTTCTCCAGCTAATTCCATTCTTCTCTCTAGTAATATTGCATCGATAGAAACTGGTACTGAACCTAAACCTACTCTTGCTCTTACAGCATCTAATAATGCTTGTGCTCTTGTACCAGTACCACCAAGTGCTTCTGCTTCCATTAAATAAGTATCGGCTAGACGAATCGCATACACATTTTGTTTGTAATTTAAAACAGTAGCTCCTCCACCTGTAGATACATCTGTCGTTAATGGCATAAATTTTTTCAAAAAGTAACCTGTGTCTTTATAACCAGGAGAATAATCTGCTTGTCCTGAAGCTTTTAATGATTTCATATCTACAATCGTAGCATCAAAACGTGGGTCTGATTTTAAAACATCATACAAACTTTGAGTTACTGTATTGAAACTATAACCCGAAGCATAATTTGGAGCACTAGAAACTGCTGGTCTAGAAAAACTTCTAGGCCCAACCATGACATTAATACTATTTCCTTCATCTGAACCTGACCCCCAATTACCCCAATCTGTATTACTTTTGTCGGTACTCATAATTTCTATAATTGACTCTGTATTAAGCTTGTTACTTATAGTCCATAATTCTGAAAATTTGCTTAGTAATTTATAACCATAAACACTTGTTCCTCCAGGACTTCCGTTAACCAAAGCCAACGCCGCAGCAGCTTGGTTTTTTTTTCCTTCGTATAAATACACTTTCCCTAACAACGCCTGAACTGATCCTTGTGAAAAACGACCACCTTCAATAGCTACATCAGTAATTGAAGTAGGTAGATCAGGCAATGCCTCAGTTAGATCTTTCTCTATCTGAGCATAAACAATATCTGAACTTGATTGCATAATATTATAAATCTCACTAGTTGCAATTGGCGCGGTAATCAATGGAACATTTTTGAACGTTCTAACTAGCTCAAAGTAATAATAAGCACGTAATGCCTTAGTCTCTGCAGTAAATCTTGCTTTCGCAGCCTCTGGCATTGGAATAGCAGGAAGCTTTTGAAGCAAAATATTTGCTCTAAAAATACCTTGGTAAAAATCATTCCAAAAACTAGACGGTATTGTCACTGCACTTATTGAATAATCTGAAAAAGATTGCATTCCAGTACCATCTGTAGCTCCACCACCGCCTGCATAAAAATCGTCTGACCCAGCATTTAGCATACAAATCATGTTTTCAAATCCTCGTGATTGCTTCCCTAAAACGTCATAAACTGCAACAAGACCTGAATAAGCCTCTGTTTCGTTTGTATAATAATTACCCTCTAATGCTGTCCCTTTTGGTTCCACATTTAAAAATTCCTCACTGCATGATGTAGCTGAAAAAATCACAACAAAGGCAATAAGTGAAAATTTTATATTTTTAAGTTTCATAATAATATCTTTTATTAAAATTGTAAATTAACACCTAGCATGAATGTTCTCGCTTGTGGATAAAATCCTCTATCAATTCCCATTACTCCTCCACCAATTTCAGGATCATATCCAGAATATTTAGTAAAAGTGAATAAGTTCTCAGCTGTTAAATAAATTCTTGTTTTTTGTAAACCCGCTTTATTAATGACATCACTTGGCAATGTATAACCAAACTGAACCGTTTTAAATCTTAAATAATCTCCGTCTTCTAAATAAAAATCAGATGGGTTATTAAAGTTTTTATTCGTGTCATCTGTAGTCAACCTTGGAAAGGTATTTGAAGTTCCTTCTCCTGTCCAACGACCTAATGCAGTAGTTTGAAAATTAGCATTTCCAATGTCTAACCTACGTAAACCTTGAAAGATTTTATTACCACTAGCACCTTGTGCAAAAACTAATAGATCGAAATTTTTATAATCTAAATTGATAGTGAAACCAAAAGTATATTTCGGTATTGGACTTCCTAAAAATTCTCTATCATCTGATGTGATTTGTCCATCTCCATTTACATCTTTCCAACGGAAATCTCCTGGAACTGCATTAGGTTGAATCAATCCACCACTAGCATTTGTGTATGCATTTACTTCAGTTTGATTTTGGAATATACCTGCTGTTTTAAATCCGTAAAAGGCATTGTACGGTTGTCCTACTTGCACTCTTGTTATGGGATAAGTACTAGACTGAATAGTTTGACCTCCTGATAAGAAATCAATTCCGTTACCTAAATTCGTGACTTTATTATCTAAATAAGACACATTAGCGTTAATGGACATATTTACCTGCCCCACTGTTTTGCGGTACCCCAATTCAAAATCTATACCTTTATTCTGCATATCAGCAACGTTACCTACAGGATTTCCTGTTGAACCCACATATCCAGGAATTATAATATCTTGTAGAATACCCACTGTTTTTTTATCATATAGATCTACCGAAAGATTAAAGTCATTAAAAATTGTTGCATCAAAACCTATATTAGCCTGACTAGTCTCTTCCCACTTTAAATCTGGATTTGAAGGAGCATTAGGACTATTGCCTATAGTTACTAAACCTGAATTCCCAATAGTGTAGTTTCTTCCTCCGCCAATTGTAGCTAAATATCTAAAATCACCAATAGCATCATTACCCGTTACTCCATAACCACCTCTAAATTTCAATTGACTGATTACGTCGTTTTCTTTCCAAAATTCTTCCTTTGAAGCTACCCAACCCAAAGAGAACGATGGAAAAGTACCATACTTATTATTTGAACCAAATCTTGAAGAACCATCTCTACGGACAATACCTGTTACCAAGTACTTTTCTTTATAATCATAATTTAATCTTGAAAATAAAGAGGTTACAATATGCTCTGAGCCAGTGTAAGCATATGCAACTATTTGATCTGTAGGCACACTGAAATTAAATGATGCATCTATATAGCTAGTTACAGGAATGTCATAATATGTTACTCCGCTACCGCTTGTGATATTATCAACATACGAGCCTTGACCTACTAAAACACTGAAATTATGACTACTAATAAGTCTAGAATAAGACGCAATATTTTCAATATTCCAACCAAATCCAGTATTGGTACTTCTTGATATATTATTTCTAGCAACAATACTTGAAGCATTTAAATACGATTCAGGAGTAAAACTTTCGCTACCCCAATACCCTAATTTCCCACCTAGAGTTGTACGTATTTTTAATCCAGTTATAGGTTCCACTTCTAAATAAGCATTACCAACAAAATTATCAGACCAAACATAATTGCCTAACTTCGTTTGAATATATGCCAATGGATTAGACATTTCCTGACCTACATTAGATGAAATACCGTAAGGATTCCCATTAGCATCTCTAATAGCACCGCTATTTGTATAAGGAGATTGGTTAGAAAGAATTGGATCAGTTTCCACGATTGGTGTTAGAGGATCTAAATTAATTGCAGAACTTAAGACTCCGCCAAACTCACTATTCGTATTTCCTACTCCAACACTTTTCTCTCTAGAATAACCTAATGTTTGACCAAAAGTAATTTTCTTAGTTATTTTATGTGTAGAATTTAATCTAATGTTTTTTCTTATATAATTAGAAATATCAGTGGCAACAATTCCTTCTTGATCCAAAAGACCAAATGAAACATAAAAAGTCGAAACCTCATTTCCACCACTTAAGCTTAATTCATGACCAACACGTTTTGCACTATTGTTAAAAATAGCCGATTGCCAATCCGTACCAGTACCGTAAGAAGCAGGATCTGTAAACTTTATTCCATCACCACCAGCTACGGAAGCTTCGTTCATTAATGTTGCATATTGCGTTGCATTTAGCAAATCTAATTTCCTAGCTGGAGCAGATATACCTGTGTAACCATTATAACTCACACTGACCTTTCCAGATTTCCCTTTTTTAGTAGTTACTAAAATCACACCTGTTGCAGCCCTCGCACCATAAATTGCTTGAGAAGCTGCATCTTTTAAAACTTCTATAGAAGCAATATCCGATTGATTTAAATAACCTATTCCTCCGGCATCTACCACAACTCCGTCAACAACCCAAAGTGGCTCGTTATTCCCGAAAGTAGTAATTCCCCTAACACGTATTGTTGCAGAGGAACCTGGTTGTCCAGAGTTTGCTGCAATCGTCAAACCTGAAACTCTACCTTGCAAGGACTGCTCAACTCTTGTAATAGGCAAATCTTCTAGGTCTGATGCTTTGATACTAGAAATAGCTCCAGTAACAACGCTTTTCTTTTGAGTTCCATACCCTACAACAACCACCTCGTTTAAATCTTGTGACTGTGAAACCAATTTAATAGTAATAGAAGATCGCCCTTTAATAGGTTCGGCTATCGTAGCATATCCAATATAGCTAATTAGTAAGACTCCATTAATAGGAGCTTTAAACTGAAACTTTCCATCAAAATCTGAAGAGGTTGATTCTGTACTCCCTTTCAATAAAATTGATGCCCCTGGAATTGGCATTCCTGCTTCATCATTGACTATTCCGTTCACTACAACATCTTGTGCTTGTGCATAAACTGAGAATAGTATCAATGAAAAACAAAAAATAAGTAATTTTCTTAATTTCATTTTTCTATAATTTTTGGTTAATTATTTAGTTATTTACCGCAATAATACCTCTTTAATTTTGGTATTGGCATTTTTAAATTATTACAAAAACACATCAACTAACAAAATATAACTTAACAAAAACACATCAAAATAATTACAAAACATTATTAATAAGACCTTTAAATATTAAAAAAAAATATTTAAAAATATAATCAACTAAAACAAACACTACAATAGTTAAAAATCAAGTATTTTAGCTTTTATTCGACAATCAAGGTATCAAAATGATTTAAGAAAAGTAGTTTCAACTTATAAAACTACTTCTAAATAAAACTACTCATTACACATTATAGTATTATGAAATACACATCATTAAACCTACTACTTCTAGGGCTTCTAATGACTTCAACATTACTAACAAGTCAAGTAAAAAACATTGGGCTTCCTGACATACGCAACTACAAAAGATCCGATTATAAGGGAGGAACGCAAAACTGGGATATTGACCAAGATAAAAATGGCAACTTATATTTCGCAAACAATAACGGCCTACTTCAATTTGACGGTTCATCTTGGAAAAAATATTCATTACCAAATTCCTTTGCAGTCAGATCGATAAAAATTGATGATTCCGGTAAAATATTTGTTGGCGGCTATAGTGAATTTGGTTTTTTCGAATCCAATAAAAAAGGAAAGCTTGAATATTTTTCTTTATCAAAGATGATTAATAAGGACGCGAACAATCCAATAGACTTCATTTGGAAAATACATATCCGTGGTATAGAAGTAATTTTTCAATCCTTTGAAAAAATTTACATATACAAAAACAAGCAGCTCAAAATACGCAATGCACCTAATCGATTTCAATTTTCCTTTATAATCAACAATAAACTGTATCTCCAAGACATTGCACTGGGGATACTAGAGTATAAAAACGATACATTCATTCCTCTAAAAGGTTCAAGAATACTAAACAATAACGAGGTATGGGGAATGTTTCCAATGCCCAATAACAAAATATTAGTCGCCACTTTAAGCAAAGGACTTTTTATTTATGATGGAAAAGGAATGACACCTTGGAAGAACGAAGCCAATGAATTTATTAAAAAAAATAGCTCGCTAGGTGGAGTCAATATAACGAATCGTTTTATCGCTATAAATTCTGTATTAGACGGAATAATCATTTGCGACCTTAATGGCAAAATTATTCAGCACATCAATCATAAAAAAGGTTTGCAAAACAATACCGTGCTCACTTCCTTTATTGATAATAAAAACAATCTCTGGCTAGGCCTTGATAACGGGATCGCATTTATTAATGAAAGCTCCCCTTTTTCCTACTTTGGCTTTAGTTATGATTTAAGCACTGTTTACGCTTCCGTTATTTTTAATGACAAATTGTACGTAGCGACTAATCAAGGAGTCTTTTGCCACACTTGGAACAAGACAATTAAGGAGGATGCTTTTTCACTCGTAAAAGGTACAACTGGCCAAGCATGGGATTTACAAATAATCGATAATCTGTTGTTCTGCGCACACAATAGAGGAGCATTGCTTATCGAAAGTCCGAATGCTGTTAAAATACTTGACAATAGAGGTTACTTTGGCTTTAAAAAAATACCTAATCATCCAAATTTTATCATTGGCTCCACTTACAATGGTTTTACGCTATTTGAAAAAACACAAAATGGTTGGGAATTTAAAAATAAAATCGCTGGTTTTAATAAATCAACAAACACTTTTGAAATAGATAGATATAATCTTTGGCTAAAAAAAGATGATTTATTATACCAACTAGAATTGTCTAAAAACTTAACAAAATTCACTAAAATAAAATGCTACCAGCAGTTAGCGAAAGAAACGAAAGGAATAACTAGTATTCAGCATTTTAATAATAAAATATATTTTCAAACTAAAAATCATTTCTACAAATATTCGCAGCAACAAGGGACATTCTATGAAGATCAGACAATTAGTGCTATATTTAAAAATGTTCCCTTAATAAACGCACTGACTGAAGATAGATTAGGTAATTTATGGTATGCATTCGATGAGTCACTAGGAGTATTGCTAAAAAGCACAAATAGTACGTACAAAAACTCTATATCCCCTTTTTCTAATTTAACCGGTAACTTAGTCAATAACTATCTTTCTATAAATACAGTTGATTCCGCTAATGTATTTATCGGACTAACAGATGGATTAGCTCATTATAACGCTAGTTTATCAAAGAGCTTCATAACAAAGCCCAAAGTATTTATACAGAGCTTTTCCTTCCCAAACGACACGCTACTATTAGGTAATGGAAGAACAAAACTGAACGACTACACTATCCCTTATAAATCAAACTCAGTGCGATTTATCTTTTCCTCACCTACTTATGAAAATGTTGAAAATGTTGAATTTTCATATCTATTAAATGGTTTTACTGACAAATGGAGTCCATGGTCAACATCTTTAATTAAAGAATACACTAACTTAAGAGAAGGTAATTATAAAATGAAATTAAAGGCCCGAAATAGCTATGGAATCGAATCAGATAGTACCACTTTTAATTTTACGATTTCCCCTCCATGGTATAGGCATTTTCTAACTTATTTATTTTATATATCGATCATAATAGCTACAATCCTTTTCATCCAAAGGAGAATAAAAGTTAAAATTAGAAAAAATAAATATTACGAAACGATAGAACAGAGAAGAATATATTTGGAAAAAGAATCTAAGATTAGACAAGAGCAGTACAAACTTGAAAAAGAAATTGAAAAGCTACAAAATGATAAACTTCAAATAAAAATATTAACCAAAGACAAAGAACTCGTAAACAACTCACTTCAAGTTGTCAAGAAAAATAAAATACTAAATGGAATAATCCACAAACTAAAAGATATTAATGTGGAATCATTTGACGACTCAACAAAGTTAAAGCTTAACAAATTAAACAAGAGCATCACTAAAGAGGTAACTGCCGATAAAAGTTGGAATGATTTAGAAAAACACATTAAAAATGTGCATTTTGATTTCTTAAAAAGATTAAAAGAAAAACATCCAACTATTTCCCCTAGAGAGCTTGATTTATCTACTTATCTATTAATGAACATGTCTACAAAGGAAATAGCAGAAATAATGAACATTTCAAACGGCGGCGTTGAACTGGCCCGTTATCGATTAAGAAAAAAATTACAACTAAATAAAAAAGAAAATCTTGTGGGTTTTTTAATCGCTATTTAAGGCACTGTCTTGCACTGTCTTGCACTGTCTCTTAAAGTGTGTAAGTTCAAAATAAATTGAGTTAGATTTATTAATTGAACTCATAATTTTTAAAATAGTCATTTTAAAACAAAAAAGGAAGCCAACACCGTAAATCAACTCTTGGTCTAAAAAAAACTATAAAAACAATTTAGATCTTTATTTGTAGAAGAGGTTAAAAAATATTTTATATTTAAAAAAAACCGCCTCTAAACTAAATTTGAGACGGTTCTATTTCATGAAGGTTAGGGGCTAACCAATTTCCTGTTCCCTTATAAAACCGATTTAAAATCACTTTATCAACAGTTACATCATACCAAACTACATTCGACTATTAGCTGTAAATATTGTTTTTTTTCGCATTCGATTCCATTATCTTTATCGAATTGAGTGACAGATCTGATGGGCAACATAAAAGGTCGATTATTCCATTTGTCCGTGCCTGTTGCTATTTCCTTAAAATTATTTCCTAGATATATTAACTCCTAGGGTTTGTTTTTAGAATTTCTTGGCACTAAAAAAATCTAATTCTTAACTATAAACTCTGGTTTCTTGTTTACGTCAATCGCAACAAAGGTAAATTCTCCAGTAATCGCTTTTTCACGATGCTCTGAATACATTTCCTCAATGAAAATATCAACACTCACTTTCATACTTGTGTTACCTAAATGACTCACAGCACCTACTAATTCAATAATCGTTCCTGCTGGAATTGGTTTTTTGAAATCAATTTTGTCGCTGCTTACCGTTACCATTATTTGGCGGCTGAAACGTGTTGCCGTAATGAAAGCAACTTCATCCATAAGTTGCATTGCAGTACCACCAAAAAGCGTGTCGTAATGATTGGTGGTGCTTGGGAAAACGGCTTTAAAAATTCGTGTTTCTGCTTTTTTTATTTTTTCTTCGGTAGTCATTGTATTTTAGTTTTTTAAGGTTTTATCTAAAAATAGTTCCTAGATAATTTAAAATTAGTTCTGAAAAACATGGTGATAATAATCCGATTATAGTTCTTCCAAATAGGCATAAAGCGAACATTATTATCCTTCTTCATTAAAAAAATATTGGAAATAAATTGAATTTGTGATTTTTGTAAAATTCGGAAGTAATGTACTTTTCGTCATTATCAGAGCATCTTTCCTTTTACATGTTGTACTATCCAAAATGTCTGTTGATAGCCAAAGTCCATCACAAAATACATGTCAAGTTTGTTTTACGATTGGTATAAATTAGTTTCATTACAACATTACAGAATGGTACTTAAAATTGGCGCCGTATCAACAATTTGATCGTAGAACAAAAAAAAATAGAATGTTTTAACTCTACTCCTGATTCTTGTTCTAACTGACTGTCTTCAATACATCCTATGCTGCCTCCATGTATCAGTTCTTTTCTTGAATTTTTGTCTGACCAATATTGCTCGCAGGCTTTTTTAGGTTCTCTGTCACTACCAATTCGCGGATAGTCAAGATTGTGCGTTTGCATTTGTAACTTTTTAAATGGTTTATAATCATTATGAAAAGCTCTTTAATTATTTCACAATACTTTTGCAATAAAAATGGTAAGAAAGAAAAATGCGTAAAGAAAAAGGACAACCCCTAATTATCCTACTAAGGATATTTGAACTTGTATAAAAACACATTTGTCTGACTAAAAGCTTCAAATCGCGAAAGCATTGTCAATTCGAAAAAGGCAGGTCTCCTGACTTGTAACGGTGTCCATCGTCCTTCCCGCCTTTGGCAGTGGATGCTCGTGGATGAAAACCTTTGGTGTGTTACTTACAGTTGCGCGACAGTTCGTGATTTACACACGATTCCCTATTAATCTACAGTTAAGTAAAGCCTTTTCCGGTTGATGAAGTATATAAGAACTACTCTAAGGCTAAGATAGCGATAAATCCAACAAGATGTATTTCTATTCACTACTTTTAGTACATTTTTAATTTACAAAAGCGCGCCCCCTATTTATGTATTTATTTTGTCAACATCTGATTCTCCTTGTACTAATTGTCTAATTTATTCCTTTAAGCCAGTACGCAACACTTCTATTAAAAACAAAAGATTCTGTAATAAGAGCCTCTATACTTATATTTAATGTTGCTAATCCTTTTGCTTCCTGACCTTCTTTGTACATTGCTTGCTTTTAGAACATCACAAGCGTTTCATTGCTCTAAGTAGAATTGTACAAAGCTCCATTAACATCATTCAATGTTTTATCGATTGCGAAATTTTTTTGAGTATCGCTGTTACTGGTGTTTTTATTTTGAAAATCGAGATGGAACTCCATGGTATTAGTACAATTTACAAATAGTACTCTTTGGTCGTCTAGTGTTACCTCCAAACCGTGCTACTACCTCTTTAAAACTACAGCTGATTAAATCTAAAAGATTCCTTTCTTTGTTAGTACTAGGAACACGACTAAGAATATGACTATCAATAGTTATAATTTATTTCTATTGATCACAGACCTTCTAGTTCGTGCATCACAAAGAAAGGAAATAACCTCCGCTGTTGTAAATAGATTTCTATATGAATTTTCTTTGATACGATCTTTTGAATTAATTACCGTTGTAAAGCCAATCAAAGCTGCTATTTAATTCTTACCTTAATAAATCAAGTTCATTCGTTTAAATTTAAAAAATTTAGTTTGTCCGTATTGGCTCAGCTTTTTTGCTAAAATATCTCTTTGAAATCCTCAATTGTTATTGGTTTCAGAATATATATTTTTATTTGATCTTGATATGGTTTTGCCTTATTTGTACCCGAACTACTATCCGATGAACTAATTATACAAACATGGGTTTTGTTATCAGTCGCCTTGTTGAATTTTTTAAACTCATCTAAAAATTGCCATCCATCCATAATTGGCATATTTATATCCAGTAAAATTACATCCGGCATGCCTAAACCTAAACTTATATTCTCTTTTATTTTTTCGACAGCTTCAAGCCCATTAAAAAAAGAGGATGCATTAATACCCAAGTTGTTGTTTTTAAATAAATTGGGTATTATAAAATGAAAAAAATTATCGTCATCAATGACATATACTTCCCTAAACTTCTTCATTTAAATGTATTTTAAAAACCGTTCGTTGCCCTACTATACTTTGAACTTCTATACTTCCACCCGTCGCTTCTATCTTGTTTTGTATAATAAACAGTCCAATGTCTCTCGAATCATAATTATTATGCAACGTTTCATACATTCCAAATAACTTATCCCCATGCAATTTTAAATTCCTTCCTTCCCCATTATCTTCTATAACTAATTTTTTTTTTATCCTTCTGAGACCACCATATAACTAATTACTGGGATTCTACCTAGCGCACAATATTTGATAGCATTAGATGTTAGATCAAATAAAATGCTTTCTAAATATGCAGGATTAGAAATTACTGTTTCTTCATCTGAAATTGAATTTTGAATGATGACCTTATTCTTATTAATTTCATCTTCTAAAACAGCTAAGGCTTTTGCTAAATGTAAATTTATGTTTACTTTTTTAAGTTTAGGATTCAACGCAGTTTGAACTTCCAACAACTCCTTTAAATTATCAATTGTTTCTGCTAACACACGAGATGAAGAGCCTAAATACAAATTAGTTCCCCTTAAACTGACTTCATCTTTTTCTTCTTCCATTAGATTCAATAACATTTCAATATTACCGGCATAAGAACGCAGATTATGAGAAACGATATGAGCAAAATATAAGAACCTCTTCTTTTGCTCGGCAATAACTTCAAGAGATTTTATAATTTCCTCTTCCTTTTCTTTTTGTGAGGAAACATCAATATTTGTACCTATGATTATAATTTGAATCCCGCTTAATTATTTTCCCTCAGGTCAAAACCCACTTATATTTGCCAGATTTTGTTAAAATTCGTTTTGAGTTTTCGTAGTAAGTTGTACAACTGTCGTTATGAAGATCAATGTTATTTAAATATTTTTCTTTATCCAACGGATTAATTCTATTCTCCCGATAGCGGATTTATAATCCATTCTTTTAATAATACCCCCACCCATGTCTCTATTTGATAAAACCAAAAACCTACCAAAAAGCAGAATTTATATATCAATTAGTAGAAAGCTTAATGGCCTCTTTTCCCGAAGAGGACGAATATATTCAGTACACCAAAGAATTTATGCGTGCTGATTCAATGATTATTCCAGCTAAAATAGCGGGTGCCGAAGGGGGTGATTTATACAGTATTCGCATGCAAAATGCCGCTATTATTAAAGACCATGCCATGCATTTATATGTTCATGTCGGCAGTTTACGTTTTCATGAAAGCTATAAAGATCTAGAATATATAAAACTCATCCGTAAAGAACTCGATGAATTTAGATTGTTATTTCTAGACTAGGTAAATAGTTCCGATACTAACAACCACATCTGGGATGAATGGGTCTATTCAATCCTCCAGGCGCCAGCGCTCCTACTGAAAGTGACGATTTTGATATTGATGATTTTGATATTGACAATTTATTTGATGATGAAGACTAAATTTTTTTTATACAGCTTGCAAATCCTGCTGCAAAATGAGGCCTATATCTTATTCTCAGGAGAGAGTCCAACTTTAAGATTATATTTACGGATATCCAATTTATCTCTGGGCAATTTAAAATTTAATCGAAACCAACCATTATCCTATTTTTGTAATTTCAGAACTTTTGAGAAGAAAATAAGATCAAAATAAAAAAATTAACTAAATGAAATTTATTATATCTACATATTTTCTATTTTTTATAACAATCGTTAATCCCCAAGTCAAACTCCGATCTTGGAACATAGAAAACCTAGACATATCCAATTCTTTTCAGGAATAAATCCTGCACTGGATTCGGGTCTTTCTGCTATTTCAACTTCCCATTTATAAGTGTCTTCTACTGAAAAGAATGTCTAATTTACTGTAGTGTACCATAAGTAATAAATGTATTTTTTTTCATTATTGATTGTGGTTAATTTGTATTCTAATTTTATGTAATTACTCGTCAGTTTATGATGCTATTATAAAATTGTTTACATCTTTACAAAGTCAAATTCAGGCTTTGAAATTTATTGTACGCGTAAAGAAACAAAAATATTTACAGTTTTTGTTATTCGAAACTGACATATAAATACTATTTCAAAAACTATAAAAAAACCCTTCGGTATTTTATTACCGAAGGGCGAATCAAAAAATAAACAAACCAAAATTTATTTCACCAATTCAAAACCAACATTATTAACTGCGTTTGAATCTGTTCCTACGAAAATTTGGAAAGCACCAGGCTCTGCAACAAATTCAAGATCAGAGTTATAAAATTTCAAATCTTCGACAAAGATTTCAAAAGTTACTTTTTTTATTTCTCCTTTTTTAAGCAATATTTTTTGGAACCCCTTCAATTCTCTTATTGGTCTTGTCACAGAACCTACTAGATCTCTTATGTACAATTGAACAACCTCTTTTCCATCATAATTTCCTGTATTTGAAAGATCAACTGTTACTTTCAAAGTCTCATTAATTTTCATTTTATCAGATGAGATTTCCAAGTTCGAATAATCGAAAGTCGTATAACTCAAACCATATCCAAAAGCAAATAATGGTTCGTTTCTCTCATCGATGAAATTAGATCTGAATTTTTCGAACTTACCTTCTTTATTCATTAATGGTCTTCCAGTATTTTTCTGGTTATAATAAATAGGTACTTGTCCTACACTTCTAGGGAAAGTAGCCGTTAATTTTCCAGAAGGGTTTTCATTGCCAAATAATACATCGGCAATGGCAAATCCTGCTTCACTTCCTGCAAACCAAGTATTCAAAATAGCAGGAACCGTTTCGTTTTCCTGAACCAAAACTAAAGGTCGACCTGTGAATAAAACTAAAACTACTGGCTTCCCCGTTTTTAATAATTCTTTTAGTAAATCTTTTTGGGCTTGCGGTATTTCTAGATTTGTTCTGCTACTGCTCTCTCCACTCATTTCTGCAGATTCTCCAAGCGCTGCGACAATGATATCTGATTGATTAGCGATTTTCAAGGCTTCGGCCAATAATTCTTGTGAAGTTCTATCATCACGGTGTAGTGTTTTCCCGAACATTGTTGCTTTTTCTTCAAAAGCAGCATCGTAATCAAGGTTGCTTCCTTTGGCGTAAAGCAACTTAGTATCTTTTCCAGCAACTTCTTTCATGCCTGCAATCAGTGAAATGGATTTATCCATATTTGTAGCAACACTCCAAGTTCCTGCCATATTTTCTTTGGCATCAGCCAATGGTCCAATAACAGCAATCGTTCCTGATTTTTTTAATGGTAAAAGTTGCTTTTCATTTTTAAGCAAAACCAAAGATTGAGCGGCCGTATTTCTTGCTTCTAATCGATTTGCAGCGGTGAATATTTCATTCTTAGCTCTAGTCACATCACAATACCTATAAGGATCATGAAATAACCCCAAATCATATTTGGCATTCAAAATAAGACGCACAGCATTGTCTAATTGTGCCATACTCACTTTATTTTCGTCCAAGGATTTCTTCAAAGTAGTCAAAAAACCTTCACCTACCATATCCATTTCAACTCCTGCGTGCAACGCTAGAGCTGACACAGTTTGCAAATCTCCCATACCGTGATCAATCATTTCATTGATTCCGGTATAATCAGTAACCACAAATCCATCAAAACCCCATTGCTTTCTCAGGACATCAGTCATTAACCATTTGTTTCCCGTTGCCGGAATTCCATCAACTTCATTAAAAGAAGCCATAACTGAACCTACTCCAGCATCAATGGCAGCTTTATAAGGCGGAAAATACTCATTGTACATTCTAATTCTACTCATATCCACGGTATTGTAATCGCGTCCCGCCTCTGGTGCTCCATACAAAGCAAAATGTTTTACACAGGATAATATCGAATTGTTTTTTGACAAATCATCTTGTTGATAGCCGTGCACCATCGCTTTGGCTATTTCACTACCTAAATAAGTATCTTCACCGGAACCTTCAGAAACTCTTCCCCAGCGCGGGTCACGAGACACATCCACCATTGGCGAAAAAGTCCAGTTTATTCCGTCAGCACTAGCTTCTTGCGCAGCTATTTGGGCACTACGCTCAATTAACTTCATATCCCAAGTAGAAGATAGCCCAAGTGGTATTGGGAAAGTTGTTTCGTATCCATGAATTACATCCATTCCGAAAAGTAATGGAATTTTCAAGCGGCTTTTTTCAACAGCAATCTTCTGTACTTCCTTAATTTTTTGTACAGACTTGATATTAAAAAGACCACCCACTTTTCCTTCTTCAATATTTTTAGCTATATTAGAACTATTGGCAGCCCCTGTTGTAATATCTCCTGAAGTAGGCAGGTTCAACTGTCCTATTTTTTCATCTACAGTCATTCTTGCCATTAAATCAGCAACAAACATCTCTCTCGGTTTGATTGTTATCTCTTTTTTTTTTCTCTTTTTTTGGCTGTAGCCAAATAGTGAAAGACATAAGAGCACTATAATTAATTTGTTCTTCATTTCTTTTTATTTTTTAATTTGTTGGAACATCCAATCGTAAATTTCTTTATTGTCATATACTCGCGTCCAGCTATCATGTCCTGCATCGTCGAAAATGGTCAGTTCAATATTTTTATTACAAGACCTCAATTTTTTATAGATTGCAATGGAGTAATTTACATCTACAACATCGTCAACTAGTCCATGAAAAATCCTAATAGGAATAGTCTCAATTTTACAGTTTTCAATCATGGGTACACGATCCACAAATCCAGCGATTGGTACTAAGGCCGCAAATATCTCAGGATGAGCAAAAGCTAAGTTCCATGCGCCCCAGCCTCCCATACTAAGTCCTGTTAAATAAATTCTTCTGGCATCAATCTTATTCTTCTTTTGGATTTTTAATATCAACTGATACAATACTTCAGTGTCCCAATATTCATTATCTGGACATTGTGGAGCCAAAACATAAGCATCTAGTTCGTTTTTCTTTAAATATTTAAACGGACCATGTGTTTTTACTTTTTCAATATCAGTCCCTTTTTCACCAGAACCATGAAGAAAGATAATTAATGGTTTTTTATCCATCGTATTTGCCGGAATGTGTAAAACATACTTCAATTCATGCTTTGAAACACTTTCAATTTTAATTTTTCCAGTAACTTCACCTTGAGCAAAGGAAATTAAGGTAGTTAATAACGTTATAGCTAGTAAAATGTATTTAGTCATCTCTTAAAAATTATATTTCGCAGACTGAAAGCCCATTTTCACTAAACCTGGCTTTACCTCTGGTGCATTCATAAATAGTTTCCATAGTAAACCGGTTCTATAATTTTCAATCATTGGGACAATCGTACCTTGATCAATAGCTAAATACCTCTGAGTTACCCAATTGTAATGGGGTGAGAAAGCATCATAAGGTCCTGCTATTCCTACATATTCCGATTTTTTTTCATCATATAAATAATGTAGAAATTTCATAGATTCAACGGGGGTATATGGAAATGATGATAAAGCAGCCGTTGGCGTAATGACTCCCACGTCATTATTAGGTTGATGTGCTGAGTAACCTGTAGTTCCATCATTATTTCTAGTATAACTAGCCGTTAAACCCCAAACCTTATCAGAATACCCTTTCCATTGCTTTGGATTAGCAATTGAATATTGATTCATTATTTTAGCATGATTTTGGGTTAATGCCCAAAAATCAGCATATTGATCTTTTAAATTAGAAGGATCTAAACCTATATAGGAATATTGAGACCAAAACATTGGTCCTACCGTTCCATTAGCTCCATTATGGTTTAGTACAACTGGAATACCATATTGGGAGGCTCCACTTTTAATTGCTCCACTTCTTGCCCACGCTTTGTGGTAAGCCGCTACTGGTATAGGATGAGTAGGAGATGACACTGCCATCACATAGGTAATTAGACATTCATCATATCCTTGAATTTTGAAATTCATTTCCCAACCGTAATTTGGACTCCAATGCCAATATAAAGCATCTTCTCCTTTAGTATACCAATCCCATTCAACACCTTTCCAAAGTTCGTCTGCCTTAGCGGCTAATGCTTTTTCAGTGGTATTTCCATCTTTAAAATATTCTCTAACCGTCAACAATCCCTGACAAAGAAATGCTGTTTCTACGAGATCTCCACCATTATCTTTTGTACCAAAAGGGATTACTTTACCGTCATTTCCGTTGATCCAATGTGGCCACGCACCATGAAAACGCTCTGCTTTCTCTAGGAAATTCATAGCTGTTGTCAAGCGAGAAACGGCTTCTGCTCTGGGAACAAAACCTCTATCAACACCTGCAATAATGGTCATTAATCCAAAACCAGATCCACCTGTTGTAACAATATTAGCTTCAAAACCAGGATCGTTAGTGTAATAGCGTTCTCTTGCTAACTTTGAGTTGGTTTCAGCATACTCCCAGAAATACTTTAATGCATCTTTTTGTACCTGGTCTAATGCTTCAATGTCAGTTAATGGAGTGGCTGTTGTACCTGGCGTAGTAGGTAAGGGTGTACCTCCACTTGGTTCTTTAACATCTGGAGATGAGTTAGAACAGGAGTTAAAAAGGCTTATTAAAACTAAACATATATAAACTTTCATTTTCAAATACTTTTATAATTATTATTTAAGAGCTAGTTTTCTTAAACTAGCTCTTACAACTTTTATCTATTGTCCTTTTCCAACTTATACAAGGCCACTACTTCATTATCAGTAAGTGCAGCATTATAAATTCTAAACTCGTCCATTAATCCGGTATAGTTAAGCATCCATCCATCAGGAGCACTCCATGGAGCACCCAAATGTTGTTGAAAGCCTCCAATTATAAATTTTGAAACATTTGAATTTGCCAAGTCGCCATAACCAACACCTCCAGTTTGAGGATCGCTAGCATAGCGCTTCGCTATTGAAGCTGGTAAATCAAGTTTTTTTCCATCGATGAACATGCTATAAGTCGAATTAGCACCATTATACATCCAAACAACATGTTTCCAAGATCCAAACATATTTGGCAAAAGGTTTGACCAGCCATGCTCTATAAATTGGCCTGACCAAGGAATACTAGGTGTTACATCTTTTTGAATATGATTTTTCATCAACATAGTATTTGCTGGCCCCGTTCCTTCAACCATTGTAAAAATGTTACCCCAAAAATCAGTCGTCTTTGGTAACATAAATAACGACTGTGCGCCGCCAGTATGTGGAGTTGTGTTAATCCACATAGAAACGGTAATGTTTTTTAGACTTACCAAAGAACTTGCTACAGTACTGTAAGCAATAAACGAACTAGAAGATCCTTGATAAGCTTGTCCTTTAATTCCTGGTGCATAGCTCACGGCTGTTCCTGTTCCACCAGTTATTCCGTTTTTCGAATCTGTGATATTATTTTCAAAACTTACCTTAGTAATTAAATTTGCAGCTGCGATCTCATCTGAGTTATCATATCCACCAATTGATTCATAAGGAATCGTGCTGTTTACTTTATCTATACTATCCTCATTACAGCTTATAAAAAACTGTGAAACAAGAACAGAAGTAAATAGGTATATGTATTTATTTTTTTTCATTTTTACTGTTTTTTAAAATTAATAACCTGGATTTTGTGTTGACAATCCATTTGCCTGATTAATAAAAGCCTGTGGCAAAGGAAATAATTCATGTTTTCCAGCGACAAATGTTTTTCCGTGAATTGCAAAAGCTGCAACAGCTTGCCCAGTTCTTACCAAGTCAAAAAAGCGATCGTGCTCAAAGGCCATTTCTACTCTTCTCTCTTTCCAGATAGCAATACGTACATCTGCTTTAGTAACTGCAATGGTGTTTCCTAATGCAGCTCTATTTCTAATTTGATTTAACAAAAGAATAGCCGCTGGAGTTTGATCTAATTCATTTAATGCTTCAGCCTTCATTAGTAAAACTTCGGCGTATCTCAAGTATTTGATATTAGCATCAGTTTCCCACGCATCCGTAAATGCAGAAGAATATGCTTTATAATTGTAACGAGAGTTTTCAACGGTTATTGGCACTACTCTACCATCATATAAAGTTGTTCCCGCAAAAATAATAGTTGCGTCTTTTCTAACATCACCTGGCTCATAAGCATTAACTAAACTCTCAGAAGGAGTATTAAAACCCCAACCCCATCCGCCGGCACCACGTGCACCTTGAGTGTTTGAATATCCTGCAATTCCTTTAGCTGGAACTGCACCAGTGCCATTGATTTCAAAAATTGATTCCGCATCATTCTCTCCAGCTAATCTAAACATTGTGGCATAGTTAGGAACAATTGAATATCCCGTAACTAGATCAGCGTTATCTACCACTTTCTGCCATTTTTTCTGGTACAAATTTACTTTTGCTAATAATGCATAGGCAGCGCCTTTTGAAGCTCTTCCTTTTTCTGCTGGAGCATATTCTGATTTATTAGGCAGTGCAGCAATCGCATCAGCTAAATCTTTTTCGATAAAACTATAAACTTCAGGAGCTGATTTACGTGTCAATTGCATGATTCTATCCTCGTCAGAAGAGGGATTTGGTAAATGATCTATAATAGGTACTCCGCCGTAAGTTTTTAATATAGTAAAATACATGAAGGCTCTCAAAAACTTCGCTTCGCCTATTAGTCTCGAGCGTAAAGCAGGATTTGCTTGATCTAATTGTGGCACAATACTTAATGCCTGGTTGCATCTGTTTATTCCTTCATAATTAGCCTCAAAAACCTCTCTAATAGAAGCGCTTGATGCATTATAGGTTAAGGCATCCAGCAGGTCTTTATCTGAACCTGTATCTCCAGGAGAAGAACCTTTATCAGCATCATCTGAAGCAATACTAGTTAGTCCAATCCAAGAAAACGAGCTCATATTGAAATCTAAAAACTTGTTATAGATTGCAGTAACAAATGTGGTTGCACCTTCGTCATTGTTAAATAAAGCAATATCCTTTGTAGAGATAGATTCTGTTTGGTCTACATCTAAATAGTCGTTTGAACATCCAGAAAAAAAGTAGGCGGATAGTACAAATAGTGATATATATATCTTTTTCATCGTATTAAAATTTTAAATTAGCACCAATAACAAGTGATCTTAGCGTTGGGTAGGCATCTAGTTCGATACCTTGACTACCATATGGGTCTCCATTACCATTTAATTCTGGAGAAAAACCAGAGAACTTTTGAGTGATAAATGGGTTTATTGCATTTACATACACGCGACAATAACTCAAAAATCCATTGTCAGCTAATGGCAGTTTATATCCTAAACTAATATTATTTACTCTGAAGAAATCACCTGATTCTAAATAATACGTTGAGGCAACTGGAACTTGGTTAAAAGGCGCTGGATTTGAAGCTGTAGTGTTATTTACTGTCCAGAAATTAGTAGCAACAGATTCTTCTATGTTCTCTCCTGAAAAACGTTGTGCTTTTTTACCATTGTACACTTTTGCACCTGAAGTTCCATATCCATCAAGAGATAAATCAAAGTTTTTATAGTTTACACCTAAAGTAATTCCGAAGGTCGAAGACGGCAAAATAGAACCCGCATACTTTTTGTCTTTATTAGCGTCCAATGCATCTTGAGCTACTGTCGTACCCGCTGCAGTATAATATAACATCTTACCGTTTGTAGGATCAACACCAGCGTACTCATACATGTAAAAACTACCTAATGGTTTTCCAATAGATGTATTATCAAGTAATTTTGTAAACTGTCCGTTTGATAAATCTCCTCCATTTATTGGAGCAAGAGTGGCGTCTTTTAAGCCTTTTAACTTATTGGTGTTATTAGAGAAATTTCCTCCAACCCAATAGCTTACATTATCAGTGATTTTATCATCCCAACGTAAACTAACTTCGTATCCTTTATTAGAGACTTGTCCCACATGTGCTGGAGAAGAATTACTAATCCCAGAGGTGATATATGGTCTAGTGTTTAAAATTACGTTTGTTGTTGTTTTATCATAAACATCAAAGGCTCCTTTTAATCTATTGTTTAACAATTCGAAATCAATACCTGCCGAAGTTTCTTCTGTAATCTCCCATGATAAACTTGGATCAACTTGCGAGTTGATTGTAGTTCCTTGGTACAAAATTGAACCACCTAAATAACTGCTTAGGCCTGAAGAATAGGCCTGATTATTAAGAGGTACATTTTGGTTTCCTAGTTTACCCCAACCTCCTCTTAATTTAAGCAAATCGATTCCTTTAACATCTGCCATGAAGTCTTCCTTAGTAACAACCCATCCAATTCCGAAGGCTGGAAAAGTTCCCCAACGATAATCTTTACCAAAATTAGATGAACCATCACGTCTTATTGTCCCAGTAAGCAAGTATCTGTCCATCAATTTATATTGAAAACGACCAAAATAAGACGCAAGCTTTGTTTTATTAAAAACTTCATCTCTATAACTTGTAACATTCCCTACTTCATTTACACCACTTAACGACCAGTAATTTGAATTAGGGTTTACATTCTTTCTAGAGATTGTCAATTGTTCGCGTGCTCCTTTGATAGAAGTTTCGATACCCGCTGTTAATTCAACATCATGAATATCTCCAAAAACCTCATTGTAAGTAACGTAGTTTGTTAGATTCCAATTGAAATATTGACTTCTTCCTTTTGTCAATAAATTGACATTGGCAGTAGAGTTGTATTGAGATTCAATTCGGCTAGGATCAGCAGCTAACCAAATATTTCTAGTGTCTTCAAAATTATAATTTTTCCAAGTGTAATATTCTCCATTAAATTGCGAAGTGAATTTTAATGATTCTACAATTTCATAATCTAACTTTAATCCACCTTGTAAGATGACGCTCTTTTGCTCTTCATTAAAGAAATCTAATTGCGCAACTGGATTTCCAACATTATTAAAATTTGATCCTGTTGTCCCTGCAAAACCATCATTCCCTACAAATGAAACTCCGTATTGTCCATTCGGAAAACGAACAGGGACTATTGGAGATTGCTTGTAAGCACTAGTAAAAGCATTTAGAGGCTTCGGGTTTGAATTAGTAATTCCGAAACTAAAATTTTGATTTAAGGTCAGTTTATTAGAAATTTTATATTCATTATTATTTCTAAAAGTAGTTCGATTATAATCTAATCCATTCAAAACCGCTTTTTCCTCATAGTTCCCTAAACTGAAGAAATATTTTATGTTTTCTGTAGAACCAGAAACAGAAATATTATTTTGAGTATATGAGCCAATTCTAGTGATCTCGTCAAACCAGTCAGTGTTTACCGGTTGATCTTGAGAAAAAGTTGTAGTTTGCAAAGCTGAATTAGAGTAATAGGAATATTTATTACTTCCCGACATTTTTACTCTCTTTAAAGGATCTCTAAATCCAGCAAAGCTTTCCAGTTCAACTGTGACACCGTCCCCTTTACCTTTTTTAGTTGTAATGATGATTACACCATTTGCAGCTCTAGTCCCATAAATAGCTAATGCTGATGCATCTTTCAAAATTTCATAAGAAGTAATATCATTTGTATTAATATTATTGATGTTTTCTGTAGGCATTCCATCAACAATATATAAAGGAGTACGTCCTCCTAATGCAGTTCCTAAACCTCTAATAATAACTGAAGGCGTACTTCCTGGTAAATCAGATGAAACAACTTGAACACCAGCCGCTTTACCTTGAATCGCTTGAGAAGCATTCAACACTTTAGTTTTAGAAATCTCTTCTGCCTTTAAAGAAGTGATTGCCGCTGTATTATCAATGGTCTTTCTAGTACCATAACCAATGATAACAACTTCCTTTAATGCAGTATCTTCCGATTCTAGCATCATTATACTCATGGGTCCAGCAGTCGCCTTAATAGAAACCGCCTCAAAACCCAACATGGTAACTTTTAATAAATCACCTGCTTTCGCATTGATATTAAAATTTCCGTCAAAATCAGTATCAGCATTTGAAGTGGGAGAAACCAAAATTGCACCTGGTATCCCAATTCCGTTTTTATCCAATACTTTACCCTTAATTACTTGCCCCGACATATAAGCTGGAAGTAGAAGGAGTGCTAAAAAGCTAAAAATAAAATTTCTCATCTATTAATAATTTGTTAATGTTAGTAGAGCTAAGTTAGATAACTACAACGTTATAGCAATCCTGTTTGAATTACTACATAACTACATCAAGCTAATAAAAAAATACTGTAATTCAATGATTTTAGGGGGTTTCGAGCGTGCTGAGTGATTACTTTACATCTCAATGATGTAGTAATGATGTGTTATAATTCTGTTACGAAATACCTTAAAAAAAATATAAAATGTAAAAAATAATTGGTTTTTATATTGATAATAAAAACTTAGAAAGGTTGTCATCTTGCACGAGCTGTAATTTCTTTCGCAATCGATAACGATGTAATTCAACTCCTCTAAAAGAAATATTCATCATTGGAGCGATTTCTTTCGAAGAAAGATTCATCTTTAAATAAATACATAACTTAATATCCTTCTGAGTAAGGTTTGGAAATCTTTTAGATAACGCAATTACAAATTCATTGTGAATCTGATTCAAATTCGTTTCAAATGTTTCCCATTCGTGTTTATTGACCGCATTTATTTTAATAGTCTTACTAATCTCACTCTTCAGTTTGTTTAAATCTGTTGCTGAATCTAAGATACCTTGGATACTTTCAATCATTTCACTTTGCTTCGCAATTGAAAGTGATTTCCCAGTTACCTCTGATGATTTTGTTTGCAGTTCTAATTCTAAAATGTGCTTTTCATATTCTTGACTATTCAATTCATTCTCCGCTTTCAATTCCATTTCCAGAATTTCCTTTTGGTGTTTCAATTCCTCTTCCTGTAATTTTAGCTTTTGAATGTAACGCATTTTATTCCATCTATAATACACTAATAAAATGGTTCCTATTACGACCATATATAGTACAATCATCCAAAAAGAGATATACCATGGATTCGCGATATAAAAGTCAAAACTTGAGACTTCGTTATAATTCATTCCATCATGACTGTATATCGTCAACACGTAATTTCCACTCTCTAAATTATTCAAAACGACTACTCCTCCATTCACTAGAGAATAGTCCTCGGACTTATTTATCTTATAAAATAGGCTTGGTTTACTTGACCCATAAATTCCTGAAGTTACATGTATCTTTAATTCTGAATTATATTTGATGGTGCTATTATTACCAACTAATTCATCATTATTATATGCTTCAATTTTAATTTTGGGATTTATAACCAAATCATTCTTCAATTGAAGTGAAATAAAACCATCATCTAAATTCAGCAAATAGCTATTACCATTTTTAAATACTTTTAGATAATCATTGATGATTTTACCTTTATAGTATTTTTCTTGAATTAAATTTCGAACAAAATTATTCCCTTTAACATCGACCTGATATAATAATCCCTCCTTTAGTATTATAAAATGATCTTCGTCTATTTTTACAATATCAGAAGTATTTGCAAAATTTGAATTAAATAATTCGTTTTCCACTAGCTGATTTGAAATTGAATTATAAGTATACCACGTTTTGTGAATCAAGAAAAGAATTTCATTTCTAAATTCAAATATTTTCACTCCAAAGTCATTCGCCTTCTTTTTACTTTTTTGTGTAATATTCTCCACCTCCATGGTTTCATAAAAATCATTGTAAGTTATTCTATACAGCCCTCTATAGTTATCAGCAGCCCATATTTCGTTTTTTTTATTTTGAGCAGCATATTTTATAGGCTTTAGAATCCCTTTAACATCAATTTTCTGAAAGAGGTCCTCTAAGTTATTATATATTGAAATACCACTGTAACTTGTCTGTAGATAAGAGTCGTTAACGTTACTTTTAACTAAACTCCAACCTCCATTTATATTATTTAATTTCGAAAAAATACTGTTTTCATAAACAAAAGTTCCTTCGTTATGGCCGATGATGAACTTATTATTTATCTTCTTGATATTCCAAGCTTGACCTTCTGAATTTGGAATTAGTGAAAAACCTTTATTTTCATATTTAAAAACACCATGATTAGAAGCCATCAAGTAACCATCGTTACTTTTAACAACCGAATAAACCGAACCCAAAGTGCCAGTATTATCATAAAAAATAGCAGTTGGTGAATTAATCTCTATATGTGCAATTCCATTATCTAAGCCTAACCATAAGTCATTCTCTTTGTCTAAGCCAATACTTAAAATAGAATTATTCATTAGTACATTTTTACGGTCAATATTTATATAGGTATTACTTTCAAGATTGAAAATATAAACACCTTTGCTACTTGTTCCTACAGCTAATTTGCTACCTTTTAGAAAACGAGCCCCGTTTATATTTGCGGTTTTTAAAGTCTCATTAAGCGAATTTTTCCAGGGAGTTAAAACTCCGTTTTCTTCGACGTAAATTCCATTCTTTTTAGTAAAAAAATAGATTTTGTTTTGGAACTTCTCAATTCCGTGGATGATATTATTTTCTAAAATACCCCACCCTTGCACTTTTTCGATACGAGAATTTACCATTCTATACACGCCAATGCTAACGGAAGCAATTAACAACTGGTTGTCGATTACATAGCAATAAGAAATTAGAAATGGTATCTTAATCTTTGTAATACTCTCTCCATCATACTTGTAAATAGAATTAAATGATTGAAAATAAATAGCTTTATTAAATTGAAAAATCTTCCAAATTTCTTCATTCTCCTTATCGTCAAAAACAGATTTTCCCTCCGATAATGACACATAATTCATCTTTCCGTTTTTGCGCATCCAATATCCAAATTCTTTATAGGAACCTGAATAAATCTTGTCATCTATAGCATAAATTGACCGTATAATGGTTTTATTTGGCAACATGTTTTTCTCCCATTTTACTCCGTCATAACGCAGTAAATAGTGATGATTTGCAAAATACATCGCATCATCATTACCTTGGGTAACATTCCACGATTGATTATCACCTTGATAATTTGATTTATTATAATTCTCTACAAAAGGAAGTAATTCCTGTGCATAAAATGGAGTAATTATTAGAAAGAATAAAAATATTTTTAAAGTAATAGCTTTCAAATCTAGATGGTTTTTACTCCAAATATACTCACATTTATTAGATTTAAGATGTAAAAAAAAACTCTTAACTGAGAATACTTCTGGAAAAAAGGGACAAATTGACCACGACTTTCCAGTTTCTATTGATCAGTGCAAACTATTGATTAACTCAACTACAAACAACCATTAACGTATCTAAAAATCAATAAATTAAAACAAATAATACTTATTAAACATATTAGAAATCAATGATCAATTTAAATTGGAATTAGATGGTCAACGGGACTGGAATTTACAATTTGTATGTGGATAGGCAATTTGCTGAGAATAAATTTATTGGACATGTTTTTGGGTTTCCAATCGCTACTTTTACAAAACAAGAATTTGAAAATTACGCAAATAAATCAATCCAAATGAAAAAAATTTTTTTTTATAGAAGCAAATGTCATATCTAAGTTTACAGATATTGAAATTTAATTTTAATTTTAAAAAAACTTTTTTGACGCAACCTTTTACAAAATTCAGCATCTTTATAAAAGAGGGATGGCTATTTTTTATAATTAAATCCTTAATTTATAATATACTTAATTATTGAAAAATGAAAAAAATTATTTTACTATTCGTACTAGCTACAACTTTTTTAAGCTGCAGTATTGATAATGATTATGAAGATAACTATCAGTACGAAATACTTCCTATTGAAAGCTATGTGCTTCCTGCAAGCTTTAAATTAGGAGAAACTTATACAATCAAATTGAATTATCAAAAACCTACAGAATGCTATCTTTATCAAGGTATTTACTATAGTAAAGATTCTAACATTAGAACTATAGCCATACAAGCCGCTGCAAAAAGTGACCAAGTTTGCATTGATGTGGTTCCTGCAGAGTCTGAAGTTTCATTTGATTTTTACCCAACAAATTCCGGTTCTTATGTTTTTAAGTTTTACAAAGGAAAAGATGCGGATGGTAAAGACCTATTTGAAAACGTAGAAATTCAAGTTGTTGACTAAAATAGTGTAATTCTGTGGTATTAGAACAATTAATTAATGAATGTAAAAAGAACTGCCCTAAGGCTCAAGAACAGTTATACCTATTATTCGTTAAAAAATTTTTTGGGGTATGTTTAAAATATTCATCTAGTTATGCAGACGCACAAGATAATCTCCAAGACGGATTCTTAATTATATTTGGAAAAATGAGACAGTTTAGCGATAAAGGTTCTTTCGAGGGATGGGCTAAAAGAATACTTATCAATAATATTCTCCAAAAATATAAAGGAGTTCGATTCATGGAGGTTTTAGATGATAAAATCGCTGATGTCGAAGTTGACATTGACGATGAGAATATTTCTCTCGAATTTCTGATGCAAATCATTCATGAACTACCAGATCAATATAGAATTGTTTTTAGCTTATATGTACTTGATGGATATTCTCATAAAGAGATTAGCGAAATACTGAATATTTCGACTGGAACTACAAAATCAAATCTTTTTAGAGCGCGCTTAATCTTAAAAGAAAAAATAGAAAAAATAACCGAAATTAAATACGAATCATCGGTAAAATGAAAAACAAAAAAAACATAGACCGATTGTTTCAAGAAAGATTCAAAGATTTTGAAACAGAACCTAATGATCAAACTTGGTTGAACATTCAAACTGCTTTACAAGAGGAAAAAAAAGAAAGACGAATAGTACCAATATGGTTTAAATATGCTGGTATTGCTGTGGTATTATTTCCTGCTTTATTTGCTTTGAACACTAACTTAAAAAAGACTAATTTACCTATAAACATTATCGTTTTAGAACAAGAAACGACAACTATACCTAATTCTAATGTTGATTCTAACACTACTAAGAACACAGAAGGCATAAACAAAAACTATCAAAGAAAAACAAACCAAATAGTTATTACTAATGATAAAATATCTAAATCAAACCGGACAAATACAGACCAACTATCTACAAAAACGAAGTCAAAAAACAATAGTACTGAAGCGAAATATCAAAATAGTACTGCGGTTTATCAAAAAGAATATAGTAGACCGCTAAAAGAGAATAAGTTAGTAAGGGATAAACTCAATACTGATGAGGCTCTTGTTGAGAGAAACAATACGAAAAATCTAATAATAGAGGAATCCGTTTTAAATAAAAATAATACTACAATACTTCTAAAAGATAAACAAGGTTCAAAAGTTGTTCAAACTAATGCAGAAAAATTAGAATCTCCTATTTCTACTGTTCCTAATGAACTCGAAGAACTTTTAAAGGAGAAAGAAGATAAAAAAGAGCTGAAAGTTGCTACTATCCATAAAAAAAAATGGAAATTAGTTCCTAATGTTGCTGCAATGTATCTCAATACCAATTCATCTGGCTCTGCCATCGACCCGCAATTATCCCAAAACAATAAAACAGCTGGTAGCGGCTTTAGCTATGGTGTTGGAATAAATTATGCTTTGAGTAATAAATTCGCCTTACGATCAGGAATTAATTCGTTTTCGGTAGGTTATAATACTAATGACGTGTCGTACGCAGCAGGCTTAAATAGTAATAGCTTGGCCAATCTTAAATATACCGCGAATAACGCTATAGAAATTCAAAATCAAGACAATTTAAACTCCTTAATTTCTTTTGAAAAAAATTTACAAAAAACAAGCAGCGGCTCCATTAATCAAAAAATGGGCTATTATGAAGTTCCGCTTGAAATTTCTTATGCTATTTTAGATAAAAAAATTGGTATCAATATCATTGGCGGAGTTAGTACTTTATTCTTAAAAGAAAACGAAATAGCATTAGTTTCTCCTGAAGCTAATTTCAAATTGGGAGAAGCGACCAATTTAAATTCAATACATTTCAGTACTAACTTTGGGATGGGATTTAAATACCAGTTTGCTAAATCATTTCAGTTAAATTTTGAACCTATCCTGAAATACCAACTCAATACATATTCTAACAAAACAGGAAATTTCAAACCTATTATTATTGGATTATATTCGGGAATTATTTACCATTTTTAATAATTACTATAGTACCTACACCTCCTATCCAAGATATCACAATTTTGCAACAGACTTGTCATAGTTGGTTAAAATGCAGTTCTAGTTGATAAAACAGTATTAATATACTTCCATCATTTTATCCTTGTTTGTTTTTTTTTTAATATTATACTATTTAAGAATTCAACCAATTCTTAAAATTATTAATTTCCTTTTTACTCAAAATAAGAGGATCTGAATCTGGAATAGGCACGTTTAAAAGTATTTCTATTTTTTGACTATTATGTTTAATAATTCCTGAATATAATTTCTGTTGATGATGTATTTTCTACTTATTTTGAAGAAAAGAACCGAATCAATTGTATTGACCAAATCTTTTAAATTATTATTATACAAATAACTATGTCCTGTATTGATATGAATAAAAAGGTGCTTCCCCGTTGCAAAAAAAATAAGCTATCGCTGAATCATTTATCGATATAAGTTTATCTCTATGGTTCACCAAAAAATTATTCTGAATATTGTTTTTATTTTCAATTTCAGTTAAAGACTTAACAATTAATCCTAGATTAAAAGTGTCTTTTATGTTTTTATATTTTATCAAAGATTCTAATAACTCTTCTTCAGCATAAGGCTTTAAAAGATAATCTATTGTGAAGTGTTTGAATACCTTAACCGCATATGAATCATAGGCAGTAATAAAAATAACAGGACATGAAATAGTTGTTTGTTCAAAAATATCGAGACTTTTACCGTCTCCTAAGTGGATATCCATAAAAGCAAGATCAACATTATTTTCTTTAAAAAAAATGGTAGCATTTTTCACAGACTTCAGTATATAAATTTCAGAGATAGAAAGTATTGTCTGTAGTTCAAGAACCGATTTTAGATATCTTGATGCAAGATTTTCATCTTCAATAATGGCTATTTTAATTTTGTTTTTTTTTGTACAAAGTTAAAAAAAAAGCTCCGTTAAAAAACGGAGCTTTAAGATTTACAATTCAGGATTATGCTGACCCCCAAAATTCGGACAATATATCCCGACTAATTTAGATAGGAATAAAAACCTTAAATTAGCACTATTATGTCAAGAACAAGAAGAACCTTCGGGAAAGACTTCAAATCCAAAGTTGTTTTGGAAGCCTTAAAAGAGAAAGATACCATCGAAGTATTATCAAAAAAATACGAGTTGCTGCCCAACCAAATTTCAATGTGGAAGGCAGAAGCGATCCGGAATCTTTCTGCGATTTTTTCTGCAGAAAAAACAGTTGTTGCCAAAGATGAAATTCCAACAGAGAAACTCTATGCTCGAATAGGTCAGCTGACTTTAGAGAATGACTTTTTAAATAAAAGTCTGGGTTAGTATCCATCAGTGAGCGAGTAAAAATGGTCGATACCCAAAATAAATTGAGCATTGTCAAACAATGTCGATTATTAGAAATTCATCGCGGCGGTCTTTATTATAAAGCAAAACAGGAAAGTTTAGAGAACTTGAAAATAATGCAACTACTAGACCAACAGTATTTTAATACTCCATCTTATGGTTGCAGGAAACTGACGTTCTGGCTCTAGGATTTAGGTTTTATAGTGAATCACAAACGGGTAAAACGATTGATGCAAATCATCAATTGGCAAACCATTTATAGGGAACCTAAAACAACAATGAGTAATAAAGAACATAAGAAATACCCTTATTTACTCAAAGGTTCGAAGATTACCCCTAAAAATCAGGTGTGGGCAACAGATATCACCTATATTCCTATGGCAAAAGGATTTATGTATTTGACTGCGATTATAGATTTGCATACAAGATTTGTTTTGAACTGGAGTGTAAGCAACACAATGAGTACCGATTGGTGTGCCGATATTTTGCAAGAAACCATACATAAGTATGGTGCGCCCGAAATTTTCAATATAGATCAAGGAAGTCAATACACCAGTGAGGTTCACACCAATGTGCTATTAAACAATGGAATAAAAATTTCTATGGACGGTAAAGGACGAGCTATTGACAACATTTTTATAGAACGATTATGGAGGACAGTCAAATACGAAAATGTATATTTACAAGCATATTCTGATGGAATCATGCTTTATAGAGGACTCAAAGATTATTTTGAATTTTATAATAAACGGCGACTTAATCAGTCATTAGACTATGGAACGCCATATAATAATTATTACAAAAAGGAAGTAGCATAAAATCAGAATGACTTTTTTTGGCTTTTCATAATAGCCAAAAGTTATCTCCTATTTCAGCCAAAATAATAGAATATCAAACTAAAAACCTATTTTAAATCGTTGAGATTTCTGTCTGAAAAATGGGTACAGTATATAGAACCCTCGTCCCTATCCTCCAAGACCATAACAACAAAATCAAAGAATTGGTGGGTAAATAATATGCACCCGCAACATTGGAGCGCTACAAGACCTCCTTAAAACATACAATCGATTTTCTCGAATGGAAATACAAAATATCCGATATCGAGATTGCCAAAATAAACCATGCTTTTATTACCGATTATGAATTTTACTTACGAAGTGTTAGAAAGTGCGCCAACAACACCGCTATCAAATACATCAAGAACTTTAGCAAAATCATGAAGATCTGTTTGGCCAACAATTGGATAGACAGAAACCCATTCAGTAACTACAAAGCTAAAATCAGAGAAGTGGAACGCGTGTATTTGTCAGAGGGAGAAATTGAGAATATCATCAACAAAGATTTCAAAACAGAAAGACTATCCTTAGTACGCGATATCTTTCTTTTTAGCTGCTTTACCCGTTTGGCTTACATTGATGTCAAAAACCTAACAAAGTCCCACATAAGCCTCGGTATTGATGGAGAAAAGTGGATATTCACCCACCGCCAGAAAACAGAAACGGCTTCGAAGATTCCAATTCTTCCAATTACCCAAATGATTATTGATAAATACGAGGATCATCTTGAAAGCTGCAATCAAAACAAACTGCTCCCCATTTTGAGCAACCAGAAAATGAATGCCTATTTAAAAGAGATCGCAGGCATTTGTGAAATCGAAAAAGAACTTACTTTTCACATTACACGCCATACTTTTGCAACCACAGTAACACTCACGAGCGGAGTTCCTATTGAAAGTGTTAGCAAAATGTTTGGACACAAAAACTTAAGAACCACTCAACATTATGCAAAGGTGTTAGATAAAAAAGTTAGTGAGGACATGATAATTTTAAGAAATAAAATGCTAAACAGAAACAATGATAAAATCATCAAAAAGGCTAATTAGAATTTTCACTAATTGAATTTAGCACTTAATAAGCTTAGAATAATGATTTAGTCTATGTAATCTGCTACTGGAAGTAAAACAATGCCAAATTTAAGGATGAAAGCACATTTGGAGCAAAAGCAAATTCAAGTTTAAATACCCCCTCGTCATCTCATAAAACCTCCCCCGCAAATAAAGACCTAAGGAAAAATTCGTTGATAGCTGATATTTTTCTTTAGCCATTTTAAGCTATTTCTTTGTTAAGTCGTTTCGACGTATTAAAAAATATTCGTCGAATTACTTACCACCGCAATCTTTACCTGCTAAATAATTAAAAATTTAATTATCGTAAAAGTTAAGCTCTATGAAATTGTTGAAGCTTCTCCTAAATGGTTTGAATAAAAACTAAATGAGGTCCTTCCTCCTCCCAGAATTGAGTCGTATGAAATAGACCCGCTGTCTGTTGTACTTGGCATACCTGATCTTGACTTACATATGACAGTATATTTTTAAAATACGGTGTAACAATATAAAATATTACTATCATGACTTTATAAAATATTTACTATTTGTAAACATTTTTAGTTAACTATTTAATAACGTCTTTAACAATAAGGCATTTATTTAATAACATTACAAGCAAGTTAAGTATATATTCCCTATCGATATTTGCCACATAATAATTAATTAAATTTACAAATATTAAAAAATGAAAAAAACTAAAGCAAATCTAATATTGATAATTACCCTTTTATCATTTGTTATTAGCCATTCTCAAAGTAATATAAAAGGGAAGGTCTTAGGTGAAAATAATATCCCCTTACCATCGGTATCAATCGCTGTAAAAGGAAGTACTATTAGCACTTTAACAGATCTTGATGGTAACTTCAAAATTGAACTTCCAGCGAACAAATCAATTCTGTTGATTTCGTACATAGGATATAAATTAGTAGAATTAGATACCAACACGACCTCTAATTTGGTAATTGTTTTGAAACCAGATTCACAATCATTAAATGAAGTAGTTATTACTGCTTTAGGAATTAAAAAAGAGAAAAAAAGATTAGGATACTCAGTTCAAGAAGTTAAAGGTGATCTTACTAAAGCAAGAGATCCAAATGTTCTAAATTCGTTATCTGGAAAAGTCTCAGGACTGGTTGTTGCTTCTTCAGCAGAATTTTTTACTGCTCCAAATTTATACTTAAGAGGGAAAAAACCTTTAATAGTTGTTGATGGAGTTCCATTAGGTACAGATTCTTGGAATATCAGCCCAGACGACATAGAAAGTATTAACGTATTAAAGGGCGCTAATGCTGCTGCATTGTATGGATCTGACGGTGGAAATGGAGCAGTACAAATTACTACGAAAAGAGGAACTAAAGATAAACGAGGTTTCGTCGTAGAGTTAAACCAAAACAGCATTTTGCAAGGAGGTTTTAATGCAGTTCCAAAAACACAAAATAATTATGGGCCAGGTTCTTATGGAAATTATGCTTTTTTGGACGGAAAAGGTGGAGGAATTAATGATGCAGATTATGATCAATGGGGACCAAAATTTGATGGACAGTTAATTACTCAATATGACAGCCCTTTAGATGCAAACGGAAAACTAATCCCAACACCATGGCTAGCACGAGGAGCAAATAACTTAAATAATTTTCTTGAAACTGGAATTTTAGAAACAACTAATCTAGCTGTAGCATCCCAATTTGACAAAGGAAACGTTCGCTTCTCGATGTCACACACATATCAAAAAGGAATTAATCCAAATACTAAACTTAACATATATAACTTCAACTTAAGTAGTAAATATAACTTTAGCGAAAAAACTTCTATAGATGCAAGCGCTAATTTTAGTTTACAAACTTCACCAAATAATCCAAATGTAAATTACGGACCAAATAGTTACATATACAACATGCTTATCTGGGGTGGTGCAGATTATGATGTTAGGGATCTTAGAAATTACTGGCAAGATGGCAAAGAAGGTTTGCAGCAAAAGAATTTTGAATATACACGTTACAACAACCCTTATTTTATGGCTTATGAATGGTTGAGAGGAAAACAAACAAATGATTTCAGAGGACAAATAAACTTAAACCACAAATTCAATACTAATTTAAATGCTACCATAAGAACAAATATAGCTCTTGAAAACGAATTTGAAAATGAAAAATTTCCTTATTCAATGTCTACGTATGGGCGAGAAAAAGCACAAGGTGATTATAAGGAATCGTACTATAATAATATTAAGAGCTATACTGATTTCATGTTGAATTACAATAATACATTTGGTGATTTCGGTTTAAACGCTACATTAGGTTCAAATATAAACATAGAAAAATATAGAAACTTATTTGCTACCACAGATTATTTAATCGTTCCTGGATTATATACATTAAGTAATACACAAACACCGGTTCAACCGACAAACTACAATAGCCATTATGAAACTTATGGCTACTATGCCTCTGCTGATTTCTCTTACAAGTCTTTCTTATTTTTGGGCGCAACAGGACGTATTGATAAAGATTCTAGATTGCCAGAAAAAAACAATTCTTTTTTCTACCCATCGGTTTCATTGAGTGCTGTATTGAGTGAAGTAGTAAATATACCTATAGTAGATTATTTAAAAGTACGAGCATCTTATGCCAAAGTAGGAAGTTCTTTAGCTATTTATAGTAATTTAAACACCTATAAATTAAACAGTCCGTTTACTATAAATGGTACAACTTATAATCCTGCCTATGTCAATTCGGTTTTGTCAAATCAAGATTTGCAGCCAGCTTTCAACTCCTCTACTGAATTTGGTATAGAAACTAAATTGTTGAAAAATAAATTGGGTTTTGATATTACCTATTATGAAAATAAAAATGGTCCTCAAATATTTGACTTACAATATTCTGCAGCTTCAGGGTATGATGGTAAAAAACAAAATGGTATTACTACTAAAACAAAAGGTTGGGAAATAGCATTAACAACATCTCCTATAAAAAATGAAAGTTTTAGTTGGAATATTGGTCTGAACTGGTCTGCATATAAAGAATACTTACAAGAAGTGTACGGCGACATAACCAATAATGGAAGGATAAAAGTTGGCGAAAGAGTAGACGCTTATTATATCACAGATTTCATGAGAACTAACGAAGGTCAATTAATTGTTGGAAATGATGGTAAGCCATTGCAAAATGCGTATCAAACAAGAGTTGGTTATGCAGCACCAGATTGGTCTGCAGGAATTGCAAACAATCTACGATACAAAAACTTCTCTCTTGATTTTTCACTTGATGGTCGTTATGGGGGAAAAATTGAAAATTATGTAGCACTTAAAATGTGGCAAAGTGGTAGACAAATTGGTACAGACACTCCCGAAAGAGCCTTTGACGTTCAGGGTATAAAATCATATGTAACCGATGGAGTAATAATTACTGGAGGTCTATTAACTACTGATGGTGAAGGAAATGTACTATCAGATACTAGAACTTTTGCTCCCAATACAACAAAAATGTATTATCAAGATTTTTCAAAGTCGTATCATGGACAAACAGCTGCAAACATTATTGACAAAACGTTCTTTAAATTAAGAGAAGTAACTCTTACCTATAACTTACCATCAAAAAAGCTAAAAAATACTTTTATTAATAGTGCATCTGTCTCGCTATTAGGTAGAAATTTAATCTATTTTGCCAAGCACAAAGACATTGATTTAGACCAGTTTAACAGTGAAAAAGGATCTCCATTACAAACACCAACAGTAAAAAGTTACGGTTTAAACGTAAACCTTAAATTCTAAATAAATTAAAAATGAAAAATTATAATAGTACAAAGTATTTAACAATTTTAGCTGTTATGCTACTAGTGTTTTCCTGCACACCGTTTAGCGACTTAACAGATGATCCAAACAAAGCCACTAGCGTCCCTCCTTCGATGTTATTATCAGAAGTTTTAAATGTTGTTAACAATATTAGTGACGATGGGCCTTGGCGTGAAACGCAGCGTGACAATCAATTCTGGGTAATCTCTTTTGATTATTATGGCGATCAAGATTATAACTGGGGTACAGCAAATTTTAGATACAATACCTTATCCACAGTAATTGCAATGGAAAAAGAAGCTAAAGGACTCGATAATCAAGAAAAGTATGAAGCTCTTGCTAAATTTTTTAAAGCGTATTTCTATGATTATATGTCTAAAAGACTTGGAAACATTCCTCTAACCGAGGCTTTACAAGCGTCATCTGAAATTGCAATTACCAAGCCAAAATATGATGATCAAAAATCAGTTTACATCGAAGTCTTAGATTTATTGGAAGCCGCTAACGACCAGATAACTAAAGCAAAGACACAGGTAGGAACTTCAGTAATTTCTGGCGATTTCTTCTTCAATGGAGATCTAGATAAATGGCAAAAAACAATTAATGCTTATCATTTGAGAGTTTTAATTTCTTTGAGCAAGAAAAATGCAGACTTAAATATTGCAAGTAAAGTAAATGCAATCATTTCTAATCCTTCAAAATACCCATTGTTAAGTGGTATATCAGATAATATGATGCGTACATTCTCTGACGAGCAGGGGAACCGTTATGAATTAAATCCAACAAGCTATGGTTTCAGTAGAAATAGGAATATTATTGGCGCAACCTATTTAGATTTACTTAAAGCTAATAATGATCCCCGCATTTACGTTGTTGCAGATCCTGCACCGTTTTTTTTCAAGGCTAATGATCCTTTAAACTTAAATGCTTATGTAGGTGCTAAAACTGGTGATGAACAAGGACAAATGCAAGTAGATTCTGATGCGGGAAAATACAGTTACCCAAGTGAAAAAAGATATTATTCGACATTTAAAGGCGAGCCCTATATACAGATTGGTTATTCAGAGCAGGAATTTAATATTGCCGAAGCTATTAATAGAGGCTGGACGACTGGCAATGCAGAAACACACTATGAAAATGGGATCAAGGGATCTATGCAATTCTATGACATAGAACAAGCAGATATTGATTCCTTTCTAACAAATTCTAATGTGGTTTATAAAGGAAACAATACCAATGGACTGAATCAAATTCTAACTCAAAAATACGTTGCCTTTTTTGATAATTCTGGAATAGAAGCATATTGTAATTTTAGAAGGACAGGTATTCCTTCGTTTGATATTGGTCCAGCCAATAAAAACGGAGGCAAGATACCTTTACGTTGGAAATATCCTGTAAGTGAATTCGAAAACAATACAACAAATGTAAATGCAGCATTGGGTTCTCAATACAGCGGTTCTGACGATATTAATGCCACAATGTGGATAATCAAATAGGTATTAATATGGAAATAAAAAAAAGTATATTCATCACCATAGGGATTTATTCCCTGTGGTTTTGTTTTCCAATACAGAGTCAAAAATTAGACCCTGTTAAACACGTAGTAGTTATCGGATTTGATGGTTTAAGTCCTGACGGTCTGGCTAATACAAAAACACCAGAATTTGATAAAATAATTTCCGAAGGTACTTCAACCATGCATGCTAGAGCAGTTTTACCTTCAAGTTCAAGCACTAATTGGGCTACCATGATTACAGGTGCTGGGCCTGAACAGCATGGGATTACTTCTAATAGTTGGGAAAAAAATAATTTTGTATTACCCGCAGTGGTACAAAGTGATGATTTTTTGTTTCCTACTATTTTTAATTTGGTTAACACCAAAATAAAAAATGCAGAAATTGGGGCAATTTACCATTGGGATGGATTTGGGAGACTTTTTGAAAAAAGTGCTGTTGATTATGATATAAATCCAAAATCAGAAGATGAAACAGCTCAAGTTGCTAGTGCTTACATAATATCAAAACAACCAACATTTACTTTCATACACTTTGATCACGTTGATCATGCCGGTCATGAATTTGGTCATGGTACTCCCGAGTATTACATAGCTGTTGAAAAAGCCGATGCCTTATTGGCTGAAGTGATGCAAGCTATTACTTCGTCTCCAATGGCTAATGAAACGCTAGTAATAGTATCTTCAGATCACGGTGGAATCGGCAAAGGTCATGGTGGCGAAACTTTGCAAGAAGTAGAAATTCCATTTATTATTTGGGGAAAGTCGGTAAAGAAAGGGTACACTATAAAATACCCAGTTTATCAATATGACAACGCAGCAACAGTAGCTTTTGCTTTGGGTTTGCAGTTACCAATGGCTGGTATTGGAAAACCAATAAAAAATGCGTTTGTAGGTTTTAATCAATCAGATGATTATCCTATTATTAAAAGGCTGCTAGAACCGGTAATTGTACCAAAAGCAACAATGATTAAAAAAGCGGGTGGTCTGTTTAAAGATAATGCTGAAGTGCTGATTGAAAACCCGAATAATCAAGGAAGCATAAAATACACCTTAGATGGTTCCATGCCTTCTCGCTCATCGAATAGTTACATTAAACCATTTCAAGTTTTGAAAAACACAGTAGTTAAAAGTGCTGTTTTCGAAAATGATAAAATTGTGAGCACGGTTACTGAGGCATTTTTTAGAGTGTATCCCACACATTTAAAACCACCAGTTTCTTATGAGGTATTTTATTTGTCGAATTTAACTAGCATTCCTTTTTTGGATCAACTGTCTCCTGATGCTAAAGGAACTTGCTTCGAAATTACATCAGATGAAGTAAAAGAAGCTATCAAGGATAATACTGTTGTAAAGTTTACAACTGAAATGGTTATCGAGAAGGAAGATACTTACGTATTTTTCACTCGCTCTGACGATGGAAGCATTCTTAAAATCAATAACGAAATTATTGTAAACAATGATGGAGACCATGGTGTTGTAGAAAAATCGGGTAAGATAAGGTTGAAGCCAGGAATTTATCCATTAGAGGTCACATGGTTTAATGGCGGTGGCTCAGGATGGCTTGATGTTTATTACAAAACAGCTTCAATGCCTAAACAAATTATTCCAACAACCCTTTTTAAAGGCTAAAAAGAGGGTAAAGAAACATATTAGCATATAAATTATGATTTTAGGAGAGAACAAGAAAACAGAAGGGGACATCAATATTTCTTTGATTAGGGATGCTTGGATAGCAAATGAAATTGATGATAAGACGAAAATTCTTTTAGACAAAGATGCTCGCTATTTTTTACATCAATCATTATCAACACCTTGCTTAGATGTTTTGAAAAGTTGTAGTGGTGCTTATATCGAAAATATTTCTGGTAAGAAATATTTAGATTTCCATGGAAATAATGTACATCAAATAGGCTATGGTAATCCTATTTTGATTGAAAATATTATCAAACAATTACAAACTTTACCATTTTCTCCAAGACGTTTTACCAATGAACCGGCAATTAATTTTGCTGAAAAACTAGCTAGTCTTATGCCTTCTAATCTCAATCGAATTCTGCTAACTCCTAACGGTAGCGCTGCGGTGGGAATTGCATTAAAACTAGCCAGAGCAATAACAGGAAAATTCAAGGTAGTCTCATTTTGGGATTCTTTTCATGGGGCTTCATTAGATGCGATCAGTGTTGGCGGGGAATCTGCTTTTAGGGACTATATGGGCCCTTTGACGCCCGGTGTTGAGCGTATTCCACCACCAGTAACGTATAGAGGTATCTTCGAAGATAACGAAAACAAATGTCTAGAATACTTAGAATATGTTTTTTCGAAAGAAAATGATATTGGTGCTTTTATTGCCGAAACGATTCGAAATACAGACGTCCAGATTCCTTCGAAGCATTTTTGGCAAGAAGCCCGAAAGCTCTGCGATAAATATGAAGTCCTATTGATTTTAGATGAAATTCCTATTGCCTTGGGTCGAACAGCTAAGATGTTTGCCTTTGAACATTATGACATCGAACCTGATATTTTGTGTATTGGTAAAGGTTTAGGTGGTGGGGTTATTCCACAAGCGGCCATTATCACTAGAGACAAGTACAATCGATTTCAGGATATTTCCTTAGGGCATTATACGCATGAAAAAAGTCCGTTAGGAGCTATTGCTGGTTTAACTACAATAGCTATAATTGAAAATGACAACCTCTTGCAAAAGGTAAAGAAAGATGAAGTGTATTTAAAATCAGCATTTGAAGTATTAAAATTAAAACATGCTTTAATTGGAGATGTTAGAGGTATTGGTTTGTTGTGGGGCATAGAATTAGTGACTAATAAATTCACCAAAGAAAAAGCCAATACTGAAGCTGAAAAGATAATGTACGAATGTTTAAAACGAGGGTTAAGTTTTAAGATATCTGCTGGAAATGTATTGCAATTGTCACCTACATTAACAATTACTCGGGAAGAGTTAGATCTTGCATTGACTATCTTAGACGATAGTCTAACTAATATTGAAAATATTTAGCTTACACTTTATAAAATAATAAAACAACACAAATGATAAAGAAAATTATTTCATGCTTCTTCCTGCTCTTAATTGCTGCTTGCAGTACCAAAAGTAAAGTTATTGGTACCATATGGCTGGCTTCAGCTCCAGCTGGAATAGAGCTCACACAAATTAATAAACAGGGTAAAACAATAATTCCTAACGGACGGTTTGTTACTCCACTCGGCAAAAGTATAGTAACAGCTCCTCATCCATACGGACTAACGATAAGTCCCGATAATACTATCGCCGTTACAGCTAATTCGGGGACTAATCCGATTTCGATTTCAATCATTCGAAACTTATTATCCAATCATCCTGAAGTGCAGCAGGTCCCTCCTACTTCAGCTACAGACAAAGGAGTTCTTGCTTCTGTGTTTATGGGGTTAGCCATTTCTCCTGATAATAAAACAGTGTATGTAGCTGGGGGGCAAGAAAATAAAATTTATCTTTTTGATTTGGCAAATGGTGCAGCCAAAGGTTTTATTGATTGTACTTCCAAATCTGAAATTCATGATTATACAGATGGTTACATTGGTGATTTAAAACTCTCCAAAGATGGGAAAACCATTTATGCAGTGGACCAAATTGGTTTTAGAATGATCATTGCAGATACGGATTCTAAAACCTTAACACAATCAGTACCTGTAGGACGCTATCCGTTTGGAATTTGCCTATCGCCTGATGAAAAAAAGGCTTATGTTGCTAATGTCGGGATGTTTCAATATTCGTACATAAAAGACAGTGAAAAAGAAGAAGCTAAAATCACGCCAATTAGTTATCCGGCGACCGCTTATGGCTCTAAAGAAATGGTCGAGGGAATTCAAAATGATACAATAAAAATTAATGGTTTAGGCGCACTGAATGCTATTGAGGCTTTTTCCGTTTTTGCCATTAATTTAGAGGATAAAAACAATGCAAAAGTAGTTGCTAAAATTAAAACAGGTCATTTAGTAGGCGCCATGATAGAAGGAATTCCAGCTGTTGGTGGGTCAAGCCCAAATTCTATTGTTGCCACAAATGATTATGTATTTGTGAGTAACGGTACCAATGACAACATCTCGGTAATTTCCATCAAGAAAGATACTATTATTAACACCATTGCGTTAAAACCAGATTACAGAGTTAAACAATTTAGAGGAGTTATCCCTTTTGGCTTGGCAATAAGCCCAGATCAAAAACGATTGTATGTCGCAGAATCAGGAATCAACGCCATTGGCGTAATCAATATAAAAGATCAGAAAGTGGTAGGACATATTCCTGCGGGATGGTTTCCCTCTAAAATCGAAGTGACCAAAGATGGGAAGCACTTAATTATTGCTAATGCAAAAGGATACGGAAGCGGTCCAAACGGAGGTCGTTCTTTTCAAGTAGGCTCAGAAGGAAGTTATATTGGTTCGTTAATGAAAGGAACCGTCCAAGTTGCAGCTATTCCTTCTGATGACCGACTAGAAGAAATTACGCAGCAAGTTATTTCAAACAACTTTAAATTTACAAAGGCAACCGATACTATTTATAACAGCAGAAAAGACAATCCTATTCCGCTGTATCCAGGTGAAAAAGAGAGTCCGATTAAACATATCGTTTTTATTTCTAAAGAGAATAGAACCTATGACGAGATTTTTGGACAAATAAAAAAAGGGAATGGCGATGCATCACTTGCTAGATATGGTGAAAATGCTGACTTTGTAAATAGAGAAAAAACAGATTCATTAGCTGCTATTACTGTTATGCCAAATCACCTAGCTCTAGCAAGACAGTTTGGTTTAGCCGATAATTTCTATGTAGATTCTGATGTCTCTGCTGATGGACATCGTTGGTTAGTAAACACCTACCCAAATGAATGGTGTGAAACGGCTACAGCAGCTAGTTATGGGGGCAATAGAGATTTTAAATCAGAATCAAAAGCGCCAGGAATTTTTGCAATGAACGGAGCAGCAGGAGCCATTTATCCTGAAGATTATAATGAAGCGGGATCAATGTGGGATCATTTGGAACGTAACGCGATACGTTTTTACAACTTTGGTTTTAGTATCATGTTTGAACCAGCACTATACGAAGCCAATTTCAAGTATACAGGTATCAAACAATTTGTGAACTACCCTATGCCACAACCTTTGTTTACAAGAACTTCTAAAACGTATCCTACCTACAATACGTCTATTCCAGATCAATTTAGAATAGATCAGTTTGAGAAAGAGTTTGATGAAAAGTGGGTTAAAGGCAAAGAGCTTATGCCAGAGCTAATTACAGTAATTATACCCAACGATCACGGTGCCGGAGATAATCCAAAGTCAGGATATCCTTTCAAAGAAAGCTATATGGCTGACAATGATTTGGCTTTAGGCAGAATTGTAGAATACTTATCAAGAACGCCCTATTGGAAAGACATGCTAATCGTAGTTACAGAAGATGATGCTCAAAACGGAGTTGATCATATTGATGCGCATCGCAGTGTCCTACTGTTAATTTCCCCTTGGGTAAAAAGAGAGTATGCAAGTCACCTTCATTACAGTTTTGGAAGTATATTTAAAACATTTTGGAATGTTTTAGCTACGCCCTATCTCAATCAATATGATGCTGGCGCTACTGATTTATCTGATTTTTTCACTAGTACACCTAATTATAAACCGTACAACGCCGTAGAAGTTGACCCAAGAGTTTTCAACCCTCAAAAAGCACTGGATCCATTTGATGAAAATTTTGATTGGAAATCATTAAAAGAATCACCAGAGATGGACAACGAAGCTGATATGTTACGTGAAAGCAAAGAACAAGACGAATACCGATTAGAAAATCGCGAAAAGAAAAACATTCAGAAGAAAAACAGTAAAAATGAGTAAAAGTAAGTCCAATATATTTTTTATTCTAAATGCTTCCGTAGCATCGTTTGGGGCCTATTTTTGCATGTATGCTTTTAGAAAGCCATTTACTGTAGCCTCTTTTGAGGGGTTGGAAGTGTTTCATATCGACTATAAAATCCTCTTGATTATTGCTCAAGTAATCGGATATGTTTTATCTAAGTTTATTGGCATTAAGGTAATATCTGAACTTAAGACGAACCAGCGCGTATACTATCTATTGGGTTTGATAGGTATTGCAGAAATTGCATTGGTACTTTTCGCAATAGTTCCGAAGCCCTACAATATCTTCTTTATGTTTATGAATGGCTTGCCATTAGGAATGATTTGGGGGATAATTTTTTCATATTTAGAAGGAAGGCGATTTACTGAAATTTTAGGTGTAGCTTTGAGTACAAGTTTTATAGTATCGAGCGGCGTGGTAAAATCTGCAGGCTACTTTGTGATGCATACTTGGGGATTTTCAGCGTTTTGGATGCCAGCTATTACCGGTTTGTTGTTTGTGATTCCGTTGTTGTTTTTTACTTGGATGTTGGAGCGCATTCCAAAACCGAGTCAAGAAGATATCGAATTGAGAACCGAGCGTATTCCGATGACAGCAACAAGTCGGAAAAAAGTGTTGCTCAAATTTTTATTTCCTATAACATTATGGGTATTATTTTATACTTTTTTAACTGCATTCAGGGATTTTAGAGATAACTTTTCTCGCGAATTATGGGACAGTCTCGGTTTTAAAGAAGATCCTTCAGTCTATACTTCCTCAGAAACCTTGGTTGCTATTGTTGTATTGCTAGTTTTAGCAACTGCCTTTTATTTTAAAGATAATATGAAAGCCCTTATTTTTTATCAAATTTTACTTTTAATAGGCTCTTTTTCAATAGGAATTTCTACCTTATTATTCCAGTTTGGAAACATTAGTCCTTTTATTTGGATGGTTATCTCTGGATTTGGTCTATACATCTGTTATGTCCCGTTTAATTGCCTTTTTTTCGATCGCTTTGTGGGTGCTTTCAAAATTAAAGGGAATGCAGGGTTTCTAATTTATATTGCAGACGCTTTTGGATATTTTGGTAGTGTATTGGCTCTGTTATATAAAAATTTTGGTCAAAGCAGTCTGTCTTGGTTAGCCTTTTTTGTCAAAGGAGCGTATTTAGTCGCTGGCATCGGAGTACTTGTAACCTCCTTTTCGATTCTATATCTGAATAAAAAACACAAGAAAAATAAGAAACAAAATATAAATTATCAATTAGTTTTAAATGAGAACACACTATGATTTAATAGTAATAGGCGGGGGAGTTTTAGGAACTTTTCATGCGTATCATGCACTAAAAAAAGGACTTAAAGTTGCTATATTAGAGAAAGACAAAATGGCAAAAGGAGCTACTATTCAAAATTTTGGACAAGTAGTTCCCTCTGGTATGGACTCTAAATGGCAAAGGTATGGAAGAGAAAGTTTAGCGATTTATAAAAAAATTCAAAATCAATTCGACATTTCGGTTAGACAGAACGGTTCGGTTTATTTAGCCTCAAATGAAGAAGAGCTTCAGTTGATTGAAGAATTAGCTCAAATTAATAAATCTAATAATTATGAATCGCATTTACTTAGCAAACAACAATGTTTAGATAAATATCCAGGAGTACGGGGTGATTATGTACAGGCAGGATTGTTTTTTCCAGAGGAAGTTACCATAGAACCTAAAACCATGATATACAAATTACAAGAGTATATGATTCAGCATATGGGATTGGAATTTTCAACTAATGTCTGTGTTGTACAATGCGAAAATGTTAATGATGGCGTATTTATTAGAAGTACTTCTAATGAAGAATTTTTTGCCACAAAAGTAATTATTTGTAATGGAAGTGAGTTCAAAGTCTTATTTCCTCATTTATATAATAATAGTGATTTAGAAATTTCTAAATTACAAATGATGCAAACTAAGCCACAGAAAAATTATACTCTGAACGGTTCTGTGTTATCAGGTTTATCTATAAGACGTTACGAGTCTTTTTATGAATGTCCTTCATTTAAGACCATTAAATCAAAAGAAGAAAAAAACACCTTAGAAAAAAAATGGAGTGTACATATTTTATTTAAACAAGCTACAGATGGATCTATTATTTTGGGAGATTCCCATCAATATGCTGATGCCCAAAACACAGATGATTTAGGTGCTAATTTAGATATGGATATCGATAACTTCATGATTCAAGAAGCAAAAAAAATCATTAATTTGCCCAATTACGAAATTCAAAACCGATGGTTTGGGATCTATTCACAATGCAAAACTAAAGATATTTTTGAGCATACCATTGGCAAAAACATTCATATCATCACTGGAATTGGTGGAAAAGGAATGACGGGAAGCGCAGGATTTTCTAAAGAAAATATTAGTAAAATTTTTAATAAATAAAAATGAAAGAAGAAATAAAATTGGTTGTTTTTGATATGGCAGGAACTACTGTTAATGAAAACAATGTAGTCTACAAAACAGTACAAAAAGCGATAAACAATGCGGGATATAATGTCACTTTACAAGATGTTTTAAAATACGGAGCTGGTAAAGAAAAGCATCAAGCTATTACTGATGTACTCCATAACTGCACTAATTTAATTAAGATTTCTAAGATTGTAGACGTTATTTTTACTAGTTTTAAATCTGAATTAGAAATAGCATATGCTAATTTAGACGTGAAGACTTTTGAAGGAACAGAACAACTTTTTAAAGACTTGAGAAAAAATGACATTAAAGTAGTATTGAATACGGGTTATGATGCTAAAACAGCTAACGGATTGTTGCAAAAATTAGATTGGACAGTTGGAGAAACTATAGATGCATTGGTTACTGCAGATGATGTTAAAAATGGAAGACCCGCTGGCGATATGATTTTTAAGGCTATGGAAATTGTTGGGATAAAGGATAGTAAATTAGTATTAAAAGTAGGAGATTCTAAAATAGATATCGAAGAGGGAATCAGCGCTAATTGCGGAATAACTGCTGGAGTACTAACAGGTGCTCAAGATAGAGAACAGATACAAGAAGCAAATCCAACTTACATATTGGAAAGTTTAACTGAATTGAGAGCGATACTCTTGTAGTTCATTTTGGATTGTGTTTTGTTTAAACTCCTCATTTTAGTATCTAATTATGGGGAGTTTTTATTTTACTAAATCCCTAGTATTGCTATAGTTTAAATTAATAAAAATGATTAATTATCAAGTGCTGCGTTAAAGAAATATAAGACTAGCATACTTGCCTTTTTGTCACTCTTGTTGACCGGTACATGAGGAATACGTCCATCAAAAAACAATGAATCTCCTTCATTAAGTAACACTTCCTCTTTATCAATTAAATAATTTATTTCACCACTTAAAACATACTTAAATTCGTAGGCATCCGTGGACACTTTTTCTCTTTTACTATTTGGCATCACCTCCAACAAAACAGCTTCAAAACCTATGGATTTCAATCCCTTATTGAAAATAAATTTATAAGCAAAACCTTCTGCCTCTACTTCTTTTTCAATATTCTTATATTCGTTTGCACGAATAACAATATGATTATTATCGTTTGCGCTTTCCATTCCGTCAAAAAAAGAACCAATATCAATTTGTAAGGCCCCTATAATATTAAATAGAACAGGTAATGAAGGTATAGTCCTGCCGTTTTCTATCCGAGATATTAAACCATTACTTACTCCTGCGCCATCAGCAACTTGACTAATAATTAATTGTTTTTCTTTCCTAATATTTTTAATTCTTTTACCGATGTTAAGTAAATAGTTCTCCATTTATGATTGAATTGCAATTGAAAATAAAAGTACGTTTTTACCTTTGAAAAACAATAATTATTTCGCTGGTTTATTAATGCATTTATTTCTATCACTTAAATCAGCCTTTTGGGTGCAATTAATAAGTCATTTTAAATTTAGCTGACTAAAGTAACCCCAGTAATAATAAGTCCATGCACAATCTCTTTTTTGTTTGTATTTCTCAAAAAAACAATAAAAAAAGCAGTGAAAAAATGTCTGAATTTAGAAGAATACTCTTGTTTTATAGCGGTCAAAACAAAAATGATAAAGATGAAATTCACTTTTTTAAAATCATAAAACCAAAATTCACTTCAAAATTAATATACTTCAAGAAAGTTAGAAAACTGGAAACTCGAAAATCGCTTAGCAGCAAAAGAATTCAGCGTGAGTATTTGGATTCTGAATTAAACAAACTCAATATTAATTTTACTGAAAATATAGAATTTTATAATTATTATCGATAAGGAGGTGAGTTCATTGATAGTAAAATTTTTATTCGAAATAATGCTGAAATCAATTATAATTTAGAGACATTTTCTCCAAGTATAAAAAACACCTCTAACAGACCTAAATTTTTAGGTGAATTTTTCTAAAAAACGGTTTAATTTCACTTAAAACTAGAATAAAATTTGTAGATCCTATAATGAATTCCACATCGCTAATTTCTTTAAATCATTCATAAAATGGTTTGTAAATTGTTCAGTCAAGGTCACAAAACCCCAACAGATGTTGGGGTTTTTTTATGCTTTACAGTCAAAAGTAGCCTAAAATCAAGTAGTTAGAGCTAATATAGTATCAAGAATAAAAGTCAGGAACTAAACACCCTAACTCCAACTTTCACTCACCAAACTTCCCTTTTCTTCCTCTTTAATCACATTGATAGAACGAGGAATTCGTTCTTGCAGTTCTGCGACGTGCGAAATAATTCCAACGATTCTATTTTCTTTGTAGAGCGATTGCAGGGTTTCAAATACAATGGCTACACTTTCAGGATCTTGCGTTCCAAATCCTTCGTCAATAAAAAAGAAATTTTTATCGTTTTTATTTAAAGATTGCACACTTTCTGCTAATGCCAAAGCCAAACATAAAGAAGCTTGAAAACCTTGCCCTCCAGAAAGTGTTTTTACACTTCTAGAAGCACCATCATTAAGGTAATCAATCACTTCGAACTCATTGGAACTGTTAATCGTTAAACTCAGTTGATTTTTAGTCATACGATGAAAACGGACATTGGCCACATCTGCTAAATTTTGCAAATAAATACTAGAAACATAGTTTACAAAGCCACTAGCGTTAAACATATTCGCCAAGGTAACTAAGTTTGTAGAACGTGTATTTAGTACTTCAAAATGAGCTAATAAGGCTGCTTTTTCTAACAACGATGCGTTGATACGTTTTAAGTTATCTTGCAAAGTAGATAGCTTTCCTAATTGGGTTTCAAACTTTAATTTACCTTCTGCAACCAGAATTCGTTTATCTTCAAAAATTGTACTATCAAAGCGCTCGTTCATTACCAACTTCTCTGATTCGATAACAGCACTTTCTGCTACTTTCAAATCTACGGTAAACTGCTTGGTTCGGGCTTTCTCCAATTCGATATCCCAAGTTTTAGAAAGAATTGATTGAACGGTATCTATCGAATCCAATTGATGGGTTTGGAGTAATTCAGTTATTTTATTTTGGGTTTCGAGTACTAATTTTTCGTTTGAAACCACTTGTTCACTGATTAGTTTCAAACTGGCTTCTATTCCTGCTAATTCTTTATCTTGAAGTACAATCGCATCCGATTTTAATTTATATTCTAATGCTATTCTGCTGTTTTCTAAATGTAATTTTGTTTTTTCATTTCGAATTATAGCAATGTCTGATTGCGCATAATCCGCAAAGGTAAGTACTTTTAGCTGGGATAATTCATTGGTAATGCCTCCTGATATGGATGCTTTTTCATTGGCGATATTTCCTTTATTTGTCGATTGAACCTTCAGTTGTTCTGCTAGTTGTTCCTGCAGTGTACGAGTATCTTTTTCCCTTTTTTCGGTCTCGGATATCGCTTTTTCAATAATTTGTTGCTCTTGTTTTTTTGCCAAAAAACCAGCGTTATCGGCAGCACTAAACACTGCCCAAATAAATTTTGAAAGATGAATTTTGGAGTCGGATTCCAAAGCTTCTTTATCAATAACAGTCAACTGCAATTGTTCGACGGCATGTGTACTATCATTTTCGATTTTGAAAGCTTTCTTTTCGAGTAGAGCAATTTCTTTTTCGCTATTTTCTAATTTTGAAATCATGGCTTCCGCAATCGCCAATTGGTCCGTAACATCTTCGGCTTGCATTACATGAGGATGTTCCAGCGATCCGCACAAAGGGCAGTTTTCGCCATCGTGCAAATTATGGGCAAATTGCGCTAATTCTTTGGAAACCAAAAGCTTTGTTTTGGTTGCCAAAACGATTTTGTTTTCTATCGAAAGCTGTTCTCGTTTTGTATCTAAAATTGTTTTCCAAGTCTCCACAGGTAATTCTAATTCTGAAAACAAGACTTTTTGCTTCTCTAAATAGTCTTGAATAACACTGATTCTTTTCGCTTTCGCCGTTAATTGCTCTACTAACGATTCTTGTTTAGTAAACCAATTCCCCACATCTAATAATACATCCCCATCTAGTTTTTTAGATTTTAAAGCAACCAAATCCAATTGAATAGTCGTTAGGTCTTTCTTGAGCTCAGTTTCTTTCTTTTCACTTTCTAAAAATAATAGTTCGCTAGCTTTACTCTTTTTTTCGATTAATGCGACTTCCAACTGTAAACCAACTATTTTTTCAATCGATTCTAAATCGGATACTTTATTTTTAGAAGTTTCTAATTGGTCGAACTTCTGCTGTAATTGTTCCATTACAGTTTGATTCACTTTCTTACTCTCCTCTACTCCTTTTTTATTACTTTCGAGTAAACGGAATTGTTCTATTGCTTTGAATAACGTTGTGTTTGCAGAACCCAACTCATTTATTACCACCTTAAAAGCTTTGTCTGTGATTTCAAACGTATCGATCTCGGTTTGTAGCGCATCCATTTTTGGTTTTTGTTCGATAAAAGTCGAAAGAAGGTTTTTCTTTTTTTCTAAATCTTCAAAATTAGTTTTTAAAGTGGTCATTTTTTGGAACTCGGTTTCTACCAATTCCAATTCTGTTTTATTCGTTTGTAATTCCGTATTCGCTTCTGCAAGTTCAACTTCTAAAGCTGAAATGGTTTCTTTCGAAATAGCATCGAATCCTGATAATGCTCCTTTAAGTTGATCCAATTGTGTTCTAGCAGCACTTTGCGCGGTTGCCACTTTCGAAGCTAAATCAAAGCGTTGGAGATGAAAAATTTCTTTCATCATATCCGAGCGGTCTTTTCCTTTCAAGTCCAAAAATTCTTTGAACTTCCCTTGCGGAATGATAATCGTACGGCGAAAATTTTCATAAGTAAGTCCTATTAACGCTGTCGCATCGGCAGAAGTCATTGGAACCCATTCCTCCTCTTTCCATTCGTAAGCAAGGCGTTCTATAGTTGTGGTTTCTTCAAAACGTTTTTTATTTCTTTTCCAATCGGCTACAAACTTAAATTTTCGTTCTTCAAAATTTAAAAATTCAAATTCAATATTGGCTCTATCCGATTTTAGATTTAGCATATTGTACGAACGTTTATCTCTGCTATTCAAACGCTCTGTTTCTCCGTACAAGACAAAACCAATCGCTTCTAAAACAGAAGATTTCCCAGAACCAACCGCTCCAAAAATCCCGAATAAACCCGCATTTGTCAATTCTTCAAAATCAATGGTTTGTTTTTTTTGATACGAATACAAACCAGTAATACTTAATTTTAGTGGTAACATAAAGGTTTTTTTTTATTCGTTTTTAGCTTGACTTCCAATAATTTCATTGAACAACTCCAATAATTCGTAATTGGGTTCCTGTTTGTGTTTCGAAACAAAGTAATCTTTAAATAATCCTTGAATGTCTTGATCTAAATTTACTTTTGGGGTTTGTTGCTCTGTATCGCCATCCTTAGTCACAATGGGAATGATAAAGATGATTCCGTCGTGACTTTCATGGATTCGTTTGAGATCTTTGGTTGCAAAAAAAGTATCACTAACCAAAGTCAATTCGACCAAACAATAGGGATTCTCTAACAACCAAGTTACAGCCTCGTCTATGTTTTCGAATCGTTTTCGATGTAAAACCCGCCCAGACTGCAACGGAATACCCGTAAATTTTACGGCCTCGTTCGGTTGTACCTCAATTAGAACTACTTTTTTTTCTTGTCCCGCTTCCGAAAAACTATAAGACAGTGGACTACTAGAGTACACTGCAGGACTAGGATGCCCACCCACATTCTGAAAACGATGCAGATGCCCTAAAGCGGTGTACTGAATTTGCTGCGGAATACAATCGGTGTACACGATATCGGCGTTACCTATACGCAATGGTTTTTCACCATCGGGTTCTTCCAATATTTCGCCTCCACGCTTGAGCATGTACAAATGGGTCGTGAGGATATTAACGCCCTTGGTATCGCAATATTTATCGGCAAGTGCAGCCCAAGAATCTTGCAATAATTGATTCAATTGATCTTCTTTATTTTCAGCTCCCAAATAGGTTTTTAACCGCATTTCGTTCGCATAAGGTGTGGTGATAATGCGAATAGGAAATTCATATTGCGGCAGTTGAATTTCTAGAAATCCATTTTCTGACTGGGTTATTTCAAATCCGTTCTCAATAATTATCGTTGGAATCGTAACATCTGGATTACCTACAAATAGTATCCCACATTCCCGTGCCAAAGGATTTGGGGAATCTATTCGATCTGGACTATCGTGATTACCCGCGATGGCAATTACGGGGCGTTTCCCGTTATTGGTCAGTCTTTTCAAAGTCTTATATAGTAAATCAATAGCTTCCACTGGAGGATTGAAGGTGTCAAATAAGTCACCTGCCACTATAACTACATCTGCATTTTGACTGTCGGCGATCTCACAAATTTCGTTCATAACGATCTTTTGCTCTTCCAATCGCGAAAAATGATCCAGTTTTTTTCCTAAATGCCAATCGGCAGTATGTAATACTTTCATTCTTTAAACTTATAATGAGTAACTTATCTTAATCTTGGTTCAATCGTACTATTTCAATAGCAATATCGCAATAAAAAACGGTATAAAAGTAGCATTTAGCACAAATGAATCATTGTAAAAATACTAAATTAATAATGATCTGTTTTACGGAAAACCGTAATATGACACGCTTAATTATCCGTATTATTGTTTCAAAATAATTGAGCTAAAAAAAATTCAAACGACATAATTTGTCGTTATAGCCCCTTACTTTTACGATAGAATTACTAAAAAAATAAAAACAGATGACCATTTTATACTTACATGGACTCGAAAGCAAACTTAGTCCACCAAAGAGATCCGTTTTAGAACGTTTCGGAACCGTTATTGCGCCTGATCTTGATTACTACAATAACCCGAATGTATTTAAATACCTTTTGCAACTGAACAAAGAGCATAAATTTGATGTAGCTATTGGGAGTAGCATGGGAGGTTTTATGAGTTATTATTTTGCTAATACTATCAAGTGCCCTGCCCTACTTTTCAATCCAGCTTTACCACACAGACCAGTTCCCCAAAATATTCCTGATTTGAATTCTTCAAATAGTTCCTCTCTTTTACATTTTGCTTTAGGCGGACAAGACGACGTGATCAAAGCTAACGATAATCTAAAATGGATTTCTGAAAACAGACAGACTACTACCGACATAAAAATTTCGATTCACAACCAAATGGGGCATCAAATTCTACTGGATGTTTTTGAAAAAGAAATAACTGAATTTTTCCGTCAATTGGAGTTATAAACTAAAATGTTTTTGCATGACTTCTTTGCTTCGCAGTTCGTAATTACTCGTCAGCAAAAACAAATGATACTAAATAAAAAAGACCCTAAACAACCTATTATGAAAGAACTACGAATTAAATTGACCGATGAGCAGCACGAAAAATTGACGGCTAAATTGAGTAACGAGGCACATAAAAATTTAGAACATACCACCCTTTCAGGTTTTTCGATTACTTTAAATGAAGCTTTTGCAGGAATGTCATGGTTAACGGTTGACATGAACGGTGAACTAGATTTGGGTGACGTAAATTGGGAAATACGCTAATCTTCTAATTTTACGTTTAATGATCTCTTTTCAGAATAAATTAAAACAAAATCAACATATTCGGAGAAGGAATAGAGGTCAGACAACTACAATTGGATGCGGATATCTATGCGCATTGGACGGAAATTGCCTCTAGAAAAAAGAGATCTCTCACCGATTTACTCTTAGATCCCTTTTTTTATGATCAATTAAAGGATAATCGGTTTACTTCAATTTTAGACTTAGATGCAACCGTAGTATCGGGAGTTTTAGATAAACCAAAAAACCAAATCGAATTTTGGTTCAACCGGCACAAAGTATTGAAGCTAAAACCAAATGAGCTCTTCAATGAATTAGTATTATTTCCGTTATACCAAGTCGATAAAAACCAACTTTTTAATTCAAATCAATTAGAAACAGGGCTCTATATTATGAAAAAGGAAATTGGATTAATTAGCTGCTTAGAATTTGAAATTGCTACAAACCTACTTCAAATAGATGATTTTAAGTTCATAACAACCAAGTTTAAAAACGAGCGATTTCTAAGTGATATTAAATATCAAAATAAACACTTGAATGCCGTAAAAAACGACACGGCTATTACCTATCAGACTAGTTTTGAGATTAAATAAATAGTACGTTATTCCTTAAAAAACCAAATAAAAAAGTTTATCCTTCACAATCCCGCTGCGAGATAAAGATAGAATGCTGTTTTGTAAAAACACTTCCTTAATTATCTTAATCTGCTTTTCTGTACTAGGACTCAATTTACCTGATAATCAATCATTAAAAAAACATCCCGGCTTCTACAAATCTTGTAAAAAAAACGATTTGAAATTTGTATATTTACCGCCAAAACAAAACGTAATTACCTTAAATTATGACACTTGCTTTTTACCACATTCATCCCCAGAAAAATGTCTGAATACAACCTTGATTTACAATACAATGACATCACTTATGGTGAAGACGAAGTCAATTTCAAGGAATTTGAATCTTGCACTTTTACCAATTGTGATTTCTCCCAATGTAATTTTATTGCTGTCACATTTATCGATTGCAATTTTAATTCTTGCAATTTCTCTAGTTCAAAAATAAATCATGTTGCCTTTAGAACAGTTTTTTTTAATAAATGTAAAATGATCGATGTAAACTTTGCCATGTGCGACAAATTCATTTTTGAAGTTCATTTTAAAGATTGTATTTTGGATTTCTCCAAATTTTATGCCTTAAAGATGAAAGGAACTACATTCACAAATACTAGTCTTGTTGCCGTTGACTTTATGAGTACTAATTTAACCGAAGTCTTATTTAGCAACTGTGATTTATACCGTTCTGAATTTGAAAAAGCAGTCGCTGACAAAGCCGACTTTAGAACAAGCTACAATTATTCAATCGATCCTACAAAGACAAAACTTAAAAAAGCCCAATTTTCTATTGAAGGTCTTAAAGGACTGTTGACCAAATACGATATCATTGTCTAATAAAATTTTTTGACAAAAAAAAGAGCCAAGAAAAATTCCCGACTCTGATTTTCGAATTAAATTAGTGGTTATCTCCAACCGCCTCCAAGATCTTTATACACATTAACAACGGCATTCAATTGGTCTTTTTTAGTTTCTATTAATTCCAATTTTGTTTCTAATGCATCTCGTTGTGTCAGTAAAACTTCTAAATAATCAACTCTAGCCGACTTAAACAAGTCATTTGACACCTCAATTGATCGGTCTAAAGCTGCTACCTGTTTTGATCGTAGATCATAGCTTTTTTCTAGATTATCAATTTTAGAAAGTTGGTTCGACACTTCTAAATAGGCATTTAAAATGACACGCTCATAATTATACATCGCCTGAATTTGTCTTGCATTTGCACTACTGAACTCCGCTTTTATAGCATTCCTATTAATTAAAGGTGCTGCTAAATCTCCGGCTAAAGAGTACAATAATGAAGCCGGTGACTTAAACAAAAACGATGTTTTGAAAGCATTATATCCTACTCCTGCAGAAATCCCAAAAGAAGGAAAAAACTCTGCTCTCGCTACTTTTACATCTAATTTGGCTGCAGCCAATTCTAGTTCGGCTTGTTTAATATCCGGACGATTCGTTAGCAATTGCGAAGGAATCCCTGCCTGAATCGATTCTGGAACAATACTCAAAACAGCGGTTCTGTCCCTTTGAATCTCTTGAGGAAAACGCCCTAAAAGAAAATTGATTCTATTCTCAGTTTCCTTGATGTTTTGATTAATATCAAACTCCATGCTTTGCGACTTCAGCACCTCAGCTTGGAATTTCTGCACTGCTAATTCCGTTCCTCTTGCCGCTTCTTTTTGTAATTTTACAATCTCTAAGGCATTTTTTTGAAGTGCAATATTTTGCTTTACAATTAGAAGTTGGTTATCTAAAGCTTGCAATTCATAATACGAAGTAGCCACTTCGGCAACTAGATTAGTCAGTACAAAGTTCTTCCCTTCTACTGTTGCTAAATAGCGTGTAACTGCTGCTTTCTTTGCAGTATGCAGTTTATTCCAGATATCTACTTCCCAATTGGCGTAAGCCCCAATACTAAAATCCGTCAGCGGATCAGGCATTTCTCTTCCTGGATAAATTTCAGTAGAAGCATCACCCGCGCCCGTACTAGTATAACGCCCTACTTTTTCGACTCCACTACCGGCTCTAAGAGCTACAGTAGGGAGATAGGCCCCTTTTCTAATTCGTGCTTCATTTTTGGCTATTTCAATTTCCTGCAACGTAATCTGCAACTCTTGGTTGTTTTGAAGTGCAGTATCAATCAAGTTTTGTAGGTTCTTATTAGTAAAGAAATTTCTCCACTTCATACTTGCAATAGAAGCGGTATCCGTACTACTAACAAATACATTTGGAATAGCTACTTTAGTTGTACTTTCTACAACTGATGGTGCCTTGCAGCCTACTATCGTAATACAGATAGCTATGGCAATACTATTTTTCTTTATGAACTTCATTATTATCAATTTCTTCAGTTAATGGATTTTCTTCTTCATTTTTTACCAACTTATATTTTTCAGCTATTCGACCAAATATGTAATACAATCCCGGAATAACAAACACACCGCAAATAGTACCAATAAGCATCCCTCCTGCTGCGGCTGTTCCAATAGTTCTATTACCAATTTTACCCGGCCCTGTAGCAAAAACCAATGGTAGTAAACCTGCGATAAAAGCAAATGATGTCATCAAAATAGGACGGAACCTTGCTTTTGCTCCTTCCATTGCAGCCTCTAGCACTGATTTCCCTGCTGCATGCCGCTGAATGGCGAATTCTACAATCAAAACAGCATTTTTACCCAGCAACCCAATCAACATTACCATAGCTACTTGAGCGTAAATATTGTTTTCGAGTCCTGTTAATTTCAGTAAAAGAAAGGCTCCAAAAATACCCGCTGGCAAGGATAGAACTACTGATAAAGGCAGAATAAAACTTTCGTATTGTGCCGCTAAGACTAAGTACACAAAACCTAAACAGATAAGGAATACCCAGATAGCCTGATTCCCTTGTGAAACTTCATCGGCAGAAATACCTGCCCAATCAATATCATACCCTCTTGGTAATTTTTCAGCGGCAACTTCTTGAATAACTTTAATAGCTGTACCACTACTATATCCTGAGGCAGCAGAACCACTAATCTCTGTAGAAGTGTACATGTTATGTCTCGTAATCTCCGATAGTCCATACACTTTTTCTAACTTCATAAAAGCAGAGTAAGGCACCATTTCATCTCGGTCATTTTTTACATAGAGTTTCAAAATATCTTCTGGCAATGCACGGTATTCAGGAGACGCTTGAACGATTACTTTATAATTAATTCCATATTTAATAAAACTAATTTCGTAATTACTTCCCACTAATGTAGACAAGGTATTCATTGCATTCTCAATGGAAACTCCTTTTTGCTGTGCTAGGTCATTATCCACTTTCATCATGTACTGAGGAAAACTGGCGCTATAGAAACTGAACACATTAGATAATTCAGGACGTTTGTTTAATTCTTTTACAAAATCATTATTAATTGCCTCCATTTTTTTGTAATCACCTGATCCCGTTTTATCTAATAAACGAAGCTCAAATCCTCCAGCAGCTCCATATCCTGGTACGGCAGGTGGTTGGAAAAATTCGATGTTTGCGCCTGGAATGTCTTTAGATTTTTCTTCTAATTCCGCCATAATCTCAACAACAGATTGCTTTCTATCATCCCAGTCCTTAAGGTTAATCAAACAAGTTCCTGCATTAGATCCAGTACCTTCAGTCAAAATCTCATATCCTGCTAAGGAAGAAACGGATTTCACTCCTTCGACACCTTCAGCAATTTTTTGCAATTTTACTGAAATATCATTAGTTCGTTCTAATGAAGATCCCGGAGGTGTTTGAATAATAGCATAAAACATACCTTGATCCTCATTCGGGATAAATCCAGAAGGAACGGTACTACTAATTAACCATGTTCCAGCACAAAATCCTACCAATGCAATAAAAGTAATCGCTCTTCTATTTATAATTTTCCCTAGTAAATTTTGATATTTACCCTGAGCAAGATTAAAGGTGTTATTAAAGCCATCTATAAATCTATTTATAGGTGTTTTCTTTTTAGGTTTGCCATGATTGTTTTTTAGCATCATCGCACAAAGCGCAGGTGTCAATGTCAACGCTACGATTCCCGAAAGAATAATTGCTGTTGCCATCGTAATAGAGAATTGTCTATAAAATACTCCAACTGGTCCAGACATAAACGCAACTGGAATAAATACTGCAGCCATCAAGAACGTTATCGCCACAATAGCTCCAGAAATTTCATGCATCGCTTTTTTAGTCGCTTTTAAAGCTGAAAGATGCTCTTCTTCCATTTTTGCGTGCACCGCTTCAATAACCACAATGGCGTCATCGACGACGACTCCAATTGCCAAAACCAAAGCAAACAACGTAATTAAGTTAAGTGAAATATCGAACAATTGCATGAACATAAAAGTTCCAACTAATGATACTGGCACCGCAATTGCTGGAATAATTGTAGAACGCCAATCCCCCAAGAAAAGAAATACCACTAACCCTACCAAAATAAAAGCTTCGATTAAAGTGTGTATTACTTTTTCAATAGAAGCATCCAAAAATTTAGAAACATCATACGAAATTTCGTAATCCATTCCTTTTGGAAATTTTTTCTTGATGGTTTCTAATTTGGCTTTTACATCTTCAATAACCTGATTTGCATTACTACCAAAGGACTGTTTTAATACAATTGCTGCAGATGGTTTTCCATTTAGATTCGAATAAATATCATACATCGAACTTCCAAACTCAATATTTGCAACATCTTTTAATCTTAATATTTCGCCATTAGCATTGGATCGTAATATTATATTTCCATATTGTTTTTCGTCTGTGAATCGGCCTGAATATTTCAATACATATTCAAATGCTTGTGAACGTTTTCCCGAGGCCTCTCCTGTTTTTCCCGGTGAAGCTTCCAAACTTTGACTTGATAAAGCTTCCATTACCTCATCGGTAGAAATTTTATAGGCCAACATACGATCGGGTTTCAACCAAATACGCATGGCATATTCACGAGTCCCTAGAATATCTCCAGAACCAACACCATTTACCCTTTTCAATTCAGATAAAACATTGATATCAGCATAATTATACAAGAATTTTTGGTCGGTTCCTTTATCAGTACTAAAAAGATTGACGTACATCAACATACTGGGAACTTCACGAGTAATTTTCACACCTTCTCTTACCACTAATGGCGGTAGTTTATTAACTACCGAAGCCACACGATTTTGCACATTAATAGCGGCTTGGTTAGGATCAGTACCTAAGTTGAATACGACTTGAATACTAGCTTCACCGTCATTTCCAGCATCAGAAGTCATGTATTTCATTCCCGGAACTCCATTTAAGGCTCGTTCTAAAGGAATAACAACTGATTTGATCATCAATTCTCCATTAGAACCAGGGTAATCTGCTGTAACATTCACCATTGGTGGCGAAATAGAAGGAAATTGGGTAATAGGTAAATTCATCACCGATAATACCCCTAAAAAGACAATTACTAGCGATATTACTATCGACAAAACGGGTCTTTGGATAAATTTATTAAACATTTTTATATTTTTTTATATGATTAATTTACTCCGCTTTTAATCTTAAATGCTCAATTACAATTTTAGGATCCATTGTTTTGCATTTAATTTTATCGCCCTCTTTTACCTTTTGAACACCTTCTAATAAAATCATATCACTAGCTGAAACACCACTTTTTAGCACATATAAATCAGGCATTTCCCCTTTAATTTGAATTTCTTGTGAATGTACAATGCAGTTTTTATCTACTAAAAACACATACTTTTTGTCCTGTATTTCATAAGTCGCCTTTTGTGGAATTACTAAAGCATTTTTAAGCGGAACAGTCATTAGCACTTTACCTGTTTCTCCATTTTTGAGTAATTTATCTGGATTAGGGAATCGAGATCTAAAAGCTATATTTCCAGTTTCGCTATTAAATTCACTTTCTATAACCTCTACCTTTCCTTTGTATTTCAATGGAGTACCGTTTGCTAAAAGTAAACCTACTTGGTTTTGAGCACGGTTTTTAATATCAGTTTCATAATCTAAATATTCTGGTTCAGAAACATTGAAATAAGCATACATTTCACTATTGTCAGAAAGACTAGTTAGTAGTTCACCTTCATCAATAAGGCTACCTAATTTTTTAGGAATTCTATCTATCGTTCCCGAGAATGGCGATTTAATATCAGTTGCAGATAAATGAAATTTAGCCATTGCCATTTCTGCTCTTGCCTGATCTAATTTAGCTTTGGCTACAGCCAATTCATTTTTAGAAACTACATTCTTATCCGCTAAATCCTTGGTGTTTTGTACTTCTATTTCTGAAGCTTTTACTTCGGCTAGCGCCTTTTGATATTCAGCTTCGTACATCGTAGGTAATATTTTAAATAATATTTGACCTGCCTTCACATATTGACCTTCATCAACATAAATTTTTTGTAAGAACCCTTTTTCTAAAGCTCTAATTTCTATGTTTTTAACAGACCGAATTTGTGAGACATACTCCTTTGTAAATGAAGTGTCAACTACAACTGGATTTGTAACTGAAAACGTTTCAGCTACTTCTTTCTCTTCTTTTTTTGAGTTACAACTCGTTAAGCTTATTAGGGCTATTAGCCCAGATATAATGGCGATTCTCTTCATGATAGTTTATGAATTGAGTACTTGATTGTTTGGATTTAAAAATTTTATAGGGTAAAACAAAACATCAGCAGCCATGACGTGTCCGAGAACCGTCATTTAGAAAAATAAAGTTATTTTTCTCTTTTAGAGATTAAAAATCATTAAATTATCAACTGATGAAGCCAATAATCAAATTCTTAAAACTCGGATTAGAATGTATATTGGTTGAGAATATCCAAAAAAAGACGGAAAGTTTTTTATGCCTTTTAAGTTATCTTTTAAATAAAAGAAATTGGAATTTGTAATATACCATTTGTGAGTAGCCTCAAAATTTAATGGTGCAAATTTATTCGAGGTATTATCTGAATTAAGATTATCCTCTCCAGTATCTGTATCTTCAATAATTTTATTATACTGATCTGAATTGTCAACTATACCTTGATTTTCTAAAAAATGTTTTTGAGTCAAAGAGTTCTTCGTACTACAAGGATGTGTACGATTAACAGTTAAATTTTCACCTTTGCAAAAAAAGAATGAGCAAAGGAATATAAAAAAAATTGTTGCTCTCATTTCGAGACCAAATGTAGTCAAACATTGATAGTGAAAATAAATTTTATGATTTTGTTAAGTAAAAATCAACGAAATCGTTTTCCCTGCAAATGGTTGTAGCAACACAATAATTATAAGTAGTTAAAAAAGAATCTATTAATACTTTTATAGACCAAACCATTTATTATGATTTACTTTAACTCCTTATTCATTTATACCGTATTACTTCTTAAAATATTGGAAATATTTGTTTTTTTTATATTTAAATAACTTTCAAAAAGTAAAAAAGTAATCTATTTTCCTAAGAAATTATTCGGCCGTCCTCCATTGTAATTATTCGATCTGTTTTATTGGCGAAATCAGGATCATGGGTAACAATTAATATCGTCTGATTAAACTCTTGTGTCAATGTTTTAAAGATATCAAAAACAACGTCGCCATTTTTTTTGTCCAAATTTCCCGTAGGCTCATCCCCCATTATAATCAAAGGATCGTTTATAAGAGCTCTTGCAATCGCGACGCGCTGCTTCTCCCCACCACTCAACTGATTTGTCTTTTTTGTTGCGTGCTTTTCAATTCCCAATGTTTTCAAATGTCCCATCGCACGGTGTTCTAATTCCTCTTTAGAATATTTACCTAATTTAAACCCAGGAAGCATCACGTTACCTAACACATCATATTCTGACAACAAATAATGAAATTGAAAGACAAAACCTATTTTCTCATTTCGGATTCTTGCCAAATTCTTATCCGGTTGTCCCGTAATTAACTCATCATGGATCAACAATTGTCCCTCATAATCCGTATCCATCGTTGAAAGCAAATACAACAAGGTAGATTTTCCAGAACCAGAACGTCCCTCTATAGAAACAAACTCGCCATGATTAATACTTAAATTGACATCCTTAATTACCTGAAATTTTGCAGGATTATAGAAATACTTTGTTAAACCAATGGTTTCTATTACTTTATTATTTTCCATACCTATTTCCCTCTAATAATTTCTACCGGATCCACTTTACTTGCTTTTAAAGCTGGAAACAAACCTGAAATAATTGTCGTAAAAAGTGCAAAGGTTATTCCGATACTGTAATACACTATATTATAATCAATTGGATACGTTTTAACAGTTGGCAAAGAAGTCGTTTCAAAAGGGATGACATCGATAATCGCCGAAAAAACATAGCCGAAAACCAATCCAAAAATACCTCCTGTCAAACCAATTATTATAGATAGTGAGATAAAAATCCATTTTACATCGTTACCTGAAAAGCCAGTGGCTTTAAGAATAGCAATACTATCCATTTTTTCATAAATCATCATATTCAATATATTGTAAATTCCAAAACCGGCAACAATAAGCAAAACAATTCCAACCGAATAAGATATAATGCTTCGTACTGTACTTCCCGTTTCAAATTGCGAATTAGCAGTTTGATAATCCATTGCATCCAAATTGAAAGCTGTATGAAACTCTTTGGACAGCGGAACAGCCGATTCTTTATCATAAAGATTAATCTGGATATCGGTAATATAGCTTTTGGTCTGCCCTAGCAGTTTTTGGGCTGTAGCCAATGAAGTATAACTCATCACATTGTCAATTTCGGCAATTCCTATTTCAGAAATCCCCACTATTTTTAAGGACGCAAGATTGCCGCTAGAAGTTGATATTTTTATAATATCCCCTTTCGAAAGTAACATTTTGTCAGACAGTCCCTTTCCAATAATAATACTGTTGTTCTGACTTAGATCTGTCACTTTCCCCTCTTTAATGTAATCACTAATCTTAAAAAGGGTATCCTCAGCAATCATATCGATACCATTTACAAAACCTGCAATTTCTATCGTTCCTGAGTTAAATAAAACAGAGGCAGTCACCTTTGGCGCTACATCGATAATACGTTTATCCTGCTTTAAAGTTTTAATAATAGACATGCTATTATATATCGATTTACCTCTGTCTTTTGGTTTTATGGAGCGAATGAAATTCGTGTTCCCTTTATAGTCTCCAGATAAAGATAAAGGCTGATTTTCCGATGGTTTCACTTCATTATACAAAAGGATGTGCGGCGTTCTATTTAGCATTAAACCATCTAGCATTTCATTTAATCCGCTCATAAAACTGACTAAAGCGATAAACATAGCAATACTAAAAGTGACACCCACAGCTGCAACAATAGTTTGTTTAAGTCTAGCTCTAAGTAAATGAAAAGCAATATTTAAAATCAGTTTATAATTCACTATTTTGGTATATAAATGGTTTCATCCTTTTTCAATCCTTCTAAAATCTCCACCTTTTGGTAATCACTCAAACCTATTCTTACTTTCCTTTTCTCATCATTATTTACGATAACATACTCATTATCTAGTAAATAACTTCTAGGAATGGTAATCGTATTTTCTTTTGTCTTAATAATTATATTTGCCTCGGCTGTTAGGTTAGGGTATAGTTTTTTTGGTGCGTGAACGAAATGCGCTTCAATTTTAAATGTGCGTGAACGGGCATCCATAATGGGATATATTTTATCAACAATCGCTTCAAAAACTTCCCCTTTATAACTGTCCATCGTAACTAATGCTTTCTGTCCCAAAACTACACGCACCATATCATTCTCGTCCACTTCGAGTTCCAATACAAACGAATTTGCCTTCCCAATAATCGCAAGTGGAGTCTGCGTGGTAATCAGGGTGCCTTCATCAACCAAAACATCGTACAATCGACCGGCCATAGCACTTTTTATACTAAAATCACTTTGGGTATTTTGACTGTATTTAAGATTGATGCTGTTACGATCTTGGTCGTTCTTCAATTGTACTCTTAGTTGTGCCAATTGCTTTTTAGTTGACTCATAATTTAGCTTAGAACTTTTATAAGCTAATTCGAATCTTTCAAAGTCAACTTCTGAGATCCCTTCAAGAGACCTTATTTTATTATTTCTATTATAAATGGATTCGTCAAGAGTGAGCTTATCCTTTGCCGATTGTACTTTTAGCTCCATCTCTGCGATCTTATCCCTGATGTAGAGACTATTTCCTTGACTAAGCTGATACGCTAATCTGGCATTTTCAGTGTTTAATTCCGCTTTTTCACTTTCAAGTTCAAAAAGCAACTGCCCTTTACTTATGGGTTGTCCCGCAGCAACTTTTATTTTTTGCAAAATACCATTTACGCTGGAGTAAACGGTATATTGATCGTTTGCTTTAATGATTCCGGATGCATAGACACTTTCGGTTACAGAACCAACAGTAGGTTTTATTCCTTCACTGTTTTTCGAACAGGACAATGCTAAAAATAGCACAGCTAATAAAGTACAGTTTGCAAATTTCATCTCAATCGATTTAATAAAAATAAGTAACAAATAAACACTTAAATTTACCGCTTTTTTCTCACATTCATTCTATTAAAAGCTTTTTTAATAGAATAATCTGATTTTTTTTAAAACTAAACGGAGGAAGAAATTATTACAAATATTTATCTAACTTATAATCTTCCATTAAATAACCGTGATCTAATTCTATATCTTCTTTCCCCGCAATTACAAAACCTAGTTTTTGATAGAAGGTTAATGCTTTATTGAACCGATTTACATTCAAGGAAAGAACTTTTGAATGATTCTCTTTGGCATTCTTTATCACGGTATCAATCAACAACCTACCTGCTCCTTTTCCTTGCGCTTCGGGAAGTAAATAAATCTTATGCAAACGAGTTATTTTATCCTCTAAATAATCATGCTGAAAGGACGCAAAACCAAGACAAACAGTCCCTTCATAAGCTAAGATAAAGTGATGCCCATTATTGACTATATTATCCAATAGCACCTCCTCAGAATAAAAGGCTTTTAACATATACTCCAATTGTGCTGCAGAAAGAATTTCGCCATATACATCTGGCCAAGTTTTATAGGCGATATTTTGAATTGTTTTGACATCTTTAGAAGTGGCTTCAGAAATAGTTATCATTTAAATGGATTGTAAAATTTATAATTATGCAAATATAAAAAAATAGTATTTATAAAAACGTTTTTAGATCTGCTCTTACTCTCCTAAAACTACTTTTAAAGATTAAATCTCTTTAGGCATAAAAACATAAAATGTAGTACCAATATTTGGTTCTGATTGAACCGTAATGTATCCGTGGTGATTATCAACTATTTTTTTACAAATAGCTAAACCTAAACCAGTTCCAGAATATTTTGGACTTGTTTCCAAACGTTGAAACAACATGAATATTTTATCGGCATATTCTTGCTTAAATCCTATTCCGTTATCCCTAATTACAATTTTATGATAATCGCTATCTAAAATCAATTTGTCGTTATAAAATTCATCGATACCAATATCCTCGATGTAAATATTAATTTGGGGAGCAATCGTATCTTTACTGTATTTCAATGAATTAGTTATTAAATTTACAAAAAGTTGATCTATTTGAAAAGAGATTCCTTTTATCGTAGGTAAAGATCCGACTTCTATAACTGCTTTTTTATCGTCGATACTAGACGATAAATCGTCAATTACCACATTTACAATATCATTTAAATTTACTTCTTCAAAAACTTTATCGCCCTTTATAGTTCTGGAATAATTAACTAAATCAATTAATAGGGCTTGCATTTTATTAGCCGAAATACCAATTTTTGATAAATATGTTTTTCCTTGTTCTGAAATAGTTTCCTTATCATTATCTCCTATTCTAGAAATAAACATTTGAATCTTATGGAGTGGCTCTTGCAAATCATGGCTTACGATATTATTGAAAGACTCTAATTCTTCATTAATACTTTTTAGCTCTGTATTACTTTCTTCTAATTTTAGTGTTTTTACATACTGCTCTGTAATGTCATGATTTACACCTGTTTTTATCATTTCGCCTTTACTATTCTGAGTAAAGCTTCCTACTGACTTAATGTATTTTATTTCTCCATTAGTCAATACAAAACGAAACGTTAGCGATGTAGGTTCATAGCTAATTAATGAATCCTTATGACTTTGAATCACATTTTCTAAATCGTCTCGATGAATGTATTTATTCAGGTTCTCTAATTTGGGCTCAAAAGCATTTGGTTCCTCTCCTAAAAGACGATAAAAATTATCTGAGAAAGTATATAGTCCTGTTTCTATATTAATTTTCCAGTGACCAAATCCAGCTATTTTTTCAGCATTGGTAAACGATAGATTTAAAAACTTCATTTCGTCATTGGCTTTTTTCAACTCAACGACATCAACATTTGTTTTATTAAAGGATAATAGCAAAATTAATAATGTAAGTATCACCAATAAAAAAGCACTTATAATAGAATCTTCTAATTCAAATTGATGATTAACATTATGAACTTTTATTTTATCTCCCTCAGCATTTATCGTTTTATAGACAAATGTTTTCATAGACTCCGTAAAACTATTGCTCTCCTGAAGCTTTTTATTAAATATAACACTATCAAAATATTTGCTTTTAGATAATAACAAAGTCTCTCTAAACAAATCAAACCTATGATCAATTAACTTATTTAGTCTTTCAATCTCTTTTACTCTATTAGGATTACTTGCTACTAATTCTTTTATTTTTAGTATATTTTGATCAATTTCTCCTCTTCTCAAAAATCTATTTTTAATATAGGACTCGTCTTTTGTAATAATGTAGCCCCTTAGATTACTCTCATACATACTAATTGTTGATAGTATTTTTTCCAGTTCTAATTGGGTTTCAGTTGAATTCGTAATTAAATCCACCGATGAATCAAGACCTCTCATTTGGGTGTAAAAAACCGAAGCTATATAACCGACCACCACAATTGCTATACCTAAAGCAATTTTAAATATTTGAGTGTTTTTATATAATTTTTTCAACTTCATTAGCAATTTTTTTTAGATGCTAAAGAAAAAAGTTTCCTTATTTAATCCTGAAGAATGAAACTGCCAATTTATGTTCACCACTTCTTTTATGACTTTTTTTAACTTAGTGAAATCATTAGGCTTCTTAATATAAATATTAGCTCCTTCAACAAATGTTTCTTCAATATCTTTTTCAGATGAAGAGGTTGAATATATGGCAATTGAAACATCCTTAAATCTAACATCGGCTCTTATACCTTTAAGACACTCAAATCCTGACATGTAAGGCATATTTAAATCCAAAAACAGTATATGTGGCATTATTATATCAGGGTTTGCCAAATAATCCATTAGGTCTTTGCCGTCGTTAAACAAGGTTAACTTGTTATTCATTTTAAGTTCCATCATTGCCTCACTAAAAAAAGTGCGGTCATCTTCATCATCATCTGCTATCAAAATATGCATAGAATCGTTATGTGAAATCATATATATAAGGTATTATTTTTATGTATAATTATTTGGATACCTAAACTGTTAATTCGATAAATTTCTTCTTTTATCAACAATTCTTTTAAATGCTGAAGGCGTTAATCCAGTTACTTTTTTAAACTGACTAGATAAATAAGCCACGCTACTATAATTCAATTTATAAGATACCTCAGTTAAAGTCAATTGATCTTCTAGTATTAATTTCTTTGCTCTTTCAATTTTTTGAATAATAATAAAATTCTCAATAGAAGAATAGGTATTCTCCGTAAAAACATTAGTTATATATCCATAACTTAAATTAAGTTTATCTGATAAATACTGAGAAATGGTAACCGCTGGCAACTTGTCATTCTCATAAATCATTTCTACAATAGTATCTTTTATTCTTTGTATCAGTTGGCTTTTTTCATTATTTACAATATAAATAGCATATCTATTTAAAGAAGCTTGAAGTTCAGCAAAATCGACATCAGATACAGTATTGCTTATTTCAATTTCTCCTAATTCTAAAAGCTTGTGTTTGATATTTAATCTTTCTAATTGTTCTTGTAAAATCACTCTACAAGCCACGATTCCATCATATTTTATATAGAGTCTCATTTGAAAAAATTATAATTATTGAACATTAACGGTTATAAATATATATTAATTTTATCAATCAGAGCAAAAAATAAAGCATCTGTTACTATAAAACTTGGGTTCAAATCCCAAATAATAGTATAATTTTCTGATTTCTATTCTTTTATATCACATCCTAAATAGTACTATAACTAACCCATTTATCCGTGAATCGTTTCGTTTTTGCCATAATTTTCGATAATCGAAGCTTCAAAATCGATCCATTCTCTCCAACGTTTTTCTACATCAATTCCTGTTCCATATTTTCGAGCGTAGGTAATAAATGTGGTATAATGACCCGCTTCACTTTCCATTAAATCCCTGTAAAATAAAGCTAATTCTTCATCCTGAATATTTTCTGACAGCACTTTAAAACGTTCACAACTCCTGGCTTCAATCATAGCCGAAAAAAGCAATCGTTCTACTAAACTAGAAACTCTACTTCCATTGCCGTTCTTTTTCATGTACAAATACAACTCGTTTACATAGTCGTCTTTGCGTTCACGTCCTAATTTCAACCCACGCTTAATGATAATGTTATGAACTTGCTCAAAATGATCAATTTCTTCTTTGGCCAAAGCCAAAAGATCCTTAACCAAATCTTGATGCTCTGAATTATTGGTGATTATAGTAATCGCGTTGGTTGCTGCTTTTTGTTCACACCAAGCATGATCAGTCAAAATTTCTTCGATATTTTTCTCAACAATATTGACCCATCTTGGATCCGTTGGTAATTGCAATCGTAATACACCCATTTTTTTTTGTTTAAAGTTTATAAAAGTTTAAAGTTTGAATTCAAAAAAAAAGTTTAAAGTCTAAAACATGCGATACATTTCCGTAAACACAAACCTTTAAACTTTAAACCTGGAACTTTAAACAAAAGTTTTTTAGAAAACGAAAATAGCTCTTTCGCTCATCATTTCATTCACTTCATTAGCCACTTCTTCAATGATATCTTCGTTTGTATGATTCATCAACACTCTGTCAATCAATTCAACGATAGTTTCCATATCTTCTTCAACTAATCCACGTGTGGTAATAGCTGGAGTTCCAACACGAATACCAGAAGTTACAAATGGAGACTTGTCATCAAATGGGACCATATTTTTATTAACGGTAATTTCTGCTTTTACTAGAGCATTTTCAGCTTCTTTTCCCGAAATTCCTTTATTTCTCAAATCAATCAACATCATGTGGTTGTCTGTACCTCCCGAAATGATATTATATCCTCTTTTCACAAAAGCGTCTGCCATTGCGTTAGCATTTTTTTGCAATTGTAAAGCATAAGTAAAGAATTCATCTTTCAAAGCTTCACCAAAAGCCACTGCTTTTGCAGCAATGATATGCATTAAAGGCCCACCTTGATTTCCAGGAAAAACAGCTAAATCCAATAGGGATGACATCATTCTGATATCTCCTTTTGGAGTTGTTAAACCAAATGGATTAGGAAAATCTTTACCCATCATAATCAAACCTCCGCGCGGTCCGCGTAATGTTTTGTGTGTTGTAGTCGAAACGATATGGCAATGAGGAATTGGGTCATTAAGCAAACCTTTAGCAATCAATCCTGCAGGATGCGAAATATCAGCAAATAAAATAGCGCCTACACTGTCTGCAATTACTCTAAAACGCTCAAAATCCATATCACGAGAATAAGCCGAAGCTCCAGCGATAATCAATTTCGGTTGTTCTTTTGTTGCTATTTCTTGAATTTTGTCATAATCTAAACGTCCTGTTTCTGCATCAACACCATAGAAAACTGGGCTATATAAACGTCCCGAAAAGTTTACTGGTGAACCGTGTGTTAAATGTCCACCATGAGACAAATCAAAACCAAGAATCTTGTCACCAGGTTTAAGGCAAGCAAAGAAAACTGCTGTATTAGCCTGTGAACCAGAATGTGGCTGCACATTAGCATATTCAGCACCAAACAATTCTTTAGCTCTATCAATGGCAATTTGCTCCACAACATCCACTACTTCGCAACCTCCGTAGTATCTTTTTCCTGGATATCCCTCGGCATATTTATTTGTTAGAACAGAACCTGCTGCTTCCATCACTTCATCACTTACAAAATTCTCTGAAGCAATTAATTCTAATCCGTGTATTTGTCTTTCTTGTTCTTCTAGAATAAGGTCAAAAATTTGTTTGTCGCGTTGCATTTCTTTGTTTTTAGTTAATTTGTAGCAAAAATACAAAAAAACGTTTGTGAAACTGTTAGATTATAATATATTTGAAGTATAATTTTCAACAAAACAATTAACATTATATGTCAATAACAGCTAACGATACCAAAAGAAAATCATGGTTAGAAGTACCAGAAAACAGTGATTTCCCCATTCAAAACATTCCGTTCGGAGTATTTCTTACGAAAGAAAATGTAGTGACTGTGGGTACACGAATAGGTGATTCTGCTATAGATTTAGGTGCTTTACAACAGTTAAATTACTTTGAAGGTATAGAATTGACTGACGATATGTTCATGCAAGACACTTTAAATGATTTTATCTCAGATGGTAAAAAAACATGGCGATTAGTACGAAATCGCATTGCCGATATATTTGATGAAAACAATCCTAAATTAAGAGATAGCGATAAACATAAGGATATCGTAATATTCAAAATGGACGAAGTAGAAATGCAATTACCCGTTCTTATCGGAGACTATACTGACTTTTATTCCAGCAAAGAACACGCCACTAATGTAGGAAAAATGTTTCGTGATCCAGAAAATGCTTTATTGCCTAACTGGCTTCACATACCAGTAGGATATCATGGAAGAAGTTCTACTATCATCCCTTCAGGAATTCCGGTTCACAGACCTATTGGCCAAACTTTACCAGCTGGTGAAACTACTCCTGTTTTTGGGCCTTCTCGTTTAATCGATTTTGAACTAGAAACTGCATTTATTACAACAGACGCTAACGTAATGGGGGAAATGATTCCAATTAACGAGGCCGAAGATTATATTTTCGGAATGGTTTTATTGAATGATTGGAGCGCTAGAGACATCCAAAAATGGGAATATGTACCACTTGGACCGTTCTTAGCTAAAAACTTTGCATCATCAATTTCACCTTGGATTGTAACTATGGATGCCTTAGAGCCTTTTAGAGTTCTTAGTCCAAAACAAGATCCGAGTCCGCTACCGTATTTGCAACAAAAAGGAAAACATTCCTTTGATATTCATTTACAAGTGGCACTACAACCAGAAAATGTAGAACCTACTGTGATAAGCAATTCCAATTTTAAACATATGTACTGGACCATGAGTCAACAATTAACACATCATACCTCAAATGGTTGTCGTGTAAATTCTGGAGATATGATGGGATCAGGAACAATTTCTGGACCAACACCAAGGAGCTATGGTTCGATGCTTGAGTTGACTTGGGGAGGAAAAAACCCAATAAAATTGAATGATGGTACAGAACGTAAATTCATAAATGATAACGATACTGTGATCATGAAAGGGTATTGCGAAAATAGCCAAGTTAGAATAGGATTTGGAGAAGTTTCTTCTAAATTATTACCTCCTTTTGTAAGAAAGTAATTTGCTAATAATCATAAAAAAGCCCCATTTGCAGATGCAAATGGGGCTTTTTATTTCTAAGCAACATACCGTGACTAATCACTGAATACTACTATCTTCTTTTACTTATTTCCCTTTTCGAAATCAGCAACAAATTGAGCTAAACCAATATCAGTTAAAGGGTGTTTTAACAATCCGTATATCGCAGAAAGCGGCCCTGTCATAACGTCTGCACCTATTTTAGCACAGTTTACAATATGCATGGTATGACGCACTGAAGCAGCAAGAATTTGAGTCTCATAACCGTAGTTATCATATATCAATCTAATTTCTTCAATCAAAGCCAATCCATCAGTAGAAACATCATCTAAACGACCAATGAATGGAGAAACATAAGTAGCACCAGCTTTGGCAGCTAATAAAGCTTGACCTGCTGAGAATACTAAAGTTACATTGGTTTTAATATCTCTATCAGAAAAATATTTTGCCGCCATAACACCTTCTTTAGTCATAGGTAATTTTACTACGATTTGTTCGTGTAATTCGGCTAATTCTTCCCCTTCTTTAATCATTCCGTCATAGTCAAGCGCATTCACTTCAGCACTTACATCTCCTTCAACAAGATTGCAAATGTCAACGTAATGCTTCAAAATATTGTCTTTTCCAGTAATTCCTTCCTTCGCCATCAATGATGGATTTGTAGTAACTCCGTCCAAAACTCCTAACGCTTGCGCTTCCTTAATTTGAGCTAAATTAGCCGTGTCAATAAAAAATTTCATAATATCTGTTTGTTTAATTATGTGTTTGTCTTTTGGGCGTGCCCCTTCGTAAAAACTTCGGGCCGGGCTTTCCGCTACAATCTTTTATTTTTTTAAAGAAAAAAAATAAAAGGATTTTCGCTATAATCCCTCACGCAAATTTGATACAAAATTACAACTTATAATGGTTCATCAGCATCTTTTCATATACTTTATCAGGAAGAATTCTCTTTAAAACAATCGAAAATTTCTGCATAAAAGCCCCTACTTTATAATGAACATTCGGCTCTTTAGTCTGGATAATTTTATAAACTGCTTCTGCCATTTCATTAGGATTACTACCGCCATCGACATGTTCATCCATCGTTCGCAACGATTCTCCATAAGAGCCCTCATAAGCAGAACCCTTGATAACCGGCGCATGATATCGTCCTGAAGCAATATTAGTAGCAAAATCACCCGGAGCAACATTAGCAATATGAATACCGAAGGACTTTACTTCCATGCGCAATGCTTCAGTTATTAATTCTAAAGCACCCTTAGAAGCAGAGTAAATAGAGCGATAAGGCAATCCCATATATCCGGCAATCGAAGTAACATTAATGATTAAACCTGATTTTTGCGCACGCATTTGTGGCAACACTGCCTTCATTACTTCAATAGGCCCGAAGAAGTTAGTTTCAAAATTATTTTTTATTTCTTCTGTAGGGATTTCTTCTAATGGCCCTGTGATTCCAACACCTGCGTTATTAATTACAATATCTAATCTACCGGAGGCAGCAATGATTTTTGCAACAGCGGTTTGAATCGATTCTGAGTTACGAACATCTAATGCCACTAATGGAAAAATAGTATTGAGCACCCGTTCTGGGTTCCTGCTCGTTCCATATACAACAAATCCTTTTTGATGCAAAAACTCACCAATTGATTTCCCTATTCCGGAGGAACCTCCCGTAATCAAAACTACTTTACTCATGGTTGCTTTTATTGGTTGGGCCAAAAATAAAAAAATCCTCCATAAGGAAGACTACTTTTGTTTAATTTCTGTAAAAAGAATCTGAATTAAATTCAGATTAAAAAAAATGGCAAGCGACCTACATCGCACCGCTCAACCACGTACCCTTGCTATGTTCCCATCCTGGGGGAGTCTGCAGGAGCTGGTCGTGTAGGACTTGCCGGTGCAAATATACAATCTTTTTATATTTTTGCAAGTGCTTTGTGCTGTAAAAATAACATTGTATATTGGTCTATTAAAAATTTTAGCCATGAAAAAATATAACTTCCTATCTTTCATTTTATTAGGAATCGCTTTAGTTAGTTGCAACGATCAAAAAAAAGGAGAGAATACTGTTTTTACTTTTGATATTTCTACTTTTAAGGAACAATATCAGCCACAAGAGGCTATAAATCTAGGTGTTTCTAACCTAAATACTAAAAAAGTAGACAGCGTTATCTACTATGTAAACGATAAAAAAATAGCTTCAAAAAAAGGACTTGATACCTTTAAGTTTGAATTTAAAGACCAAAAACTAGGCTATCAAAATTTAAAGGCATTGGTATACTATGAAGGTCAAAATGCTGAGGCTACCGCAAGAGTAGAATTAGTTTCAAACATACAACCTAAACTTTTAAAATATAAAATAGTTAATAAATATCCTCACGATACGCTTTCTTTCACTGAAGGTTTAGAGTTTTATAAAGACACATTATATGAAAGTACAGGTCAAAAAGAATCATCTTATTTTAGAAAATATGATTACAAAACCGGTAAAGTGTATTATCAACATGATTTAGATAAAAAATATTTTGGAGAAGGAATTACTTTTATCAATGGTAAATTATACCAATTAACTTGGCAAGAAAAAACAGGATTTATCTATAACGCAAACACCTTAAAATTAGAGAAAACCTTTGCTTACGAAAAGGATATCGAAGGTTGGGGAATGACAAACGACGGGAAATACATTTACCAAACTGATAAAACAGAAAAAATTTGGAAAATGGATCCTGAAACTCAAAAAATGATTGATTATGTCAATGTTTATTCTGGAAGTTCAAAAATTAAAGCAATTAATGAATTGGAATGGATTAATGGTAAAATCTATACTAATGTGTGGCAAAAAGATGCCATTGCTGTTGTGAATCCTACTACTGGCTCAGTTGAAGGGATTTTAGACATGTCTGGTTTAAAAAAATTAGTTAAAAATACCAATGCCGATGTTTTGAATGGAATAGCATACAACCCCAAAACCAAAACTATTTTTGTAACAGGAAAATATTGGGATACATTATTTGAAATAACGGTTTCAGAATAACTAAAAAAGAACGATGACCACATTAATTATAAATATAAAGGAACTACTTCAAATTAGAGAAATAGGAGTTGCAAAAATATCTGGTGCTGCTATGGGTATTCTTCCTACCATCAAAAATGCTTATTTGATAATTAAAGATAATCTGATTGATGATTTTGGTTCAATGGACATTTTACCAAAAACTAAAGCTGATCAAACTATCGATGCGACTGGTAAAATAATATTGCCTTCCTGGTGCGATAGTCATACTCACATAGTTTATGCTGGTAATCGCGAACAGGAATTTGTAGATCGCATCAATGGAATGAGCTACGAAGAAATAGCCAACCGTGGTGGCGGAATCTTAAATTCAGCTAAAAATCTCAACGACGCAACCGAAGAAGAAATATACAATCAATCCAAGGTACGTTTAGAAGAAGTCATGCGATTAGGAACTGGAGCAGTCGAAATCAAATCAGGTTACGGTTTAACCATAGACGGAGAGTTAAAAATGCTCCGTGTAATTAAACAGTTAGCACAAAACTACCCCATAACAATAAAAGCTACATTTCTGGGAGCTCATGCTATACCTTTAGCCTATAAAGAAGATAGAAAAGGATATATTGATATGATAATCAATCATATGCTTCCTGAAATTTCTAAAAATAATCTAGCACAGTTCATTGATGTGTTTTGTGAAACTGGTTATTTTACTGTTGAAGAAACAGAAGAAATTATGAATGCCGGAATACACTTTGGCTTAAAGCCAAAAATTCATGTAAACCAGTTCAATTCAATTGGTGGGATTCAAGCAGGGATAAAACACAATGCGTTGTCTGTGGATCATCTTGAAGTAATGACGCCGGAAGATATTGAAGCTTTAAAAAATACAAATACCATGCCTGTAGCCTTACCTTCGTGTTCTTATTTTTTGAGTATCCCGTACACACCCGCACGCGCAATGATTGCAGCTGGACTTCCGCTAGCACTAGCTACAGATTACAATCCTGGTTCTACTCCATCCGGAAACATGAACTTTGTTGTAGCTACCGCCTGTATAAAAATGAAAATGACTCCCGAGGAAGCAATTAATGCCGCCACTATCAATGGAGCGTATGCAATGGGAATTTCGGATACTCATGGAAGTATAACAATCGGTAAAAAAGCTAATTTTATTATTACGAAGCCTATCCCGTCTTATTATCAATTGCCCTATGCCTTTGGCAGCAATTTAATAGACCGCATATTTCTTGAAGGAAAAATTATTACATAAAAAAAGAGGAGCCATTAAGCTCCTCTTCATTTTTATACAAACTATATACTACTTCAAAGTAAAACTAGTTTTTGATACCATCTCTCCTTTGTCAAAAACATTTACAAAGTAAGTTCCTTGAGCAAAATCTTTTCCAGGCAAAACTTCTGATACTTGAACTGTTTTGTTTTCGTATTTTACATTAGTTGCAAAACTGTATGTTAAATCTTTATCACCAAAACTCACAGTCTTCTTTTCTCCTAAAACATTATTTTTACTATCGATTACCTGTACATAATAGGTTTTATCACCTGAATTTGCAATTTGGTTTTCTGCAATAGTAAAGCTAATTTTTAGCGCATCTGCTCTACTGGCTTTATCCGTTTCGATTTGTTTACCAGAACTTCTCATTTTATACGCTAGAGCTTTTATGTTCAAAACAGTTAATTTCGAACCTTTTTCTACCACTTTCGCTAATTCTTCATTTTGTCCAACTAAAACCTCATTGTATTTTTTAGACTCTCCTAAAACAACTACAGTACTATCACGTTGTGAAGTCACCATTTTATTTTCCGTTTTCAAACCTTCATTTTCAGCCATTAAAGCCTTCATGTTGTTTTGTAGCGCATTAAATTGGCTTTTATATTTAGCCATAGAAGCTACATCCCCTTTAGATTTATTCAAATCAGCCATTAAACCCACGACTTTATCTCTTTCTAGAATTAACTCATCAGACATTGAGGTGTTTTCAGAAATTGCTGTGTCATAAGTAGCTTTTAATTCTTGTAAATCTTTCATAACTGTTTCTTTTTCAGTCATTGTACTTTTCAATTCTGTTTTTACTGTTTTTACATCAGAAGTAACTTTAAAGATATAAACTAAGCTACCTACTAATAAAACCGCTAATACAGCAATAACTGCTTTCAGACTTGAACTACTTTTTTGATTTTCCATTTTTAAAATATTTTTTTTCAAATTTAACAATATATATTCAAGTTATAACGTATGTTAACACAATTATATTATTTTTGGAAAAAATATTTTTCTTTTTATGGAAAAGCTTCTGCCTTTTACAATGAATGACCTTGCTAAAATCACCAACCATAGAAGTGGTGAAATAAAATTTGGCGAAAAAATGATCACCGTACCAAAAGGAGTAGATACGCTTACTTTTTTAAAAACGTGTGAGGCTAAGTATGTGCTATTCGGAATCCCTGAAGATATAGGTGTAAGAGCAAATTTCGGAAGACCAGGGACGGCTTCGGCATGGGATAGCGCTATTAGAAGTATTGCTAACATTCAGCACAATCGTTTTTGTAAAGGGAGCCAGATAATTGTCTTGGGGCAAGTGAATGTTTCCGCCGAAATGAAAGAAGTCGAAAATCTAGATTTCCATGATATTGATGATCGTTCCAAATTAAGTCAATTAGTTGAAAAAATAGACAAAGATGTTTCTCATATTGTCTTCAATATTATCAAATCTGGCAAAACCCCAATAATAATTGGCGGAGGACACAATAATTCCTACGGTAATATAAAAGGTACCGCTCTTGCAAAAGGAAAGCCAGTAAATGCAGTTAATTTTGATGCTCATTCTGATTTTAGAATCCTAGAAGGACGTCATAGCGGTAATGGTTTTTCATATGCATACGAAGAAGGTTTTCTTAAAAAATATTTTATTTTTGGATTACATGAAAACTACACCTCCAAAAGTGTTTTAGATCTAATCAAAAAAACAGAGGATCGCGTACGTTACAATACCTATGACAGCCTGGCAATTCGAAAAGAAAAAGAATTTAATCAAGAAATGATTAGTGCTCTTGAATTTATAAAAACTGATTATTACGGAATTGAAATTGATTTAGATGCCATTCCAAATATTGCGAGCAGTGCAATGACTTTGAGTGGTTTTTCAGTGGAAGAACTCAGACAGTTTATTTCCTTTTTCGGAAAAAATAAAAATGCCTCTTACATACACATATGTGAAGGTGCGCCAGACTTAGGTGAAGAAAAAAACAATCATTTGATAGGTAAACTAATAGGCTACTTTGTAACTGATTTTATAAAAGCGAATAATAGTATAGTCTAAATAGCCACTTAAACTCATCCAATACAAGAATGAAACTCCTTGAACAGTAGTAATAAATAAGCATCAAAAATAATAATACTATCTTTGCCACACTATCCTCGTACTTAATACAGGATATTAAATTTCAAAAATATGTTATTCGAAGATTTATCACTTTCCAAAAGTATACAAAGAGCCGTATATGAACAAGGCTATACTAACCCCACTCCCATTCAAGAACAGTCAATTCCGCTAGTATTAGCCGGAAAGGATTTAATAGGTTGTGCACAAACCGGAACCGGAAAAACAGGAGCATTTGCCATCCCAATTATACACCAATTACATCGCATTGTAGGCTCATCAAAGAAGGCCAAACAAATTCGTGCATTAGTAGTAACTCCTACACGAGAACTAGCAGTACAAATTGGTCAAAGTTTTGACACCTATGCTAAATATACGAACTTAACACAACTGACTATTTTTGGTGGTGTTTCACAAAACCCGCAGGTTGACGCCTTAAAAAATGGTGTTGATATTTTAATAGCAACTCCGGGAAGATTACTTGATTTACACAAACAAGGCTTCATTGACCTTGATCATTTACATGCGTTGGTACTTGATGAAGCAGATCAAATGCTCGATATGGGATTTGTAAACGATGTGAAAAAAATAGTTAAACTGACTCCTAAAAATAGACAAACACTATTTTTCTCTGCAACAATGCCAATTGCAATTCGAGAACTGGCTGAAATCTTTTTAACAAACCCAGAGACGGTAACCGTTTCCCCAGTTTCATCTACTGCTGAAAATGTGGAACAAAACGTCTATTTTGTTGAAAAGACAGAAAAAAGAAACTTATTATATCATTTAATTAAGAATCAAGATTTGTCTGACGTTTTAGTTTTCTCAAGAACGAAGCATGGTGCAGATAATGTGGTAAAAGCATTACGTAAAAACGGAATTGCAGCTGAAGCAATACATGGAGACAAATCTCAAAATGCGAGACAACGTGTGTTAGAAGCTTTTAAAAACAAAGAAGTAGGCGTTCTAGTAGCAACTGATATTGCGGCTCGTGGAATTGATATTGATCAATTGCCCTATGTAATTAATTTTGATTTGCCAAATATTCCTGAAACATACGTTCACCGAATAGGAAGAACAGGACGCGCTGGAAATGGTGGTATTGCTATTTCATTTTGTAGTAAAGATGAGCATGGCTATTGGAAAGACATCCAAAAATTAATTAAAGTAGATGTAAAAATCGTAAGTGATCACCCGTACCCATGGCACTCTGGAAATCCTGAAACAGCTCCTGGAGGATCTACAAAACCAAAAAATTCAAACAGAAGTGGTGCTGCTCATAAATCAAGAAAGTCAGATGCTTCAAAACAAAATAAAAAACGCTGGTATTAAATAAATTTATTATTACCAATCAACTATAACAAATACCTTTTTCCAACATGGAGAAAGGTATTTTTTTATTACGTAACTACTTGTTTATTAGTTAATTAAATGTTATTGTTGTTGTCAAAATTTAAGTACACTCTTTTATTTTATAATTTTAATAGTAATTAATAATCATTTAAAACTAACCAATTATGGAAGCATTAGTAAAAAGAAACGGATTTACTCCGTTAGTAAGCACTGGTTTTTTACCAACAACGAATACATTTTTTGATGATTTTTTATCCAGAGATCTTATGGAAATGACTGGCCCAAATTTTGCAACATTAGGAACCAATTTACCATCTGTTAATCTAAAAGAAACAGATAAAAAAATTGAAATCGAATTAGCAGCTCCAGGTCTAAAAAAAGAAGATTTTAAAATCGAAATAGATAACAACATGCTAACTATTTCTTCAGAAAAAGAAGAAGAGAAAGAAGAGACAAGTAAAAAAGAGAATTACTATCGAAAAGAGTTTAGCTATCAATCCTTTTCTAGATCTTTTAATCTTCCGGATTATACTGATGAAAACCACATTAATGCCAATTACAAAGATGGCATACTGCATGTTGATATAGCCAAAAAAGAAGGAGGCAAGAAAAAAACAGCAAAGACTATTGCCATTAAATAAACAGGAGTTTTTTTTAAATTCTTATATAAAGAAATCGCGAAATCATTTAAACTAGAAATAATTTAGTAAGATTTTGCGATTCTCTTTTTTTAATCGAATATAAAGCTTCTAAACCAGCTCGGTCTTGTTTTCTCCATACAAAAGCTGATTTATCGTTTTAAATAAAAGTACTGGCTCAAAAGGTTTAATGATAATGTCGTTAATTCCAGCTGAAAGTGCCTCTTCTGAAATTTCTTCTTTGTCAAAGGCAGTTACTGCTATTACAGGAGTTACTATCCCTTTTTGACGTATTCTTTTGGTAGTTTCAAAACCATTCATCAACGGCATATTTATATCCATCAATATAATATCAAATTTTTCGGTTTCAAGTATCGCAAGAGCGGCCATACCTGAATCAACTACTCTGCTTTTGCAATTATTTTTTTCAATAATCTTTTTCGTGATTAGCTGATTAATTTTGTTATCATCTACCACAAGTACTTTAAATATTTCACTCGAGCTTAAATCAACTTGAATCTTATTTATAAGCTCCATAGTTTTAATAGGATCATGATCAAATGCAATGGTAAAAGTAGTCCCTTCTCCTGTTTTACTTTTAAGAGAGATAGTACTATCAAACAATTCCAATAGTCGTTTTACAATAGATAAACCTAAGCCGGTACCTTGATAATCAATTTCTTTTCTTCCAATCTGTACAAATTTTTCAAATATCTTTTCTTGATCTTCCTCTGCAATTCCAACCCCATTGTCCTCAATATTAAATTCAATAAAATGAGCTTTATTTTCGATTCTAACTAAATCAGCTTTAATATTTACTTCCCCATTATTTGTGAACTTCAGTGCATTACTTACCATGTTTATTATAATTTGAGAAAACCTTAGTTTATCCCCTATTAAATATTCAGGAATTGCAGGGTCGATACTAACATTAATATGGTTCTTATGGCTTTTAGCAATGAATGATAATGAATTCTTAATCAGATTAATTTCATCAGCTAGATTGAACGTTAAGCTTTCGAGCACAATTCTATTTTCTTCGATCTTATTGATTTGAAGAACATCATTAACCAGACACAGTAAGTAACGTGCCGAAAATTTAAGGGAGGCTAAATGAGGACTATCGGCCAGTTCTTTATGCTCATCCAATAACAAATTTGTTATACCTACAACACCATATAAAGGCGTACGTAGTTCATGACTGATAGTTGATACAAACTGTGATTTCAAATGAGACGCTTCTTCTGCTCTCTCTTTTGCAATAAATAATTTTTCATTCGCGATGATGAACTCCGCATTTTTTTTCTTCTTAAACCTATTATTCCTATAAAAATTATAAAGTAATAGTAGCACCACACTAAAGGCTATAATAAATAATATTACAATAATCCTTGACTTTTGCAAACTTATTTCTTGTAAATTTATTTCGTTTTCTATTGTATCAACTTTTCTTTTATATTCATCTAACTCTAGATTAAGACCAACAACATTTGCTTTCTTAAGCTTGTTAGAATCTTCAAGTATTTTTTTTATTGAATTATAAAGGACTAAATTTTCATAAGCCATTTTATAATCTCCTTTCTTCATCAATAGATTGGCATACTCTTCATACACATACAACAAATCAGATTGCTCATTACCTTCTTTTCCTAATATAATTGCTTTTTTAAAAAACGAATCGGCTTTATCAAATTCTAATTTATTGGTAAAAAACATCCCATTTAGCATATTTACAGCCACAATAGTCTCCTTATCATCTAATTCACTTTGATGGGTATTTATAAAATCTAAATAGGGTTTCCCTTTGTTAAAACTTCCTTTATAAAAATAAGCCCATGCAATATTCATTTTTGTGATATAGGCTCCCTTGGAATCGTTAATTTTAGAACTATACTCAAGTGCTTTTTGGTAATAGTTTATCCCTTCGCTAAGGTTGTTTAATTCAAAACAATAAACATTCCCTATGTTATTATTGAGCGAATTCTTGATAGTATCATTATTAGTTTTATCTGCATACGACAGTCCTTTTTTATAATAAAAGACAGCTTTATCAATTTCAGACAATTCTTCAAAATTTGCCGCAATCGTATTGTATGATTTAGCAATCAATTCGTCGTCATTCCTGTCGATAGCATACCGCAATGCTAATCTTGCGGTGGCTAATGATTGTTCAAATTTAGACTCAGCTAATTTAGTAGTAGCAACAACGGTTAATTTTAAAATTGCTTTTCTAGAAGGAGTATCCGCGTTTGCAATAGGAACATTGCTGAACATTTTTAACGAAAAAAAAAGGAATAAAAGTATTCGTATGTGCGGCATAACTTGCTTTTTATTATCAAATATACATTTATATAATTGACTATCAATATTTAAATTAAATAGATATTAACAAATTAAAGAAAAACAATAAAAAGAAATATCCTACACGGAAATTTATAAACTAAATTTAAAACTATACATGACAACTTAAAAACGAATTCTAAAACAATATAAAAAGCCGTTCCAAATCAATCTATTCAAGATATTTTACCTTAAATAAATAGTGTGAACGGCTTATTTCTAATATATAAAATATTTATACTTGTATTTAACTAAAAATCCTTAGGGTGGTGCAATTTCCCTACGGATTTTGCTACGATGGTAGCAACAGTAGAATCACTAGTCACGTTGACCACGGTTCTGCACATATCTAAAGGTCTATCAATGGCAAAGATAAGTGCCAATCCCGCTTCAGGAATTCCAGCTTGACCTAAAACGATAACAAGCATGACCATTCCGGCGCTAGGAACTGCTGCAGATCCTATCGAAGCAAGCGTTGCCGTAACCACGATCATTAATTGTGTATTTAAGTCTAAAGGATTTGGGAGCATTGCCTGAGCAATAAAAATAGCTGCTACCGCCTGATAAAGACTTGTACCATCCATATTTACCGTAGCGCCTAGCGGCAATACAAAACTGGACACTTCTTCATCAACTCCTACATGTTCCGTTACGCATTCCATCGTTACTGGCAACGTAGCTGCGCTTGAACTTGTCGAAAAAGCCAACAATTGTGCAGGTGCAATTGCTTTGAAAAATTTTATTGGATTTACTTTTGCAAAAATCAGTAACAACGCAGGGTAAAATAGAAAAGTCATAATAAACAACCCTAAGACAACCGTCAATCCATAAATACCTAATGCTCTTAGCGTACTAAAGTCGGGGATTTCTACCATCAAAGAGGCCATTAAAGCAAAAACACCATAAGGAGAAAAAAGCATTATGATATCGATGATTTTCATAATAACTTCATTTAACCCTTTAAAAAATTCGACAACAGGTTTCGCTTTCTTTTCCTCAACTAAGATAAGTCCGATACCAAGAAGGATTACGAAAAGGATAACCTGTAACATACTACCATTATCGCTTAAAGCCTTGAAAAAATTATCTGGAACAATATCAATCAATGGTTGAAGGGGGCCATTCTTTTTAGTACTCGCCGCCATTTCTATCTTTTGAGAGGCATCCACAGAAAAATTTTGGATCAAACTTTCTCTCGACTCTTGATTAATATACCTCCCTGGTTTTATTAGATTAGCCAAACCTAAACCAATAGTAACGGCTATTACGGTAGAACATAAATAAAATAATACCGTTCTTCCACCAAGTTTTGAAAGCTTAGAAATATCTTTTAAATCTGCTAACCCTACTATTAACGAAACCACTATTAATGGAACGGCAATCATTTTAAGAAGATTTATAAAAATAGTCCCAAAGGGTTTAATCCAATCGACGACAATCCCTTTTTGTTCAAGATTCTTCATTAATAATCCAAACAGTAATCCTAATATCATTCCTATTAAGATTTTCCAATGCATCGCAAGTTTCTTCATAATTTTAATTTTAATTTTAGCTATAAAGCCAAATATCCCTAAATTAAAAACTCCTCAAATCTGAGGAGTTTTTTAGTATCATTTAGTCTAAGGAATCTATTTCTATTTCGTTATTTTCTTCCCATTGTCCTACCACCGAAGTGGCTAATGCATTTCCTAAAACATTAGTAGCACTTCTAAACATATCACAAAAGTGATCTATTGGTAATATCAAAGCGATGCCCTCAATTGGAATATCAAACATACCACAAGTGGCTGCCACAACAACTAAACTAGCCCTTGGCACTCCTGCTATTCCTTTACTTGTAAGCATTAAAACGAGTAGCATTGTCATTTGCGTTCCTAAATCCAAATCAATTCCATAGGCTTGCGCTATAAAAATACTAGCGAAAGTCATGTACATCATACTACCGTCAAGGTTAAAAGAATACCCTAATGGCAACATGAAGGAAACAATTTTATCTTTCACTCCAAAACGCTCTAGTTCTTCCGTTAATTTTGGAAAAACCGCTTCACTACTTGTCGTTCCAAAAGCAATAATTAATGGACTAACGATTCTTTTTAACAAAACTGTCATCCTACTCTTAAGGAAAATATAACCAACAAGGATTAATACGATCCAAAGCGACGAAATACCAATTAAAAAGGAACCGAAAAATTTAAAATATGTAATAGCCAATTCTTGAAAATCCCTAACTGCAAAAACTCCCGCAATAGCTCCAAAAACTCCAATTGGCGCGAAATTCATCACATAATTTACCATTTTTAAAATGATATGCGACATTTTATCCAGTGCAGTAACTACAGGTTTAACATAGTCACCAATTGATGCAGCAGCTAAACCAAAGAAAATTGAAAACACAACAATTTGTAAAATTTCATTCGTAGCCAGTGCTTCAAAAATACTCTTTGGAACAATATGCTCAATAAAATTTTCGAAGGAAATACTCTGAGTTTTAGCAGCCACTTCTGAAGCTGACGTCAAATCAACATTAGATAAATTAAGTCCAACTCCCGGTTTAAGAAGATTCACAAAAAACATTCCTAATAATAGTGAAATAAAAGAAGCTGTAAAAAACCAACCTAAAGCTTTTCCCCCAATTCTACCCACTGCACTTACATTTCCCAATTTTGCAATACCCACAACTAACGTCGTAAAAACTAATGGTGCGATAATCATTTGCACCAATCTTATAAAAACGGTAGCAAGAATTTTTATTTTATTACTGAAAGATAAGGCAGCTTCTACCGAAATGGTATTGTGAATAACAATTCCTAAAATGGCTCCTAGAACCATCGCAATCAGTATTTGTGTCGTCAAGTTTGATGTTATTGACTTATCTTGTGTATTTGTAGAACTCATTTGGTTTATTATTGGTTTTATGGGTTGGTTTATCATTAAAAGTACCTCCTTAAACTGGAGTTACCATTCAATTAGTTTTTAATATATTTTGTTAATCAAATAAAAATCAGCTAATACAATTGCCGCCATCGCTTCCACAATAGGGACTGCTCTAGGTACAACACAAGGGTCATGGCGTCCTTTTCCTGTCATCTCTGTAATATTTCCTTGATTATCTAACGACTCCTGTTTTTGCATAATGGTAGCTACTGGTTTAAAAGCCACTCGGAAATAAATATCCATACCATTGCTAATGCCACCTTGAATTCCACCAGAAAGATTCGTTTTTGTCGTCCCGTCAGGATTGTATAAATCATTGTGCTCACTACCTTTCATTTTGGCACCACAAAATCCACTTCCATATTCAAATCCTTTCACAGCATTGATAGAAAGCATTGCTTTACCCAGTTCTGCATGCAGTTTGTCAAAAACAGGTTCCCCTAAACCAACTGGAACATTCTGAATCACACAGGTAATAGTTCCCCCTACGGTATCTCCTTGCTTGCGAATTTCGCGTATGTACTCTTCCATTATCACTGCAGATTCTTCATCAGGACAACGAACAGGATTATTTTCAGTTTTTGAAAAATCTAAATCTTGATAGGGTTTTTCCAGAAAAATTGACCCTACTGAAGATACATAGGCATTAATTTTAATATCTGGCAACATTTGCTTAGCAATTGCACCTGCCACTACTCTGCTGGCAGTTTCACGTGCTGAACTTCTTCCGCCTCCGCGATAGTCTCTAAAACCATATTTCTTTTCATAAACATAATCGGCATGACTAGGTCTATAATTATCCTTTATATGAGAGTAATCGTCTGATTTCTGATTTGTATTGGGTATAATAAATCCTATTGGTGTGCCTGTCGTTTTTCCTTCAAAAATGCCTGATAAAAACTGAACATCATCCGGTTCTTTTCGTTGTGTAACGATAGCAGATTGGCCTGGTTTTCTTCTTGACATTTCTAGCTGAATTGCCTCTAAATCTAGCGTTATTCCAGACGGGCATCCGTCAATTATTCCACCTAATGCTTCTCCGTGAGATTCTCCAAAAGTTGTTATTCTAAATAGAGTACCGTAGCTATTTCCTGCCATTATAATAAGTTTTGAACAAATATATGTTTTATGACTTAAAGTAAAAAATTTAAAATTAGGATTGCATAATAAAATCCCCAACTTAAAAAGTTTACGTTTAGTTAATGGTTACTACTAATTCATAACAATCTAATAAAACGGAATTCGTAACCCAATGCCTAAATTTGTGAAACTTCAAATTAGAATCAATTGAAAAAAAGAAAAGTTGAGATCGTTGTAATTTCTGATGTACATCTTGGAACCTTTGGCAGTCATGCCATAGAACTTAATAAGTACCTATCATCAATAAAACCAAAAATTTTAGTGTTGAACGGTGATATCATAGACATTTGGCAATTTAGAAAGTCCTATTTTCCTCAAACACATTTGAAAATCATTCAAAAAATAATGAGCTTTGCTTCCAAAGGCACTAAAGTCTATTACATTACCGGAAACCACGATGAAATGCTTCGAAAATTCAGTGACCTGAATATGGGCAACATCGCACTAGTGGATAAATTAATATTAGAAATGGATGATAAAAAAGCATGGATTTTTCATGGTGATGTTTTTGATGCTTCCGTGAATCATGCAAAATGGATTGCTAAATTAGGTGGCCTCGGTTACGATTATCTCATTCTTTCCAATCGGTTTGTTAATTGGTGTTTAAAAAAGATTGGAAAAGAACCGTATTCGTTTTCGAAAAAAATAAAAGCAGGCGTAAAAAAAGCAGTAAAGCATATCTCTGATTTTGAAGAAACGGCCACAGAACTCGCAATTGAAAAAAAGTATGATTATGTAATCTGCGGGCATATTCATGAACCAAAAATTATAAAAAAGGAAAATAAAAATGGGTCTGTCCTATATCTCAATTCTGGCGATTGGGTCGAAAATTTAACAGCCCTTGAATACAATAAGAAAAGATGGAAACTATACTGCTATCAGGAATCTAATTTTTCAGAAGAAGAAAACCTCTTCGAAATGGAAGACAACCTGAGTCACCAAATAATTTAACGTTTTTTTAATAAAATAGAAACAAATAACAAACCATTGGTAATCATTGCTTAAAGCATAAATCAACAAAACTCAAGGTGTGAATTTTGAAACAATTAACAATTAAAATATAAATTTTTCGTTCCCATTTCGTTGTAACTTTGCAGCAACAAATATTTAACTATGAAAAAAATTATTTTATCTGCTTTTATGTTAATTGGATTAGCATTTAGCACACAAGCACAAGACATCTCTAAAAACGCAATAGGTTTACGTTTAGGAGACAGTGGCGGTTTTGGAACTGAAATTACTTACCAAAGAGCTTTGGGAAGCAACAACAGACTTGAACTTGATTTAGGTTGGAGAAATAGAAAAGACTACAATAATAATGGTTATGATGACAACGCAATCAAACTTGCTGCTTTGTACCAATGGGTATGGAACATTGATGGTGGTTTCAACTGGTACGCTGGTGTAGGTGGTGGTTTAGGTAGTTATAGTTATGATAACGACAATACTCATTATAACGATACGTTTGCATTTGCTGCAGGGGACATAGGAATTGAGTATAATTTTGATATTCCATTATTAATCTCTTTAGATTTCAGACCTGAATTTGGTGGAAATGGTTACTACAAAAACAATTACGGTTCTGATATTGCCTTGGGTCTTAAATACCAATTCTAGTATTACTCTGTTTATATAAAAAATGCCACTATCTCTAGTGGCATTTTTTTATTTAATAATAATTTCTTTTTTCGAGTTAATTTTGACAACGCAAAAAGGATAAGTTATTACCTGAGATACCATCGTACCAAGCTCCGGACTACTTTCTTTTACATTGATTATTATATTTTTTTCCGTTTCCTGAACACTTTCAACCGCTACTGAATAACCTCCAGTACTTTTTTCGCCCATATTCAAAATAACAAAATTTGATCTTTGAACATCGATAGCAGTAATCTTATTTTTCAACTGCTTATCGTTCTGCAACATTTTTATTTCATTTGGTTCAGTCAAGATCTCGTAGAAATGGATGTTACCCCCTCCATCAGATTGTTGCGTCAATACTTCAAATAAAGGTGATTTCCCTGTTTCTTTTATAACAGTAGCCCCGCAGGAAACTAATAAAAAAATAATAAACACAGAACTGATTTTTTTCATTGGTTTATTTTAAGTTGATTCAAAGCGTTATTCTTTTTTCGATTGATTCAAAAATTTATTTTTTTTCGAATACTTCTTAATTGCCTTTTGATATAAATCGACATACAATGGCAAAATGTTTTTAATATCAAACTTCTTTGCTACAGACAATGCATTTTCTTTAAATTTTAAAAGAACAGTATTATCTTTTAATATTTTCAACGCATTCTGAGCCATTTCATCTGTATTCCCAACGTCGCTCAAATAACCTGAAATCCCTTCAAAATTTACTTCAGACAACCCTCCAGAATTACTAGAGATCACCGGAACTCCCCAAGCCATAGCTTCTAATGCTGCGAGACCAAAACTTTCTGTTTCAGATGGCAACAAAAATAAATCAGTGTAACTTAAAATTTTATCGATTTCATTACTGTTTCCAAAAAAGATAACTTTATCCAAAATACCTAATTCCTGACATAGATATTCAGCCTTTTCTTTCTCAGGCCCATCACCTACCATCATTAATTTAGCAGGAATTTCCTGTTGAATTTTATGAAATATTTTGATAACATCAGGAATTCGCTTTACTTTTCTAAAATTACTAATATGAGTAATTATCCTTTCGTCTCCTTTAGCCATCAAAGAACGGCGACATGAAATACTCGGATCTTTAGTATTCTTATCTAATTCTATAAAGTTAGGTATGACATGAATATCTTTTTTTATGTTAAATAACTTATAAGTATCCTCTTTCAAACTTTGTGAAACTGATGTCACCACGTCAGATTTATTGATACTAAAACTTACCGCCGGTTTATAGAAAGGATGATTTCCAACCAATGTAATATCTGTTCCATGAAGCGTAGTAACCATCGGGATTTCAATTCCTTCATCTTTCAACATTTGCTTAGCCATATAACCCGCATAAGCGTGAGGAATAGCATAATGCACATGCAGAATTTCAATTTTGTATAGTTTAACCATATCGACCAATTTGCTCGATAGTGCTAATTCATAAGGCTGATAATGAAACAATGGATATTCAGGAACGTTAACTTCATGATAGTGAACGTTAGGATTTAACAATGCCAAACGAACGGGTTGACTGTAAGTAATGAAATGAACTTCATGGCCATGACGAGCTAATTCAAGCCCTAACTCTGTAGCGACAACTCCACTTCCTCCAAACGTAGGGTAACAAACTATTGCAATTTTCATGTATTTATTTTAATGTAACGAATTTAAGGAAAATAGGAACGCCATTTTTTAAAATGACAAAAGAAATCTTTAATTATATATCTGCTTTAAACTAATTACCGTTCAATTGCATCATATATTATTTCTTGAATGTCTTCTCGAATATTTTCTCTTGATAATTTATTTGTACTATCTGCAGGAAATGTTCTATTGGATAAGAAGATATAAACGATTTCGGTTTCTGGATCTGCCCAAGCCATTGTGCCTGTAAATCCAGTATGTCCAAAACTAGTCATGGAAGCACAACCACAAGTAGGGCCTTTATCTCCTAATTGAGGTTTATCAAAACCTACGCCTCTTCGATTGCCTTCTGCACAAAAATAACAGGTATTAAAGTCATCGAATGTTTTCTCAGAGAAATATTGCTTGTTCCCATAATTTCCTTTTTGTAAATACAGCTGCATTATTTTGGCGATATCCATACTATTTGAAAAAATTCCAGCATGTCCTCCTATTCCACCTTCCATTGCAGCACCCATATCATGAACATATCCTTGTATAATCTGATTACGGAAATACGTGTCAATTTCTGTTGGTGCAATTCGATCTTTAGGAATACTTTGCAACGGATTGTACATGGTATTATTGGCGCCAAGTGGTTTATAAAAATTATCAGTACTTAAAACATCTAATGTTTTTCCAGTAGCTTTTTCTAAATACTCTTTTAGAATCATAAACGTAAAATCACTGTACTTGTATTTTTTTTGCGGAAGCAACTTACTGTCTGCAATCAAATTCATAATAGTATCATGATAATCATTTCTTAAAAAAAGACTATCAGCCACTTTTGTGGAAAATTGTGCCTCTGATATTTTCTTATAATATTTATCCAAGGGGTTCCCACTTTTATCTACCGTAGCTTTATAAAAAGGAATCCAAGGTTGCAGTCTGGCATAGTGCGACAATAGTTCCTTAAAGTGTATGTCTTGTTTATTTGAATTTTTAAATATAGGTAGCATGGAGTCTAATCTAGTTTCCATGTTTATTTTCTGCTGGTCATATTGGAGCATTACGTTGGGCAATGTAGATAAGATCTTCGTTAAAGAAGCCACATCATACACATCACTATTAGTGACTTTTGAATTCTTTTCATAGGTCTGGTATCCAAAAGACTTTTGATAAATGACTTTTCCTTTTCTTGCTACCAAAATCTGCATTCCAGGGGCCATTTTGCCATTGATTGCTTTTTGTGCTACGGCTTCAATTTTATCCAAAATCAAAGGATTCATTCCCACATTTTCAGCTGCTGTGAATCCTAAAACATTTAATTTTTCTGTTGAAAGTCCTAAATTAGCAGTAAACTCAGTCGTGACAGTAACAGGTAATTTCCCTTTGGCAGCAATAGCACCAAAAATCAACTCAGCAGAAACTTCTTGTGCAATCAGACTATTTTGATACGAAAGCACCACGCCCTTGATATCATTAAAACTATCTACTGGAATCAAAGAATAAGGCGGAGCAAAAACATCTAATATTACATTGTTGTTTTTGGCTAAAAAAGCTAATTTTTGTAATTCTGTTTGACTAAAATCAAAGCTTTTCCAAGCTATATCCGATTTATGGTAACCAATAATTAGAGTTGTAAATTGATTTAATTTTGATTGTAAATTCTCAAGATTGTCATCTGCAATTTCAGTTACTTCGGTGTACTTTTTTAATGTGGAAATAAACGTACTATTTGTTGCATCGCCCATTTTCACGTAGGCAATCTTTTGATTTGCTAAATCTTTGATTGGTAAAATAGTATTTGTATTCTTTAAAACAGTAATGGCATTCTCGTACAATTCATATTGCAAAGCATCATTTTTAGATGAATTAAGATCCTGATACAAATTCTTAGTATCAATAGGCTTGTACGTATTTAAACCAGCGTGGTATTTGAATTTAAGAATTTTCTTCACTGACAAAGCCAGTCTACTTTCCGTGAATAAAGAGTCCTGATAGGCTTGCTTGAAAGCATCTAAAGCCAGTGGAACATTTTCAGGAAACAGTAAAACATCGTTGCCGGCCAGAAACGCCTTTAAGTCAATCTGACCTGGAGTGCTAAATCTACTTACTGCTTTCATATTTAAAGCATCTGTAAAAATAAGACCTTGAAATCCTAATTCCTTTTGGAGAACATTTGTGACAATTTTATAAGATATAGAAGAAGGATAATTTGGTTTAGGTTCTAAGCTTGGTACGTTTAAATGCGCAACCATTACTGACGCAAGTCCTTTTTCAAACATCTTTTTATAGGGATAGAACTCCATTATCTCTAATCTTTCCTTAGAAAAATTAACAGTTGGCAATCCTTTGTGGGAATCGATATCTGTATCTCCGTGACCTGGAAAATGTTTCCCTGTCGAAAACACACCTTTACTCTGCATCCCCTTCATCATTGCAATGGCTCGTTCCGTAACTTTATACTTATCTTCGCCAAATGAACGGAAACCAATAATAGGGTTTTTAGGATTCGTATTAATATCCAATACGGGAGAAAAATTGAACTGCAGACCCAATCTTTTACTTTGCTCTCCTATTTGAGTACCTAATTTTTCAATCAATTTAATATCTTGCACCGCACCAAGAGTCATATTCCATGGATATGTATAGGTAGAGTCGAGACGCATACTGAGTCCCCATTCAGCATCATTACCTATAAATAGTGGTGTTTTAGATTTAGATTGATACCGATTTGTCAAATTGGCCTGACGTACAGGCCCACCTTGAAAAAATAGTAATCCACCAATTTTATTTTCACTTATGAGTTTTTCAATCGCAGTATAATGAGTGTTATCTCTATTTGAATAGGCAGCAACCATAAATAACTGCCCTACTTTTTCATCAAATGTCATCGCATTATAAATACTGTCCACCCATTTTTTCCCTTCAATTGATATTTCAAAAAGCATAGAAGGCTTTTGAGAATTGTCAACTACTACACTATCAATTTCCGAAGGATGATGGGCAAGTATTACCTTCTGCTTATTATTTTTTACTCCAATACAACTGGTTATAAAAAAAAATAAGACATAAAGAAAAGAAATTCTGATGCCTGTATTTTTCATTAAAGTATTATGTTTTAGAAAAAACGGCTATGCCAACTATCGATAGCCGGGACTTCCCATGATTCATTATATTCCTGAATATTGTTAATTAAATTATTAAAAACAATAGTATTTTCAGTGACTGCTTTATCTTTTACCATTTTTTTAAAATCTATTAATGGCTTGTGCGCAATGTGCTCTCCTAGTTTAAAAGTCACATTCATTTTGTCCAATAGATCAACATTGTATTTCTTTTCTAATGATTGGATAAATTCAACAGATGAATCTATAGAGCAACCAGTAGCAGTTTGAACATCTTGATCAACGGCTAGTATAATAAATCTATTGTATTTTAACTGATACGAAGAAACCAAACTCGTCCCATGTGCAGCCCAATTTTCTAGAAATACCTGTAAATCAGTTTCTATTTCGGAAAATTCAGCATCCGAAAATTTTCTATTCGATTGGTAGATCCAAATTTTAGATTCTTCCGGTAAATTTTCAAATGGTACGTACATTTTTTTTTATTTTTAAATTTCGAATTTTCGATTTCAACTCTAAAGTTCTATAAATCTTGAGCATTTGCAATTAATTCTGCAATGTCCATCACTTTTACATCTCCTTCTTTTTCTTTATTTTTAATACCATCCGTCAACATAGTATTACAAAACGGGCATCCAGCAGCAATTATTTCTGGTTTTGTGTCTAATGCGTCTTCTGTTCTTTCAATATTAATTTCTTTGTCTCCTGGCTCTGCATCTTTAAACATTTGAGCTCCTCCAGCACCGCAGCACAATCCATTTGCACGAGAACGTTTCATCTCTACTAATTCAGCATCCAGTTTTTGAATCAGCTCTCTAGGAGCTTCATATACATTATTGGCTCTTCCTAAATAGCATGGATCGTGAAAAGTAATTCGTTTTCCTTTGAATTGCCCACCTTCTATTGTCAGTCTTCCGTCATCTAATAATGATTTCAAGAATTCAGTGTGATGCACTACCTCGTACTTCCCACCCAATTCTGGATATTCATTTTTTAAAGTATTAAAACAATGCGGACAAGCCGTCACTATTTTCTTGGCTTCATACGCATTCAAAACTTCTATGTTCATCATCGCTTGCATTTGGAACAAGAACTCATTTCCTGCTCTTTTTGCGGGATCACCAGTACAACTCTCTTCGGTACCAAGTACGGCGAAAGGAACGTTTGCACGATTCAAAATTCGTACAAATGCCTTTGTTATTTTTTTTGCTCTATCATCAAAACTTCCTGCACAACCTACCCAAAACAACACTTCAGGTTGTTTTCCTTGGGCAAGCATTTCCGCCATTGTTGGCACTATTAAATTCTCTGACATTTTATATTTTTTTATTCAGCTAGCTAACTAACTAGTTATTTGAAAAGCGATTAAACGAATAACCACCTAAACTTTACAAAATTAATTTTCGTTTTTCCAGTTCAATCTATCCTGTTGATTGTATTGCCATGGTGCTCCATTATTTTCTATATTGGTCATCATCGCATTTATAGGCATTGGTGCAGCACTTTGCTCCATAACTAGGTAACGACGCATATCCATAATAATAGATAAAGGACTAATATTTACAGGGCATTCTTCAACACATGCATTACAAGATGTACAAGCCCAAAGTTCCTCTGCAGTAATGTAATCATTCAATAATGTTTTGTTATCTGGAATAAAAACACCTTTATTAGCATCAATATTCCTTCCTACTTCTTCCATTCTGTCTCTAGTATCCATCATAATCTTACGAGGAGATAGTTTTTTACCTGTTATATTTGCAGGGCAAGATGAAGTACAACGACCACACTCTGTACAGGTGTAAGCATTTAATAATTGTACCCAATTTAAATCCTGAATATCGCTTGCTCCAAACTTAGCGGGAACTTCACCCTCTGCCGGAGCTGGCGCTGCTGCAAATGGATCAGCATTAGGATCCATCATCATTTTTACTTCTTTAGTCACTGCTTCTAAATTATTAAACTGTCCCTGTGGATTTAAGTCAGCAAAATAGGTGTTAGGAAAAGCCAACAAAATGTGTAAGTGTTTTGAAAAATACAAATAGTTCATAAAAATTAAAATACCTACAATATGCAACCACCAGAACACTTCAAAAAGTAGCATCACTAACTCATTTGACATTCCGTTAAATAACGGTTCGATGAATTGGCTAATAGGAAAAGAACCTGCCACTATAAAATGAGAAAAGCCTCCAGGTACATTTTGCAAATGCAAATCAGATGCATTCATCAATAAAAACAATGTCATTAAGACCACTTCAAAATAAAGGATATAATTAGCATCATTTTTAGGGAATCCTGTTAAATCCTTATTTATGAATCGTTTTAATTTTATAACATTTCTTCTAATCCAGAAAACACCAACTGCTATCAACACTAAAACTGCCAATATTTCAAATGATGCAATTAAAACATCATACAAAGAACCCAAAAAGCCAAAAACTCGGTGTGTCCCAAATAAACCGTCAATAATAATTTCTAACAATTCTATATTGATAATTATAAAACCTAAATAAACCACAATATGAAGTGCTCCGGCTATGGGTCTTTTCACCATTTTTGACTGTCCTAATGCAATCATGGCCATGTTTTTCCATCGCGCACTGGGATTATCTTTTCGATCTATCTCGATACCTAGATTGATGTTTCTTCTTATCTTTTTTATGTTTACAAAAAAATAGCCAAACCCGATAATTAATAATAGGGCAAATAAAATATTGTCTAAGTAGCTCATAATTACTAGTTTTTTTCTTTTGAGATAGTGTCGGTTACAGGGGCTTTATACGGTTTGTTTTTCTTTCCAAAAAGAGAAACATTTACATATCTTGTAGGATAGAGTCTAACATCTTGCAGCAATAGCTCTAATTCTTTTGAAGTTTTTGACAAGTTGGTATAAAATGCATCGTCATTCAACAATTTACCCATTGTACCTTTTCCAGATTCTAATCCTTTCATGATACCATTCACTTTCGCCAAGGTACTGTTTAGATTTCTCACTGTTTTGCCTAAATCAGCTTTATTTAAAGAATCTGAAATTTTAGAAAAATCAACAGATATTTTATTAAAATTAGTTACGACACCTTTTATCTGAGTTTTATTTTCATCAAGAATAGTATTCATACTCAACGAAGCTTTATGAAACTGTTCCATTGTTTTGCTTAATTCAGCTAAACTATTTCTTAAATCCTCTTGTGCCTTCTTATCTAAGACATTATTAACCCCAGTAATTAGAACGTCGGCGTTAACCATAATCTTATCTAATTTTTCTTGAAGCGGAACTAGTTTCTCTCCAACTTTATCAGTAAGTCCCAATCGAATTGCCCCTTTAAGTTTTTCACCGCTTAATGCAATCGACTTGTCTTTAAAATTAGGCTCTATAGCAATTTGCTTTCCAGCAATAAAACCAGGCTCATAAATCGTAGCGATACTTGATCTTGAAATAGGGAAATCAGATTTAATTTGTAGTTCTACTAACAAATTACCTGTGTTTTCATTAATAGTGATTTTGGCCACTCTACCTATTTCCAAACCATTTAGTGTAATGGGTGCAGAGGAAGTCAATCCTTCTACTGTTTCGTATTCGACATATAATGTTTTGTAACTATTTAAAAGATCTCGACCTTTTAAGAAGCTATATCCCCAAATAAATAATAATATCGATGCAATTACTAAAACTGCAGTTTTAATTTCTCGTGTTAATTTCAAAATGTAAGTATTTTGTACAAATTTAATATAAAATAATTGAAATTCTTATTATTTAATCGCTTCTTGTATGCTTATCTTCTTTCCGTTTTTAAAAGCTATCAAAAAAGCAGAACTATACCCTTTTGCCTTAGCTTCTTGCAACAGATTTTTTGATTCATTATAATCAGACGTTTCACCGTACATATATTTATAGACATTATTATCATAGTCCACAGATATATAATTTAAACCTTTAAAATTTCTGGGTTGTAAATCCATTTTTTTTCCACTTGCAGAAATTTGTACTTTGAAAAGAATCTGAGTATTATCTTGTTTTGGAGCTACTTTTCTATTGTCTACAGATTCTGTAACTGATTTTGTTTTAATCGGAGTTTCATTATCCTTAGCTGAACTTTCACTATTCCTTTGTGAAGGCTTAGGTTCAGTAGTTTCTGCTCCACCTGTCCCGTAATATTCATTTTTATAACTAATTATTGCATTCGCGATAGCGTTGGCAATTTCATTCTGGCCTTCTTCTGAGTCTAATCGATTTCCTTCATCAAAATTAGATATAAAACCCATTTCTACTAAAACTCTAGGCATATATGCTTTATGCAGCACCATAAAAGGAGCTTGTTTTACGCCTCCACCACGAATTCTCTTTCCTAAGCCTTCAAATTCATTTTCGATTTTACTAGCCAACGAAATGCTATTATCCAGATATTCTTCTTGCATCAATGTCATTCCGATCATGGTTTCTGGAGAATTAGGATCAAAACCTTCATATTTTCTTTTGTAATCTTTCTCTAAAGTAATAACAGAGTTCTCTTTTTTAGCCGCTTCTAGATTTGAAGCAATTTTATTCATACCCATTACATAGGTTTCCGTCCCATCTGCATCAGTATTTCTATTAGCATTACAGTGAATTGATACAAAAATATTAGCATCGGCTCTATTCGCAATATTGGCTCTTTCGACTAAATCAACAAAAATATCCGTCTTTTTTGTATAGATGACATCAACTTTAGGGTTACTTTCCAAGATCTTACCCACTTTAAGTACAACCGCCAAAGCGATATTTTTTTCCACATGCCCATTATACACAGCTCCAAAATCATGCCCGCCGTGCCCTGCATCTAAGGTCACCTTAAAGTTAGTATTTTGACCAAAAGAAAGGCTACTAACCAAAAAGGAAAGAAATAATAACACTTTAAACACATTATCATTATTACTATTTTTCAATTTCAAAATTTATTTATTTTTTACAAATTTAATTATTCTTCTTATCAACATCAAAATTATTAAGACAAGACTTTAATCTTAATTAGAGGTAACTACAAAAGCATCTGGATATCCAACCATCTGAGCTTCTAATTTCATTTTTTTTACTTCTTGAATAGTAGATGCTGCTCCATACATGTACCTATATATTTCATTATCAAATGTACTTGTTATATTGTTTAATCCTTTGAAATTACTGGGTATTAACGGTATGTTTTTAGAACTTGCTAAAAGTTGCACTTTATAAATAGTATCACTACTTGAAGTCGTAATAGCACTTACTGTACTTGCAGTATTATTCTTGACTTTGCTATTCACAATCGATCCTGCCCCGAAATATTTTTTCTTGTATTCAACTATTGCTTTTGCTATTTGCAATGCCATTTGGTCTTGTCCTTCTTCTGAATTTAAAAACTGTCCTTCTTCTCTATTTGATAAAAACCCAAGTTCAATTAAAACACTAGGCATATAGACCGCATCTAAAACCCAAAGCGGTTGCTGCTTGATACCTCTAGAGTTTCTTTTTAAATTATGTGTGAAATTATCTTGAATCTCAGTAGCTAAAATGATACTGTTATTTAAATTCTCTTCTTGTAAAATCGTCAATCCAATCAAGGATTCTGGTTTATTTGGATCAAAACCCTGATAAGTATCTTTAAAATTATCTTCTAATAGAATTACAGAATTTTCCTTTTTTGCTACCTCTAGGTTTAAATCACTTCGGGACAACCCCATTACAAAAGTTTCGGTCCCGTAGGGCTGGAAACTTTTTACTGAGTTACAATGAATAGACACAAATATATTAGCATTCGCTTTATTAGCAATTTTCGGTCTATTAGCCAATTCAATAAAAACATCAGTGGTTCTAGTATAAACAACTTTAAAATCGGCTACTTTTTCTAAAAAATCACCCACTTTAAGCGTAGTTTTAAGCGCAATGTCTTTTTCAGTATAGCCATGATACGAATTTCCTGGATCTTTACCGCCATGACCCGCATCAAGTATTACTGTGAAATTTTGATCATTTTGAGAAAACACAGCAGTATGGGTAAACACTATAAAAATCGCTATCAAAAAAATATAATAATTGAATTTCATATGTTAAAGTTAATTTTATTGGAACACTAGTACTTAATTTTTTTATTTGATTATTTTTGCCAAAAAATAATCAGTAAGTTTGACACTTCAAAAAACAAGCCATAATTTTACAAAAATAGCATTTAAACCTTTGCAGACAAACTTATTTAATATCGTTTTAATATCCTTTTTCCTGACAATGGGAGGTGCCAACTTGTATTCTCAAGATATATCAAAAAAAACAACCGCTATTACCGTTAAAAAACAAGCCGAAAAATCTTCTTCAGTAATTGATAAAAAGAGTATTTCCATTTCAGATTTAAAGAAAGAAACGGATACTATTACTAAGAAAGACACGATTAAACCTAAAAAAGCATTTCTTGACGGGAAGGTTAGATATAAGGCTGAGCAATATGCCAAGATTGATCAAAAGAAAAAGCTGATTACTTTATACGATCAAGCTGAACTTTATTATCAAGATGTTGAATTAAAGGCAGGAATAATTGTTTTGGATTATGAAAAGAACGAGGTTTATGCCGGTAGAATTAAAGATTCTACTGGAAAATATACACAATACCCTAACTTCAAACAAGCTGGAAACGTTGTGGAGCCGGATTCTATTCGCTTCAATTTCAAGACGCAAAAAGCATTGATTTGGAACTCAAGAACAGAGCAAGGTGAATTTAAAGTAAAAGCACAAATTACGAAAAAAGAAAATGATTCTGTATACTTTTTAAAAGGAGCTCGATTTACCACATCTAAGAATGTAGACAATCCTGAATATTATTTTCAAACTAGTAAAGTTAAATTCATCCCAGGAAAAAAAGTAATAACCGGTTTGACTAATATGGTAATTGCAGATGTACCCACACCGATAGCTTTGCCGTTTGCTTATTTCCCAATGACCAAGGAAACGAATATATCAGGAATTATTTTACCGAGTTATAATGATTCAAATACCAGAGGTTTCTCCTTGCAAAACGGGGGCTACTATTTTGCCTTAAACGACCATTATGATTTAACAGTTTTAGGTGATTATTATACCAATGGAAGTTACGGAATGCGTTTTGAATCTTCTTATGCCCAACGATATAAATTTAGAGGAAATATCAATGTTCGATTTGAAAATTTAATTTCTAGCGAAAGAGGCTATCCAGACTATTCTAAACAAAAAATTTATAATATCCAATGGTCGCATTCTAGAGATACAAAAGCAAACCCTAATTCTAGTTTTTCAGCATCTGTGAATCTAGGAAGTAGTAAATATTTCAAGCAATCGATAAATTTGGCTAATATTGGTTCGAATCTTAATAATACTTTAAGTTCCTCTATTTCTTATTCAAAAACATTCCAGTCCGTACCACAAGTAAGAATGTCTTTGTCAGCAACCCATTCGCAAAATACGCAAACTGAATCGATTAATATGACCTTACCTACGCTTCAGCTTAGTGTGGATCGAATCTATCCTTTTGTTGGAAAAGACGGTATTAAAAAAGGTTTTTTCAAAAATATAAATTTACAATATAATTTAAACGGTCGAAACACAATTACTACAACTGATTCGCTTTTTTTTAAACCGCAAATGTTTAGAGATGCCAAGTTGGGGGTGCAACATAGCATCCCGTTAAGTACTAATTTTAAATTGTTTAAATATTTTAGTGCTTCGACCTCTCTAAATTATGAAGAAGTCTGGTATGCAAAAACAATTGAAAGAAGCTACAATACAGAACAAAGTGCAGTTGTCGATAAGATTGTAAGCGGTTTTGATGCCTTTAGAACGTATTCCTTTTCATCAAGTGTTGGGACCACAATTTATGGTACTTTCAACTTTGGCGAAGACAAAAAAATAAAATCGATCCGACACGTCATGAGACCTTCTGTTTCTTATGGATATACACCAAGTTTCGAAAAATACTATGATACTTACGCCTCTGATGCCTCCGGAACCATTACCAAGCAATATTCTCGATTTGAAGGCGGAATCTTTGGCGCACCAGGAATAAGCAACTCTAATACGCTTGGATTCGACTTAAGCAATACCTTTGAGGCAAAAGTAACCGATAAAGACAGTACTAAAGTAGAAGCTAAAAAAATAATGCTACTCAATAATTTAAATTTGTCAACAAGTTACAATTTAGATGCTGATGGAGTAACGGCACTCGCTTGGTCGCCCGTTCGTGTCAGTGGCGGAACACAATTATTTAGAGATAAGATGAATGTCAACTTTGGTGCTACATTAGATCCTTACGCCATTGATAATTCTGGGAACCGAATTTCAATGTATAATATTAATAACGGGGGTAGCTTGTTTAGAATGACAAGTGCTAATATGACTTTTAATTATTCCTTATCCAGTAAAGACAAAGACGAAGCTAAAAAAGATAAAAACGAACAAAGTCAAAGAAATGGTGGTCGTGAGGATGATCTTTTTGGTGCCAACACTGTTTTAAATGATACTCGTAAAAGTCAGTTTGACGGTGCTGAAGAGGAAGGAGACGATAAAATTTCAGAATTCTTTAGTTCGAAATTACCTTGGGATATGACTTTCGCCTATTCTCTAACCTATGGAAACAATAACCGAGAGAAAAAAATTATTGGAAATTCTATCATGATATCAGCTAATACTGACTTGACACCAAAATGGAAAGCTGGAATATCTACCGGTTATGATTTTGTACAAAACGGAGTTACCTTTACACAACTGCGGTTTGAGCGTGATTTGTTGAGCTGGAGAATGGATTTTAATTGGACTCCTTTTGGAACAAATGCCAACTGGGGGTTCTTTATTGGAATTAAATCAGGGGTATTAAGCGACATTAAGTGGGATAAACGAAGTACAAATACATTACGTTAAACTAGGCAATCATTACTACTTTTTACTTAAATAACTCATTAGAAAAGACAGAAAAACATTTTTATGAAAAAGATAATTTTTACCGAAAAAGCTCCATCACCAATAGGACCCTATAGTCAAGCTGTGCTAAAAGGAGATACACTTTATGCTTCTGGGCAAATTGCGATTAACCCTGCGACAGGAGAGTTAGTATTAGACACTATTGAAGCAGAAACGGAACAAGTAATGCAAAATATGAAAGCGGTACTACAAGCTGCAGGAATGACTTTTGAAAATATCGTTAAAACAACAATATTTATAATGGATATGAATGATTTTGGAAAAATAAATACCATTTACGGTTCTTATTTCAATGAAAAAACCGCTCCAGCCCGTGAAACAGTTCAAGTGGCCTGCTTGCCAAAAAATGTAAATGTTGAAATTTCTATGATTGCAATACTATATAATAAAAAAATCCAAAAATAAAATTCCAATATTAGATATTGGAATTTTATTTTTGGAACTTCCTTATTTATTTGCAATATGATAGGCTATCAGTCCATCTATAGGTCTTCTAAGCACATTACCTAATTGCAATTCATATTTATCAAATGTCTGTTGTAACTCCTCTTTTAAATAGAAAGCAATAGAACCTACAAAATGTACTGGTACTTCTTTGCAATTATCATATTGTTTAATGTAGTTTTTTACAAAAGACTTCATTCCTTTAAAGATAATCTTCCTGCAGAACTCTGTTTCTTTATGTTGAATTAAAAACTTTGCAAAAGTGGCTAAATAAGCATTGGGATTGTCTTCTTTATATAACTTACTTTTAATAAAATCTGGATCTACATTATATTCTTTCGCAAATTCAACTGCCAATTCTTTTGGCATCTTATTAAAATAATACTTTCTTAGTAATTCTTTCCCAAAAACATTTCCACTACAATCATCCATAATAATGTATCCTAGTGACTGTACTTTTTGATGCAATTCTTTACCATCAAAATAACTACAATTAGAACCTGTTCCTAGAATAGAAACAATTGCCTTTTCACCTTTAGGGGTAGTTGCATAAACCGCGGCATAAGTATCTTCTTCAACCGAAACAATTGCATTAGTAAAATAACTTTGAAAAGCTTGTGATAGCGTCAATTTCATCTTATCTGTTCCACAACCTGCTCCATAAAAAAACAAATGCGTAGCCGTTTTTTTACTTTGAACAATATCAAAACGGTCATTTAAACGTTCAATAATTTGTTCGTTTTGAAGAATTTCAGGATTTAATCCCAATGTTTGCGTGGTAAACAATACTTTTCCATCATCGTCTATTGCAATCCAATCGGCTTTTGTAGAACCACTATCAACTAATAATCTCATTTCTTTTGGTTTTTGGTTATCTCCTCTTTCTTCTAAATCTAATAAAGATTTGGTTTACTATTATTAATCTATAAAAATAAAAAAAATCCCGTTTAAAAATTAAAAACGGGATTTCATCAAATGCATTACTATTTTAATCCTGCAATATGAACTGATAAATCAATCAATTTGCTAGAATACCCATATTCATTATCGTACCAAGATATAATTTTAAAGAAAGTAGAATTTAACCCAATTCCAGCATTTGCATCAACAATAGAAGTTCTTGAGTCTGACACGAAATCTTGAGAAACTACAAGATCTTCTGTGTAACCCATTACTCCTTTCATAGTAGTTTCTGAAGCTAGTTTCAAAACCGCCATTACCTCTTCGTATGAAGTTTCTTTTGCAACTTTTACTGTTAAATCAACTACAGAAACATCGGTAGTAGGAACGCGGAAAGCCATACCAGTAAGTTTTCCGTTTAATTCAGGAATTACTTTTCCAACAGCTTTTGCAGCTCCAGTTGAAGAAGGGATTATATTACAAGATGCAGCACGACCACCTCTCCAGTCTTTTTTAGATGGTCCATCAGTTGTCATCTGAGTTGAAGTAGTAGCATGAACAGTAGTCATTAAAGCTTCAACTATTCCAAAATTATCATTAATAACTTTAGCCAACGGAGCTAGACAGTTTGTTGTACAAGAAGCATTAGAAACAACTAAGTCAGAAGCTTTAGCACTTTCGTGATTTACTCCCATAACAAACATTGGCGCATCAGCAGACGGTGCAGAAATAATTACTTTCTTAGCTCCACCAATGATGTGTGCATTTGCAGTTTCTTTAGTTGTAAAGAATCCAGTACATTCAGCAACAACATCTACATCAACTTCGTTCCATTTCAAATTTGCTGGTTCTCTTTCAGCTGTAATTCTGATATTTTTATCGTTTACAAAAAGTTTTCCGTCTATCACTTCAACTTTCCCAGCAAAACGTCCGTGAACTGAATCGTATTTTAATAAGTATGCTAACTGATCTACGTCTAATAAATCGTTTATTGCTACAACTTCTACATTATCTCTGTTAAATGATTCTCTAAAAACAATTCTTCCAATTCTTCCAAAACCGTTTATTCCTAATTTTACTTTTGACATCTTAATTAATTTTTTTGTTTATTTTTCTGTAACTTTCATTTTAAAGTCTAATTTCCTCACAATAAACTTCATTCTTTTATTTATGTCGACATAATATCAGAGACTCTAAGTAACTCTCTGTCTATTTCTGTCTTTCCTTTTATGGCTTGTTCCAATGGCGTTAGCGTAACAGTATCATTTTGTAATCCAACCATATAATTTGATTTTCCTTCCAATAGTGATTCTACCGCTTTTACCCCTAATCTACTGGCTAGAACCCTATCAAAACAAGATGGCGAACCACCACGCTGCATATGGCCTAAAACAGAAACTCTTACATCATATTCAGGTAGATTTGCTTCAACGTAATCTTTTAATTCGAATACATTTTTACCAATTTTATCCCCTTCTGCAATCACAACGATACTAGATGATTTCCCTGAAGCTTTACTTTTTTGCAAAGATTCCAATAATCGGTCTAATCCTAAATTTTCTTCTGGAATAAGAATTTCCTCTGCTCCTGCTCCAATACCAGCATTCAAAGCAATATGTCCTGCATCTCTTCCCATAACTTCCACAAAAAACAATCTGTTATGTGAACTTGCAGTATCTCTAATTTTATCTATTACTTCCACTACTGTATTCAAAGCAGTGTCATAACCTAATGTATGACTAGTACCGAATATGTCGTTATCAATAGTTCCTGGAATACCCATCACTGGAAAATCAAACTCGGCATTAAATATCATTCCTCCTGTAAAGGTTCCATCTCCACCAATTACTACTAAAGCATCTATTCCAGCTTTTACAAGATGGTCATGTGCTTTTTTTCTTCCTTCTGGAGTTTTGAATTCAAGAGAACGAGCTGATTTTAAAACTGTTCCTCCTTTATTTACTATGTTATTCACACTACGAGCTCCCATTTCTTTGAAGTCCCCTTCAATCATTCCTTGATACCCTCTATAAATTCCTATACATTCTATATTATGATAAGCACAAGTTCGAACAACTGATCGAATCGCAGCATTCATTCCAGGTGAATCTCCACCCGACGTAAGAACACCGACTTTTTTTATTGTTTTTGGCATTATTTAAGTATTAAAGCGTAAATTTAACAAACAAAACGCACTTTTTACGTTATGTTTTTATTAAATTAGTCAACTATACTAAATTCAAACGTTTTCGTTAATAAGTTTTCGAAAAACTATAAAAAACGCTGGTTTTTTTAATAAAAGTTAAATTATTTAAATATTATTTGCTGATTAACTATTATTTAGCGGAAATAGTGGCTTTATAATCATAAACAGAAAACGGCTCTAAAACATTTCTAATGCATTTTTTTAGATATAAATTTCGTCTTAAATCTCAACGTTTTAGTTTAGTATCTTGAAAGCCTGTACTGCTAAAAACTTGCTATATGTTATACAGCTTCTCACAGATTATGATCTGTTAAGCAATTTAATCAATGACTAAAAGGGGTTTAAAAGACGAAGCAAACATCTTGAATAGCTTTGTTTTAAGTCTTATTGTGACTGATAAAAATACAGTACTACATTTTTTTTTCGTTTATAACATGTCTAAAGAAACAGGAGTTCTCAATAGTACCTGTCTGATAGGACAAGCAAAAACATAACTATCTTAAAATTTAAATAAGATGCAGCGTCCAAAAGGACAACCTATATTACATTGGTAGCGAAGGAAAAAATAGATTTGTTTGACGATAGTAATATATTAGAATATCCCTAATCCTCCTCGGGAATAGTTGCTTCTATACTTTTCTTTGGAGTTTCAGTTTTAGGACTCTTGGGTTTAGAAAAATTAATATATTCAGGAGCCAAATTAGAATCCTGATATTCTAGAGTATTAGTGTTTTCAACTCCTAACTTATGGTTTTTAAATATCTTATTAACTAATTCTCTAAATGTATCAAAATCGACTTCATAAGTCACCCCCACTCCTTGAGTATATCCAATACCTTGTCCAATATAATTAATATCATTTTCTCGATTAAACAAACGCAAATTAAGAGTTCCGTCCTCATTTACTCTGTATTGAATTTCTAAATCCCCTACTATCGCCGACTCATTAATCCCTCCGAATGGCACACCTACTTTTCCATTAATTGTGATTCTTTCATTTACTTTTGATGAAATCGTTGCGACAAATCTTCCGTCAGTTTCCTTCCCAATTCTTCGGTCTGCAGAAATGTAATTAAGTCCCACTTTGAACTTTTCATTATCAGACTTTATGATACCACCCAATAAACTTGATGCCGTTTCAAACAAACTTCCCGAAAAATCAGATTGACTTACTCCCTCAGGACTTAAAAATCCCCCTGTTGACAATAAATAAAGTGCTTGCGTTTGTCTAACGTCTTTATCATTTAATTTGTATTGAATCTCTGATTTTAACACACTACTAACTGTAGGAAATTCAATATTGAAATCAGGTTCTGGACTGGCTAAATCCCCGCGAATCCCGATAACTACCTCTACCGGAACTTTTCTATTAAATGAGGAATTCTCTAATAATACCGCTGGATTTGCAATCGTCTTATAAACGGCTTCCAGATTCAGTTGCGCTTTCATTGGATTACCTTCCCAAGAAATAGATCCACCTTTCTTAACATCGAATTTCTTGTCTATTAACCCACCATATTTAAAATTATAAGAACCTTCATATGCCTGAAAATCTCCCCACATATTGAATTTTCCTAAAGTATTGATCTTAAAAAGCAAGGATCCAAAACCCTTTCCTTTTATTCCATGTCCTGAATTCCGATCTAAAATTACTTCCACTTCTGCATCATCTGTAATATCAAGATCAAACTCTAATTCCAGTCCCTTATATTTCCTAGTATCCTCAGCGATTCCCATCTGGATGTTGTACTTCTCCTTGGCTGTTAAAAAATGGACAAAAGAATTATCACTGACACTTTCTGCATAATTAATCGGAATTTTGATCTCAGTACCCTTCTCTGATTTTGCTTCTACTTTAATGAATAAACCATTCGTCGGCCCTTTTATGGTCGCATTACCATCAATAAATGCAGTGCCGTAATACGCTGCATCCTCTTTATCTACAGTATTTAGAACAAGAAATCTTTTAGTATTTACCGCCAAATCTAGTCTCCAATCTCCAAAATTATTATGCTCGATACTCCCGTTTAAAGTTCCCTTTGTTCCAAATTTAGAATCAGTCAAAGCATTATTCCTAAATAAGAATTTTTGACCAACCAGATCGACTATCGATCTGTCATTTAGTTCATAGTCTACATTCAAATAAGGAATTGTCAGACCCGTCTTTTCAACATACAAACGTCCATTAATTGCAGGTTTTTTCAAATTACCTTGAATCGTAGCGTTTCCACTAACTAGTCCTCTTATATTTGAAATTACATCTCCTCCTAGTGAACTTAAAATTCCTAAATCAAATTCAGCAAATTTCAGTCTCATGTCAAGCACTGTTTCATTGTCTATAATTTGGAAATTCCCAAACGCATTAAACGATTCAAAATTTTCATTTTCTAAATAAGAATTTATTGTAAATTTTTCCAAATTTTGATCTCCCTCGATATCAAATTTTAAATCACCTAAATCCGTTTTATTTATATTTAAATGGTCAACAATCAATGAAGCTGTGGGCTTATAAACAGCGTTATTTTGTTTAAAAATAATATCTCCATTTATATTTCCCTGAAACACGAATTTATCGTCTTCCGGTGTGATCTTATAGAGATCAACATCTTTAAAACTTAGTTTTAAATCCTTGTTTGTATTGTCCTTTATAGTTCCTTTTAATGATATAGCTTGTTCTTCATGCGATAAAATAATATCGTCTATCTTAAAGTTTTTAAAAGACTTGTCAAAAACAATTTGGTTATTAGGAGTTTCATCTTCATTTAAAAACCACAGATAATCCTTAAATTTCATTTCGGACTTACTTAATCCTACAACATTATCGTTGTCCTTATTAATGGTGTGGTATAAATTCAGATTAAAATAATCTTCTCCTTTTGGTCCGCCTTTAAATTCTGACCTAAAGAATAGTGTGTCTTTCATTGTTACATTGATAAGACTAAAATCGCGAATTTTATAATGTTTAGTTTTTATACTATCTAGTTCAATATAGGCATTATAAAGCGGATTTTTATTGTCAATCGATACTCTGATATTATCAAACGTATTTTTTGAAGCGATGATTTGTGGTGAATTAAATTTTAGTTTAAATTCTTGCGTATCTGATTTGATATTTCCTTTTACAACGGTATTAGACCCAATAGCAATTTCAGGATACAACAATTCGATAATTTTATTGTGAATCGTAAAGTCAAACTTCAAGAACTGTCCTTTACTAACTTTGTTGGGCTTGAAATTAGTATACAAACTCCCCAAAGAATTCTTAACTAAATTCCCGAGTTCGCTAAATTGAAATTTCCCCACAATTTCACCTTCAATAATATCAGGCGAGTTTACGGTAATTGTACGAACTCGTTCTGCATCAAAACTAGAGCTGATATTAAAATCATCAAATTTATAGATGTCTTTTCCATTTTGATATGAAGTCTCTTTTATGTAGACGTTTCCTTGTAAATTTTCAATTGAATTTCCAGTAACCTGAACAACTACATCTCCTTTAAATACAGAAGTCGAATCTTTAACAAATTTCAGCTTGTTTAAATCTGCATTTTCAACATTAATATGAAAATCATATTTATTTTCTTTATTGGTTAAATCTAATAAACCATCAAAGTTCATACTCAGATTTGGGTCGTTTATCGAAATCCGACCTTTATAATTAGGCGCTTTAAAGTTACCGTTAACTACTAAATTAGTATAGGTATAATTATTAAAATCTATTTTAGAGACATCCCCTTTTAACGCTGTGTTTAGATATTTTTCAGTAAAACCTTTACCATCTACGTCAATGTTCATTGTGATTTTCCCCAAATCTTTTCGGTCAAGCAAAGTTCCTAAATCAAAATCTTCCAAAACAACATTACCCATATAAGAAGCTTTGTCAATAAAATCAATGCTTTTCATACTGAAGAATGATTCTACTTTCCCTAAATCTGAGACCATGGTAAAATCAGCATCGATAGCAGTCACGCTTAACTGTGAATTACCTACTAAAGTGAACCTCCCTAATTTTTTTAGTTCTGCTGGTAATTTCTTCCCCAAAACATTTGGAAGTATTGTTACCAAATTATCATAACTACTTATAATCCTGGCAAACTGTCCATCCATATAAAATTTCTGATTAGCGTCGCCAAATAGATTTTTAAATAGTATTGAACCATCAATCCGAGTATCCTTTGAATCAGCTAAATTTAGATTTCTGATGTTCAACTTATTTAAGGGCCCTTTTATATCAGCATTTATTTTAAAAAATTGGTTTTTACCTAATTCATTATAAAAATGTCTAATATCGTTAGTGGCAATTTGAGATGGTTTGATTTTAACATCAAAGTTCACTTTGTCAGTAAAATGTGAAAAATCACCGGGTTTGTAATTTAAAATTACATTAGCCTTAAATTTTGATTCTTTAGTAGTCAAATCAAGGTTACCAAATTGGATTTTCTTTTTAGAATAAGTAAAGTTAGAACTCATATTTGCAACATACAAACCACGATGATCCAGAAAAGACATTTTAACTATGTTGGTCTTTAAATCAGGACCATAAAGTAAAAATTCACTAAGCGTAGTGTTTAGTTTTGTGAAATTAACATCAACTGGATTTGTTTTATTTTCATCGGTTACACTAAAATGAGCATCGGTAACATAGGCGTTATCAACTTTTAATAAAAATTTTCTTGTGGAGGGCTTACCACTTTCGAAGGCATTTATAAACTGATCTAAATTAGTTTGCTCTTCATTTTTGTATAATTTAATTTTAAATAACAAACCATCAAGTCTTACATCTCCAAAAATCAAATCGCCATCAAGAATTTTTTTCCCTTCAAGTATATTAGTGTTTACAATTTTAGAGAAAATCAAAGTGTCTTTATGATGATCCAATATCACAACATTTTTGAATTTCACACCTCCAAATACCGACAAACGCACCGCGTCAATTGAAATATTTGTTCCAAAGTCTTTATTAATGCTATTTGTAAAATGCTGCGCAATTTTTGTCTGTACAAAGGGTATCGAAAGTGCAATACCTAGCAACAGCAAAAGCACAACTAGTCCCAAAATGAAGCGGAAAAATATTTTAATGAATTTTTTGATACCTATTGTTGTTTTATTTTTAACCTAAAATATTATTTTGCCCACGGAAAGAGCGGCACCTTTAATAAAAATTCTTTAATTTTGGCTGCGCCGTAAAATTATAAAAAATAAAATCGGTTTGTAAATATAATTCAAAAATTTGTGCCTTTTTATGCAAAATTCCAAGGTTTTCATTCTTGCTATCGAAAGTTCCTGTGATGACACGGCAGCGGCCGTTTTACATAACGACAAAGTACTGTCAAATGTTGTTGCAAATCAACTAATTCACGCCCAATATGGTGGCGTCGTACCAGAATTAGCTTCGCGCGCGCACCAACAGAACATTGTTCCAGTAATAGATGCGGCACTTCGTCAAGCAAACATTAGCAAAGAACAATTGTCAGCAATAGCATTTACTCAAGGTCCTGGATTAATGGGATCACTTCTTGTAGGGAGTTCTTTTGCCAAATCAATGGCTTTAGCCTTAGGAATTCCGCTTGTATCAGTAAATCACATGCACGCTCATATTCTAGCGCATTTTATAGATGAAGAAGGATTTGAAAAACCTAACTTCCCGTTTTTGGCTTTGACCATTAGTGGCGGACATACTCAAATTGTACAAGTGAATGACTTTTTTGACATGACAATTATTGGTGAAACTACAGACGATGCTGTAGGTGAGGCCTTTGATAAAAGTGCAAAAATATTGGGCCTCCCTTATCCCGGCGGTCCTTTGGTTGATAAGCTCGCTCAACTAGGAAATCCGAAGGCATTTGCCTTTACCAAACCTAAAGTTCCTGGATTGAACTTTAGTTTTTCAGGTTTAAAAACAGCCATATTATATTTTGTACAAAAGAAAAAATTAGAGAATCCCGACTTTATTGCTGAAAACATAAATGATATTTGCGCCTCCATACAATATACAATTGTCGAAATCTTACTGGATAAATTAAAATTAGCTGTAAAAGAAACCGGAATTAATCAAATCGCCATAGGCGGTGGTGTATCTGCTAATTCTGGAATTAGAACAGCCATCAAAGATACAGAACAAAAATACGGTTGGAAAACCTTTGTTCCAAAATTTGAATATACTACCGATAATGCTGCAATGATTGGAATTGTGGGTTATCAAAAATTTTTATCACAACAATTTGAAACTGCTGCAGTAGTTTCTAAAGCACGAATACAATTCTAAATTATGCAATTATTTTATAACCCAAATATAGACGCAACTACTGAAACCTTTTCTTTTGACAAAGAAGAAAGTAAACACATTATAAAAGTATTACGAAAAAAAGATACCGATATATTATTTGTAACGAATGGTGAAGGTTATTTATTCGAAACTGAAATCACCCTGGCTTCTGACAGTAAATGTACGGTAAAAATTATTTCTTTCGAAAAAAAACCAAAATCAAAATACCATTTGCACCTAGCCGTTGCTCCTACAAAAATGAATGACCGCTACGAATGGTTTCTTGAGAAAGCGACTGAAATAGGAATTCATGAAATTACACCTATTATATGCGACCGCTCTGAACGAAAAGTGATCAATAATGAAAGATTTGACAAAATCATATTGACCGCTATGAAACAATCTAACGCGTTATATCTTCCTAAATTAAATGAAGCTATTTCTTTGAAAGAGTTTCTAAAACATAAAAATGACGGCCTGCAGTTAATAGCGCACTGTGAGGATACAGATAAAAAAACATTAAAATCGGTTTTAAAACCAAATGAAAGCATCACTATACTGATAGGTCCTGAAGGTGATTTTTCTGAAAAGGAAATCACAATGGCAATTGATAGTCAATATGTTCCTGTATCTTTAGGAAATACGAGGTTAAGAACAGAAACTGCTGCGATGGTTGCCTGTCATAGTATTGCCTTTTTTAATGAAGAATAAAATTTTGGATAAGGTTTAATTACCAAAGCATTTGCGGCAATTAGTAAATTACTGATGACTAAAAACAATACATAGTAGCATATGAAAAGAATATATATATTTTTGCTGTTGATCTCAATCTCCGCCTTTTCTCAAGAAATTGCTTTAGTAAAATATAATGGAGGTGGTGATTGGTACGCTAATCCCACTTCGTTACCTAACCTTATTAAATACTGCAATGCTACTATTAACACAACCATAAAACTAAAACCAGCAACCGTAGAACCAGGCAGCCCTGATTTATTTTCTTATCCTTTCATTCATATGACTGGACACGGAAATGTTGCTTTCAGTGATGCTGAAGTTAGTAATCTAAATAAATATATGAGCGCCGGCGGTTTTCTCCATATTGATGATAATTATGGAATGGATCAATACATTAGAAAAGAAATAAGAAAAATATTTCCAAATAATGCACTTATAGAAATACCTTCCAATCACATTATTTTTCAAAAGCCCTATCTCTTTTCTAATGGATTACCTAAAATCCATGAACACGAAGGGAAACGTCCCCAGGCATACGGTATTTTTGTAGAAAATAGACTGGTACTCCTTTATACTTTCGAATGTGATTTAGGTGATGGATGGGAAGATCCCGAGGTTCATAACGATCCAGTAGCTATCCGTGAAAAGGCATTAAAAATGGGTGCAAACATTATAAGCTACATTTTTAATAATTAAAACATTTACATAACTACGTAAAAAAAACAATTTCATAAGAAACTCTTTCTTCGTAGATCCTAATTAAAAATCTATTTATTTCACAAATTTTTTTCACTTTCCACAAGAAAAGAGAATGGAACTGCAAAGAATTTTACTTTTCATCTATTAAGTGACAAACATAATATAGTTACGTCGTTATTTCTCTTCGCTAAAAACACTCTAATTAACCTATTTAAAAAAATAAAGAGAAGTAATTTTAAGAAAAAAAATAAAAATGTAATCTTTATCATTCAATTTTATTTTTTTATTTGTCGGTAATTTCACTCCAAACCGCGCCAAATAAGACCTCTTAAATTATTGCTAATTTATTTTTTACAAATATTTTTTTTTATAAATCTTTTTGTTATAAAATTGCGGTATAATTAACAAAAAACATATTTAATTAACAAAACCTACACTTATTATGAAAAAAATTCTTTTATCAGCAATGGCACTTATGTTGCTTTTTTCTTGTCAAAATGATCAAACAGAATCAAGCGCACCAACAACCAATGCTATTGCTACTCGTGGCTGTGCTTCACAAGAAGTGCTTGCTGCCCAGCTAGCCGCTGACCCAACTTTGGCACTAAAAATGAACAAAATTGAAGATTTCACTCAAAATGCGATATTATCAGGTCGACTTGTAAATGGGAAAGTTCAAATCCCTGTTGTTGTAAACGTGTTGTACAGAACTTCAGCTGAAAACATTAGTACAGCTCAAATTCAATCTCAAATTGACGTATTAAACGAAGACTTCAATGCAACAAATTCAGATTATGGAAGCGTACCATCATTATTCTCTGGAGTAAAAGCAAATGTTGGGATTACTTTTGTTTTACAAAACGTAGTTAGAAAATCAACAACTACAACCTCATTTTCTACAAATGATGCTATGAAAACTTCTAGCAAAGGTATCGCACCTACTACACCTACAACGGTATTGAACATGTGGTCATGTAATTTAGGAGGTGGTATTCTTGGATATGCACAATTCCCTGGAGGAGCTTCTGCTACTGACGGAGTTGTAATAGACAATAATGCATTTGGTCGTACTGGTACAGTTTCTGGCGTTTACAACTTAGGAAGAACAGCTACACACGAAGTGGGTCACTGGATGAACTTGCGTCATATTTGGGGAGATGCTACATGTGGAAGCGATTTAGTTTCTGACACACCGACGCACAATGACGCTAATTACGGCGTACCGGCATACCCTCATTATTCTACTTGTACTGGAACCCCAGTAGAAATGACAATGAACTATATGGATTACACAGACGATAGAGGTATGTATATGTTTACTGCAGGACAAAAATCTAGAGCGGCAGCACTTTTTGTTTCTGGTGGTGCAAGAGCTTCTTTCGGAATCTAAATTGCAACAAAATAAAAATAGTAAAACTCGCTACTTGTTAGCGAGTTTTTTTTTAAAATAAAATACATTTCCGCACTCAATCATAGTAAATTGAATAAAAAAGGCCTCGATAAAAAGCAAAAAAACGTAAGTACTTCTTAAACAAAACATTATATTTCAAGTATTAAGTTGCTATTACAATTAAATATTTCTTTTTAGTATTATTAAAAAAACAGGAAACAACTCCGATTAAAACAGCATATTAACTTTTGTAACGTATAAATTTTCTCTTTTTTTATCCCAATATATGTCTCTTATGAGATTATAAAGTAAATGAAACTCAATAGGTGATTAATTATTTCTTATTTTGATGATCTTATTTCCTATATAATAAAAGCAATTTTAGCAAAAATTGATTACAGAAATGAAAGCTATATCCTATTTTTTTAATTTTTTGTTTAAGAGTGAATTTACTGTAAAGCGCGTCAAATAAGGGTTCTTAAATTATTGTTAATTTATTTTTTAAATTTATTTTTTTTATAAATAATAATGTTATAAAATTGCGACATAATTAACCAAAAACATATTTAACAAACCAAACCTACTATTATTATGAAAAAACTTATTTTATCCGCAATGACTGTTATGTTGCTTTTTTCTTGTCAAAATGATCAAACAGAATCAGGTACCCCGGCAACAAATGCAATTGCTCATCGTGGTTGTGCTTCACAAGAAGTGCTTGCTGCTCAATTAGCAGCAGATCCCACTTTAGCAATAAGAATGAATCAAATTGAAGCATTTACTCAAAAGGCAATGTTAACAGGTCGTTTAGTGAACGGAAAAGTTGAAATCCCAGTTGTTGTAAATGTTTTATACAAAACAGCAGCTGAAAACATCTCCGATGCTCAAATACAATCTCAAATTGATGTATTAAATGAAGATTTTACTGGAACTAACGCTGACTTCGGAAGTGTTCCTGCTTTATTCTCTGGAGTAAAAGCAAATGTTGGAATTACATTTGTACTACAAAACATAGTAAGAAAATCAACAAGAACAACTTCATTTTCTACTAATGATGCGATGAAAACAGCAAACAAAGGAATTGCACCAACTACACCTACCACGGTATTGAACATGTGGTCTTGTAATTTAGGTGGTGGTATTCTTGGATATGCACAATTCCCTGGAGGATCATCTGCAACGGATGGAGTAGTTATGGATAATAATGCATTTGGACGTACTGGTACAGTTTCTGGAGTTTATAACTTAGGAAGAACTGCTACACACGAAGTAGGTCACTGGATGAACTTACGCCACATTTGGGGTGATGCTACATGTGGAAGCGATTTAGTTTCAGATACTCCTACACATGACACTGCAAACTATGGTGTTCCAGCTTATCCTCATTATAGTACTTGTACTGGTACTCCAGTAGAAATGACAATGAACTATATGGATTACACAGACGACAGAGGAATGTATATGTTTACTAACGGACAAAAAGCAAGAATGGATGCCATATTTGTTTCTGGTGGTGCAAGAGCAGGTTTCGGAATCTAAATCTAAATTTAAAAAAATAAGAATACTAAAACTCGCTACTTGTTAGCGAGTTTTTTTTTACTAAATATCCAATTAGATTAATAGACTGGGTTTACTATCTCGTACGCCTATTAATTTCCAACATAGTATAACGCTATAGTACTGAATTCTTCCTTTCTAAAAAAAAACCTATACATCTATTTTTACATTTGTTCGAATATTTGAAAAAAAAAGCCTCAACTACTTTTTCAACACTACTATTAATACTTAGCAAATAGAACTAAAATCCAGTCACTCAAAAATTATATTATATGAAGTCAGCATTACAAATAGTTCAAACTGCAATATAATCGATAAATTTATTGTATAAAAACCTCCATCCAACAGGAAATCAATTTAAGTCTTCAACACAAGATCAACTTTTAAGTTTAAAAGCATAGAAAAAAGATAGTTAGTATAATGATGCTATTTCTAAAAAAAGATACTAAACTGCTTAAATACAGTTATTTAAAAAAAATAATAGCACGATTTAAATATTAAATAATAGTAGTAACTAGTTGCAATTGAAATTAGAAGGATTTTCAAAAAAGAGAATTTATATTAGGTTGATTTCACAAAACAAACCTCCTTAAAACCACAATTTTTAACAAAAAATTATATTTTCATTGTCAATAATTTGTTTTTTTAAATAAATTGTTATAAAATTGTTATATTATTAACCGAAACCAATTTTTTATAACAACTTTATTATGAAGAAAATTATTTTATCCGCCGCGGCATTCCTGATGCTTTTTTCGTGTCAAAATGACCAAACAGAATCTGCAAATTCGACAACAAATGCAATTGCCCAGCGTGGTTGTGCATCTCAGGAAGTATTAGCCGCCCAATTAGCTGCTGACCCTACATTGGCAATTCGAATGAACCAAATTGAAGCCTTTACTCAAAATGCGATGTTAACAGGTCGTTTAGTGAATGGTAAAGTTGAAATTCCTGTTGTAGTAAACGTACTATACCGAACTGCTGAAGAAAACATTTCCGATGCACAGATTCAATCTCAAATTGATGTTTTAAATGATGATTTCAATGCTGGAAATTCTGATTACAATTCAGTACCTGCATTATTCTCTGGAGATAAAGCAAATGTTGGAATCAGCTTTGTTCTAGAAACTGTCAATAGAAAATCAACTAAAAAATCTTCTTGGGGAACAAGAGACACAATGAAAAATGGAAAAAGAGGTGGTATTGATGCAACTTCTCCTGACACTAAATTAAATATGTGGGTTTGTACTATCGGTGGAGGTATCCTAGGATATGCACAATTTCCTGGAGGAAAAAGCTCTACTGATGGTGTTGCAATCGACTCTAAATATTTTGGTCTTTCCGGATCTACTAATGCACCTTACAATTTAGGAAGAACTGCTACTCATGAAGTGGGACACTGGTTGAACCTACGTCACATATGGGGAGATGCAAATTGTGGAAGCGATTTAGTTTCTGACACTCCTACTCACGATTCTGCAAACTATGGCGTACCAGCTTACCCACATTACAGTACTTGTTCTGGAACTCCAGTAGAAATGACTATGAACTATATGGATTATACTGACGATCCAGGTATGTATATGTTTACAAATGGACAAAAATCAAGAATGGATGCCATATTTGTTTCAGGTGGTGCAAGAGCAGCTTTCGGAATCTAACCCTTACTAAAAATAAGAATACTAAAACTCGCTACTTGTTAGCGAGTTTTTTTTATCTTTATATCCTAAAAAAAATAAATGGTTACGTCAAAAACTATAGCAAACGGAATTTTAAGAGCAATAACCGTCATAGTCTTAACTGCTCTTCTTCTTTATTTCCTTTATCAAATCCAAGCCGTATTAATATATCTAATAATTGCGTTAATCCTTACGTTAATTGGAAATCCAGTTTTAGATTTCTTCAGAAGAAGATTGAAATTCAATCATGTATTTGCAACTATCGGTACCCTATTTATTTTCACGGTAATTATCGCTGGCTTTATAATGATGTTTATTCCTTTAATTTTATCTCAAGGTCAAAATTTGTCGCTATTAAATACTGGCGCTATTGAACAACAAACCATTCAATTAGTAAACCAAATAAGCGTATTTTTAGACAACCACCATATTGATTCATCAAAAATTCTAAGTGCGTCAGAAATCAGCTCTAAAATAAATTTTAACATTATTCCTAATTTTTTAAATACAATACTTTCTACTATCAGTAGTTTCGGAATGGGATTAGCCTCTGTCTTGTTTATAACATTTTTCTTTCTTAAAGAACGAAAATCATTTATTACAGGAATAAAAAAATTAATTCCAGACAGCCACGAAGACCAATTTTTGAATTCTTTAGAGAAAATAAACTCCTTACTGTCACGCTATTTCATTGGTTTATTACTGCAACTATTCATTGTTTTTGTTCTATATCTTACCGTCTTACTGATCTTTGGTGTTCCCAATGCGTTTATCATCGGTTTCTTGTGTGCTGTTTTAAATATTATCCCATACATAGGCCCTCTAATCGCCTCCGTTTTAGCAGCAATTTTAACGATGCTTAGTAACCTAGGAAGTGATTTTCAGTCAGAAATTTTGCCTACTACAATATATGTTTTACTTGGTTTTTGGATTGTTCAAGTTATCGATAATAATTTATCCCAACCTATTATTTTTTCGAAAAGCGTGAGTTCTCATCCACTAGAAATATTTCTTGTGATACTGATAGCGGGTTTTCTTTTCGGTATTTTAGGAATGATTGCAGCAGTTCCTCTTTACACCATATTAAAAGTAGTAGGTAAAGAATTTTTTCCAAAGAATAAAATAATTATCCTTTTAACTAAAAATATTTAATGTTGGATTTAAGCATACTAAATTCTGAAATTCAAGAATTTATAGATCGTAATATTGGCGTTAGCATCACAAACTTAGCCTTGCAAAAAAATCAGTTTCCAAAAGTAGAATGGATTTCTATTTTAAATCAAATAGAAGCAAAATCAAAAGCTAAGGACAAATTACCTCATTGGTTCAATACTAAAAATATTATTTACCCCAGTAAAATTTCTATAGAACAAACTTCATCCGAAAAAACAGCCCTATACAAATCCACTATTGTTTCTGGTAGTTCTCTAGTAGATCTAACAGGAGGTTTTGGTGTAGATGATTATTATTTTTCAAAAAGGGTTACTATCATAGCTCATTGCGAAATTAATCCTGAATTATCTGCAATTGTGGCGCACAATTACAAACAATTAGGTGTAACTAATATTACTTGCCACACTGGAGACAGTTTAAACACCTTACAATCATTAAACCAAAAATGGGATTGGATCTATATTGATCCTTCCAGACGTAATGACGATAAAGGCAAAGTATTTATGCTAAAAGATTGCTTACCAAACGTTCCTAATAATCTTGATAACTATTTTAAAAATACGGAAGCTATTCTAATAAAAACTGCTCCCTTATTGGATATTTCAGCAGGGGTGTTAGAATTGAAAAATGTAAAAACCGTACATATTGTCGCTTTGGAAAATGATGTAAAGGAATTACTATGGGAATTGAATAAAGATTATCAAGGAAGTATAAAGATTAAAACAATAAACATATTGAAAGACAAAACAGAAACTTTTGATTTTATATGGAATGATGATTCGCAGACACCAAACTACAGTAGACCTCAAAGATATCTGTACGAACCCAACAGCGCTATAATGAAATCTGGAGGATTTGATGAAGTAAGTGCTTACTTCGCTATTAACAAGCTACAAAAACATTCTCATTTATACACTTCAACAAATTTAATTTCATTCCCCGGAAGAATTTTTGAAATCCAAAACTACATTCCATACAGTAAGCATGAAATGAAATTATTTTTGCAGAATAAAAAAGCAAATGTCACAACTAGAAATTTTCCAGAAACTGTAGAAAACATTCGAAAAAAATGGAAAATAAAAGATGGAGGAAATGTATATTGTTTTTTTACAACTGATGATAATAACAATAAAATTGTTTTAATTTGCACCAAAATACAATAAAAATGAAACAGCTAACACTATTATTCTTACTCATAACAGGAAATTTTTTTGCTCAAACACCATGCGACTATAGTGAAAACATCAATGACTCTATAGGAACTTACAAGTCTACTAAGGCATACATGATCTCTGAGAAACATTTTGCTGGAAATTCAAGTTATATTTTCTATTCATTAGTACTAACAGACGGCCTACCTACCTTAAATGTTCAATTTATTCAAAAAAGTAAAGGCTTTATGAAAGCAAATTGTTTGGATAAAAATTCGAAATTGTATTTACAACTACATAATGGCCAAATTGTGACCTTGCTGCATATTATTGACCAAGAAGATTGTGGCACTATGATACGAGATGAGAAAGGCTTTGATAATAGAATTATGACTGGTTCTTTTATGTTTATTAAAGGTAGTTTTGAACAGCTAAAAAGTTCTCCAGTTTCTTTGATGAGAATCAAATATTTGACCGAAAATGAAGATTATGTGATTAAAAAAGAATTTCAATCAGAATTGAACAATGAAATTTATCAACCTGAAAACTACTTCATTTCTAATTTAGGTTGTATCGAATAAATTAATCACAATCCCATTTAACATTAGACACTTTATCTTTCAGGCCAGATTTTAAATTATAATGCCACCATTCAGAATCAAAGGAATTGAAATGTCCGGCAATCATTATACTTTTTAGCAATTTTCGGTTGTTTTTAACTTCTTCTGATAGCTTAGCATAACCATGACTGGCTTCAATCCCGAAAAAATCAAAAGGAGTTCCCATATCCAGTTCAATACCATTACTATCAACTAAAGTAATATCTACTGCTCCTCCTCTATTATGAATGGAACCCTTAGCCGGATCAGCAACATATTGCGGATTAGAAACAATTTTCCACATTCTTTTTTGAATATCTAAAGGGCGATAACAGTCAAAAAGTTTAATTCTATACCCTTTTTTAATAAATTCTTTATTTGCCTCCACTAAAGCCTCCACCGTTTTTAGACGCAAATAGCACTCTGCACAATCATATACTTTTGCTTTCAAAAAGTTATCCTCAGTGGCATATTTCATATCATAAACAAAATTGCTGTTATAGTTTTTTAAATTAACAAAAGTCGTATCGTTAACTACAGGGCATTTTGGGGTTCGACCAACAGGAATTTGTACTTGTGCTTTGCAAGAAATTATGGCCAAAAACAAAAAAAATATAAATTGGGATTTATTTTGAAACGTCATGAAGCTTTTTTTATAAAAATAAAACATTTAAAACTATTATATACAAAAAAACGACACTATTTCTAGTGTCGTTTAAGTGAAGGCAGAAGGATTCGAACCTTCGACCGCCTGCTTAGAAGGCAGGTGCTCTATCCAGCTGAGCTATGCCTCCATTGCTCATGTAAAAAAATCTAGTCGGGGTGGCAGGATTCGAACCTGCGGCCTCCTGCTCCCAAAGCAGGCGCGATAACCGAGCTACGCTACACCCCGAAAAAAACAGAACATCATTTAAATATTTTTTATAAAAACAACTTAAAAAAATTAAGCTACTTGATTCAAAATTGCAACATTTTGAAAAAAAAATATTAAGCGGAGGGACAGGGACTCGAACCCTGGCACCGATTGCTCGGTGACAGTTTAGCAAACTGCTCCATTACCACTCTGGCACCCCTCCTAAGCTCAGAGAAACTTGTCTCGTTTTGCGGTTGCAAATTTAAGACATCATACCGTTACTCACAACTATTTCAGGGCTTTTTTTTAATGTTTTTTTACATTTTTATAAAACGAGTTCACTATCAAACATATAGCAAAATAAAATCAATATTTTTTTTTCAAAAATATAATAATCAAATCAAAATCAGATTTTGTTTTAAAATGATTAAATTTGCTTCATAAACCAACATTATAAAGTCATGAACAAAAGAGTTGTTATCGTTTCTGCCGTTAGAACACCTATCGGAAGTTTTATGGGGGGATTATCTACAGTCACTGCTCCTAGATTAGGCGCAATCGCTATTAAAGGCGCTTTGGACAAAATAAAATTAGATCCAAATTTAGTTGATGAAGTATTTATGGGCAACGTAGTTCAAGCTGGCGTAGGTCAAGCTCCTGCTCGTCAAGCCGCTATATTTGCAGGTTTACCAAATACCGTAGCCTGTACCACAATAAACAAAGTATGTGCTTCTGGAATGAAAGCAGTCATGTTAGGCGCGCAAGCCATTCAATGTGGTGATGCCGAAATTGTAGTAGCAGGTGGAATGGAAAACATGAGTTTAATTCCACATTACATGCATTTGAGAAATGGAACAAAGTTTGGACCAGCAACAATGATTGACGGAATGCAAAGAGACGGATTGTCTGATGCCTATGACAACAATGCTATGGGTGTTTGTGCCGACTTATGTGCATCCGAATATAATTATACCCGAGAAGATCAAGACAAGGCCGCAATTCAATCGTACGAGCGCAGCGCTAAAGCATGGAAAGAAGGAAAATTTGATAATGAAGTTGTTCCCGTTCCTGTTCCTCAAAGAAAAGGAGATCCAATTATCGTTTCTATAGATGAAGAATTTACAAACGTAAAAATTGATAAAATACCTTCTTTAAATCCAGCATTTACAAAAGAAGGAACAGTGACAGCCGCTAATTCTTCCACAATTAACGATGGGGCTGCTGCAGTAATATTGATGAGCGAAGAAAAAGCACTTGCTTTAGGTTTGAAGCCTTTGGCTTACATCAAAGGATATGCAGACGCGGCTCAAGAACCGAAGTGGTTCACTACAAGTCCTTCAAAAGCAATTCCAAAAGCTTTAGCAAAAGCAGGAATAGCGATTGGCGATGTTGATTATTTTGAATTTAACGAAGCTTTCGCGGTAGTAGGTTTAGCTAACTCCAAAATTTTAGGATTAGACAGTAGTAAAGTAAATGTAAATGGAGGTGCTGTATCCCTAGGTCATCCTCTAGGTTGTTCTGGAGTGAGAATCATTGTCACATTGCTTAACGTTTTGAAACAAAATAATGGAAGTATCGGTGCTGCTGCAATTTGCAATGGTGGTGGTGGTGCATCAGCAGTTGTTATTGAAAGAATTTAATTAATTATGAGTTGTGAGTTATACGTTTTGATACGTATAACTCATCACTCTTACCTCATACCTTAACATACATGTTCGGAATTTGTAATCTGGCAATAATCCCGCTTCGGTTTGAACCTAGTGATAGAAGCGAAACCGTTTCTCAAGTATTATTTGGTGAGCATTTTGAAATTTTAGAACAGCAGAAGCAATGGTCTCGCATTAAAATGCATTTCGATGGGTACGAAGGTTGGGTAGATTCTAAACAATATCAAACCATTTCTGAATCAAACTTTAATCAGCTTTCTGAGGAGCCAATTATTCTAAATTCTGATTTAATTGAGTACATTACTGGGTCTTCTAATTTGTTAATCCCAATACCCTTGGGTGCTTCTGTTTCGTTTATTGACAACGACAACATAAATATTAATAATTTTGATTTTGAAGGAACTAAAGTTAATGGCATCAAAGACAAAAAACACCTTATCAACACTGCATTTTTGTATTTAAACGCTCCCTATCTTTGGGGTGGAAAAACTCCATTTGGTATTGATTGTTCCGGTTTTACCCAAATGGTTTACAAACTTAATGGGTACAAATTATTAAGAGATGCGTCACAGCAAGCTAAACAAGGAGAGGCATTGAGTTTTATTGAAGAAAGCGAGCCTGGTGATTTAGCTTTTTTTGATAATGAAGAAGGCAACATTACTCATGTAGGCATTATCATGGAAAATAATTATATTATTCATGCCAGTGGAAAAGTAAGGATTGACAGATTAGATCATTTAGGTATCTATAATGCAGAAATAAATAAGCATACTCATCAACTCAGAGTCATAAAAAAAATTATATAAAAAAACCTATCTAAAAATATTTTTAGATAGGTTTTTATTTAAACGAAAACTAATATTACATTTTGGCTTTCAGTTCTTTTTTCTTCTCAGTCATTTCTAAGGCACTATATACACTAAGAAGTGTAGATGCTACTTCTGCGTTTTTAGGATTCAATTCATAAGCTTTCTCCAAATAAGGTAGCGCTCCTCTGAATACATCTTCTCTTTGTTTTTTTAAGACTAAGTATCGTTTGTTATCATTATCAGAATTTCCTAATTTATTCATTTCTTTCAAAATATTCGTATCGGCATCTAATTTTAATATAGCTAAATTTAAATAAGCATTTATATAATCAGGTTTTATTTCGATTGCTCTTTTATAATATTTTTCAGCTTCAACTAAGTCTTTTGCATTAGCGCTAATAACACCTAAATTAAAAATCAAATCCGCATCGTTAGGGCTTTTTTCTAACACTTCAGTTATTATTTTTTTATACGTTACAAAATCTTTTGTATCTAAATATAAATTTGCTTGAGTTAATAGCAATGATACGTCTTCAGGGTTTGCTACTCTTGCCTCAGCAATCGCTTTTTTAGCTTCTTCTGTTTTTCCAGCATCAACTAATATCAAAGCCATATTTTTATATATCTCTCCCCTTTTCGAAGGAATAACTTCTGTTCTTGGCTTCTCATGAGTACCCATTTTTACCATCCTGTCTCTTTCTGCAACTGTAGTAAAAAGATCTTCCTCTTCTGTTAATTTATTTACAGCTAAATAACTAATTCCTTTTCCAGAATAATTTAGTCTTTTCAACTCTTCATAGCTTTTTAGCGCTTTATCATACTCTTTTGCATTCACATAAGTTGATGCTGCGTAGTATAGATTTAAAGTGTCTTTTTTATCTAACAAATAAGCATCATAAAGTTTCTTTGCACTATCAGCGTGCTTGTCAATTTTAGAGTCAGCAATCGCACTATTTATCAATTTAAATTTTATCTCAATAATTGATTTAGTAGCCTGCTCCGAATATTTTGATTTTCCAGATGCTTTCTCTACATCTACTAAACTTAAATAAGCATCTGCAGCCAAACCTAAATTTTTATCAGTATCGACACTTTTATTCGCTAAATCAAGATAAGTATTTCCCTTCACAAAGAAAAACTGAGCTTTTTCATCATCACTAGCATTAGACATTAAGGATTCAGCACCTTGCAAAATTGTCACTGCCTCCTGGGAGTTTCCCTTTTTTAGCGCTTTTTCAGCAGCTTTAATTTCGTCTTTTTGAGCAAAAGATGCTACTGATATCAATAAAGCTGACGCTAGTATTACATATTTACTTTTCATAAAATTCTATTTTATAATTAATTATTCTGGTTCTTGTATATAATCTTTATTTATGCTTCGTCATCATCATCATCAGAATCATCATCAGATTCCTCTTCATCTGAATCTTCCTCGTCTTCATCATCGTCAGCGACACCTTCATCTTCTAATTCTTCCATAACTGGTTTAACTCTTTCGATTGTTTCCACTTCAAGAACATTACCATCTTCATCAACAACAACCTCTTCAGGATCATCTTTCATAACTTTAGTAACAGCAGCGATAGAATCTTTACCTTTTAAGTTAATCAATTTTACACCTTGAGTAGCACGTCCCATAATTCTTAAGTCTTCAACAGCCATTCTAATAGTCAGTCCTGATTTGTTGATAATCATTAAATCATCTGCATCAGTAACGGCATTAATTGAAATCAAATTACCAGTTTTCTCCGTAATATTTAAAGTTTTCACTCCTTTTCCTCCACGGTTGGTAATACGGTAAACATCTACTCCGTCATCATCAACTAATTTGGTACGTTTTCCGTATCCGTTTTCAGTTACCACTAAAACTTGTGAATCGTTTACTGCATCCTTATCTACAGTAACCATGCCAATCACTTCATCAGAATCATCCTTGAGTGAAATTCCACGAACTCCAGAAGCCGTTCTTCCCATTGGACGAGTTTTTGTTTCCTCAAAACGAACTAATTTACCTGACTTCACAGCAAGTATAATTTGGCTTTCACCATTCGTTAATTTCGCTTCTAACAATTCATCTCCTTCTTTAATCGTAATTGCCGCAACACCATTCACCCTAGGCTTAGAATATTTTTCTAAAGATGTTTTCTTAACCTGACCTTTTTTAGTTACCATAATCAAATTATGGCTCTTAATATAGTCTTGGTCTTTTAGATCCTGAGTACATATAAATGCTTTTACTTTATCATCACTCTCGATATTAACAAGATTTTGAATCGCTCTACCTTTGGCTGTTTTACTTCCCTCCGGTATTTCATAAACACGCATCCAGAAACATTTTCCTTTTTGGGTAAAGAACATCATATATTGATGATTTGTCGCAACAAACATGTGCTCTAAGAAATCTTGATCTCTCGTTCCTGCGCTTTTTTGACCAACTCCTCCTCTATTCTGTGTTTTGTATTCCGTTAGATTTGTACGTTTAATATATCCTGCATGAGAAATTGTAATAACTACATTTTCATCAGCAATTAAATCTTCAATACTAACATCACCACCTGAATATTCAATTAATGAACGACGTTCATCTCCGTATTTATCACGAATTTCAACAAGCTCTTGTTTAATCAAAGCAATTCTTAAATTAACATCTGCTAATAAAGCTCTTAAATGCTCGATTAGCTTCATGATTTCATCATATTCGGCTCTTAACTTATCTTGTTCAAGACCTGTCAGTTGACGCAAACGCATTTCAACAATTGCTCTTGCTTGTATATCAGATAATTTGAATCTTTCAATCAATTTTCCTCTTGCTTCTTCAGTGTTTTTTGAAGCCTTAATTAATGCGATAACCTCATCAATATTGTCTGACGCAATTATCATACCTTCAAGAATATGCGCTCTTTCCTCTGCCTTACGCAATTCAAATTGAGTTCTACGAGTCACGACATCGTGACGATGCTCTACAAAATAGTGAATCATGTCTTTCAGATTCAACATCTGCGGACGGCCTTTTACTAATGCAATATTATTTACACTAAAAGAAGACTGTAATTGAGTATACTTATATAAGGTATTTAAAACTACATTTGGCGTAGCATCACGTTTCAGAATATAAACAATACGCATACCGTTTCTATCTGATTCATCACGGATATTTGCAATCCCTTCAATTTTCTTATCATTTACTAAATCAGCGGTACGCTTAATCATATCAGCCTTATTGACTTGATAAGGGATTTCGGTAACGATAATACATTCTCTACCGTCTACTTCTTCAAAGCCAACTTTAGCACGCATCACTACTCTACCTCTTCCTGTTTTGAACGCTTCACGCACCCCCTCGTAACCATAAATAATACCACCAGTTGGAAAATCTGGTGCTTTAATATAGTTAATCAGCTCATCAATCTCGATATCATTATTATCCATATACGCCAAAGTACCATTGATAACTTCGGTAAGATTGTGAGGAGGCATATTAGTTGCCATACCTACAGCAATTCCTGTTGCTCCATTAATTAATAAAGTAGGAACGCGAGTTGGCATTACTTTTGGCTCATATAAAGTATCATCAAAATTCAATTGAAAATCAACTGTCTCTTTTTCGATATCAGCCATTATTTCTTCCGAAATCTTACGCATTCTAGCTTCAGTGTAACGCATTGCCGCAGGGCTATCGCCATCAACGGAACCAAAGTTACCTTGACCGTCAACTAGTAAATAGCGCATGCTCCATTCCTGAGCCATACGAACCATGGCATCATAAACAGACGTATCTCCATGAGGGTGATACTTACCTAAAACTTCTCCGACAATTCTGGCGGATTTTTTATGGGCTTTATTTGAAAAAACTCCTAAATCATACATTCCGTAAAGAACTCTTCGATGCACTGGTTTCAAACCATCTCTAACATCAGGAAGTGCTCTTGACACAATTACTGACATCGAATAATCGATGTAAGCTGATTTCATTTCATCTTCTATGTTAATAGGAATTATGTTTTCTCCTTCAGACATAAGTTGTTATATTAAAATATTATATTAGTTTCAAAACGTGCCAATATACAGCTTTTTGAAGTTTTTTATAACATTTTAACACTCTTATTTCAAAGATTTATTAACAAAATTATATTGGTTTTGTTTAATAAATTTGAAGCTATACTATAATAATCCCCTATTTTTTTTGTCACTTAGCTGACAGGACATCTTAAGGTATGATTTTTGTTTTTAAGATACTAATTCACTAAATTTACATATACAAAATATACATTATGGATGATAATTTTTCACCAAGAGTAAAAGATGTTATTACTTATAGCAAAGAAGAAGCTTTGCGATTGGGTCATGACTTCATAGGCACTGAACACTTGATGCTAGGTATCCTTCGAGATGGTAATGGCAAAGCAATTCAAATATTAAATAACCTTTCTGTCGATTTAGACCATCTGCGTAGAAAAGTAGAAATACTAAGCCCAGCAACCCCTAGCGTAGACACTAATTTAGAAAAGAAAAACCTTCATTTAACGCGGCAAGCAGAACGCGCTTTAAAAACCACTTTTTTAGAAGCAAAAGTATTTCAAAGTTCCTCTGTAAGTACAGCGCATTTACTGCTTTGTATTCTAAGAAACGAAAACGATCCAACAACCAAGCTATTGAATAAACTTAAGATTGATTACGATGTAGCTAAAGAACAATATATCAATATGACACCAAACGAAGAAGAATTTTTGGAAAATTTACCTAAAGCTACAGACTCTTATAATGACGATTCAGGACAAGATGACAGTCTAAAAGAAGGTAATTTTAATAATCCAGCCAATAAATCTAATAAGAAATCTAAAACACCTGTGTTAGACAATTTTGGACGAGATTTAACAGAAATGGCCGAAGAAGGAAAATTAGACCCAGTTGTAGGACGTGAGAAAGAAATTGAACGCGTTTGCCAAATTCTGAGCCGACGTAAAAAGAACAACCCATTACTTATCGGTGAACCCGGAGTTGGTAAATCAGCTATTGCCGAAGGTTTAGCTTTACGAATTATACAAAAGAAAGTTTCTCGAATTCTTTTCAACAAACGCGTAGTCACATTAGACCTTGCAAGTCTTGTTGCAGGAACTAAATACAGAGGACAGTTTGAAGAACGTATGAAAGCCGTAATGAATGAATTGGAAAAAAATGACGATATCATTCTTTTTATAGACGAAATTCATACTATCGTTGGAGCTGGTGGCGCTACAGGTTCTTTGGATGCATCCAATATGTTCAAACCAGCGCTTGCAAGAGGAGAAATCCAATGTATCGGAGCTACAACATTGGACGAATACAGACAATATATTGAAAAAGATGGTGCGCTAGAAAGACGTTTTCAAAAGATAATTGTAGAACCAACATCTGTTGAAGAAACAATTACCATTTTAAATAACATCAAAAACAAATACGAAGACCATCACAATGTTACTTATTCACAAGAAGCAATTGAAGCTTGTGTAAAATTAACAAACAGATACATGTCTGAACGTTTTTTACCAGACAAAGCAATTGACGCTTTAGACGAAGCAGGTTCACGTGTACATATTACTAACATCGAAGTTCCTAAAAAGATACTTGATTTAGAGCGTCAATTAGAAGAAATACGCGAACTGAAAAATGTTGTTGTTAAAAAACAAAAATATGAGGAAGCAGCTAAACTTCGTGATGATGAAAAACGCATCGAAAAAGAATTAGCAATAGCTCAAGAACAATGGGAAGAAGATGCAAAAAACAACCGAATTGAAGTTACAGAAGATAATGTTGCTGATGTAGTTTCAATGATGACTGGAATTCCAGTGAACCGTATCGCACAAACAGAAAGTAATAAACTAGCCATATTACCAGAACTTATTGAAAGTAAGGTTATCGGACAAAAAGAAGCTGTTTTAAAAATTGCTCGTGCCATTCAAAGAAATCGTGCTGGATTGAAAGACCCAAACAGACCTATTGGTTCGTTTATTTTCTTAGGTCAAACAGGAGTTGGAAAAACACAGTTAGCCAAAGTTCTTGCTAAGGAGTTATTTGATTCTGAAGACGCACTAGTTCGAATCGACATGAGTGAATACATGGAAAAATTTGCTATCTCTCGTTTAGTTGGAGCGCCTCCGGGATACGTAGGTTACGAAGAAGGTGGACAGTTAACAGAGAAAGTACGCAGAAAACCATATTGTGTTGTATTATTAGATGAAATTGAAAAAGCACATCCTGATGTTTTCAACATGCTTTTACAAGTCTTGGACGATGGTTATTTAACTGATAGCTTGGGTCGTAAAATTGATTTCAAAAACACTATAATTATCATGACTTCAAATGTTGGAGCCAGACAATTAAAAGATTTTGGTCAAGGTGTTGGTTTTGGTACAGCTGCAAGAACCGCAAATGCCGAAGATAATTCCAAAAGTATTATTGAAAGTGCTTTGAAAAAAACGTTTGCTCCTGAGTTCTTAAATAGAATTGACGATGTAATTGTCTTCAACACCTTAGAGAAACATGATATCGATTTAATTATCGAAATCGAATTGAAAAAATTATATGCTCGTCTTACTGAACTAGGATACAAATTGACTCTTTCTGACAAAGCAAAAGCGTTTATTGCGGACAAAGGTTTTGACAAGCAATTTGGTGCTAGACCACTAAAAAGAGCTATTCAAAAATATGTTGAAGACTCACTTGCAGAAGAGATTATCACTTCTAAAATTGCTTCTGGAGATGAAATATTCATGGACATTGAAGACGGAGCTCAAGAACTAAATGTAAAAGTTAATAAAGCTGAAGAGCCAACGAAACAATAGAATAACATCTTTTAGATACTAAAACAAACCCGTTACGTTTTTATAACATAACGGGTTTATTCTTTATGTAAATTTATCCTATTTTTAAAAACAAATATTTACATTTGACTTTTATAATTTGACCTTAACAAAAATAAATAATATGCCGCAAGAAAAAGTTATTCTAGGTAGTGAAGAATGGTGCTCCTTTCCTGAACTGGGAATTCCCACAATAAAAGCTCGTGTAGATTCTGGTGCAAAAACATCTGCTTTACATGCTATTAACATAGCTCCTTTTATCAAAAACGAAACAAATTGGGTACGATTTGACATCAACCCTATTCAGAATAATTTAAAAACAGTTATTCATTGCGAAGCGCCGCTTATTGATAAACGAATCGTAAAAAGCTCCAGCGGATTTAGAGAACAACGTTATGTTATTCAGACTAATTTAAAAATAGGAGAATCTATATGGCCAATAGAAATGACTTTGACCAACAGGGATTCCATGGGATTCAGAATGCTTCTAGGAAGAGAAGCCATGAGCGGAAGAGTTCTTGTTGATCCAGAACAACAGTACCTATTGGGTCAACCTACCACTGACAATTTAAAAGAATTATATAAAAATTCAGAGAAAGCAGCTACCGGTTTACGCATTGGAGTTTTAGCCAGTAATCCTGAATTATACAGTAATAAACGTATTATGGAAGCGGGTGAAATGCGTGGTCACGAAATGCATTTTTTAAATATCAAAGAATGCTATATGAAGCTGGATGCACAAACTCCAGAAATTCATTATCGAGGTGGAATCATCTTAAATCAATTTGATGCTATTATTCCAAGAATAAGACCAAGTATCACTTTTTACGGTTGTGCCTTAACTCGGCAATTTGAAGCTTTAAAAGTTTATAGTTTAAACTCGGCAAACGCAATCACACAATCAAGAGATAAATTATTCTCTTTACAATTGTTATTAAATAGCGGAATTGGGATTCCTACTACTGGTTTTGCTAATTCTCCATTGGATACTAATGACCTAATTAAAATGGTTGGTGGTTCACCATTAATTGTAAAGTTATTAGAAGGAACTCAAGGAAAAGGTGTTGTACTTGCTGAAACTAAAAAAGCGGCAGAAAGTGTTATTAATGCTTTCAAAAGTGTAAATGCTAATATACTAGTTCAAGAATTCATCAAAGAAGCAGATGGTAAAGATTTACGATTATTTGTAATTGACGGAAAAGTTGTTGCAACGATTCAGCGTGAAGCTATGCCAGGCGAATTTAGAGCTAATATTCACCTTGGTGGAACTGCTTCTATCATAAAACCAACTGCTGAAGAGAAAAAAATTGCTATAAAAGCAGCTAAGGCCATGGACTTAAAAGTAGCTGGAGTAGATATTATTCGTTCTTCTAAAGGCCCTTTATTATTAGAAGTAAACTCTTCTCCGGGATTAGAGGGAATTGAAGGTGCTACTAATAAAGATATCGCTGGTGAAATGATCAAAGCTATCGAGAAAAATTTTAAACATAGAATGTAAATAAACAATAATGAATCTCTACCTCGATATCATTTTTAGAAGTACAGCCGTTTATTTTTTTATGATTATCGCTTTGCGAATTTTTGGTAAAAAAGAATTATCTCAACTCAATACTAGTGATATAATTTTAATTTTGTTAATCAGCAATTCGGTTCAAAATGCAATGGTTGGCCCTAACAATAGTTTAATTGGAGGTTTAGTAGCAGCTACGGGACTTTTTTTGATTAATTATATTTTGAAAAAAGCAATGTTCAAATTTAAATTTTTAAAGGATTTAATTCAAGAAAAACCAGAAATATTAATCCATGATGGCAAAATTGATTTTAAACTTTTAAGCAAATTGAATATCACTTCTGATGAATTAAGAGAAGCTATGAGAGAGCATGGAATTGATCATTTCTCTGACGTAAAACTATCAATGCTTGAAGTAGATGGAAATATAAGTATGATTTCAGGAAATGGTAATTTAAAACAAACGCATTATAAAAGATTGAAAAAATTAAAAAAAGCAATCAAATAAATTCAAAACAGTTTAGGAATAGAAATTCAATAAACTAAAAAAAACCATCCTAACTTTATAATTAGGATGGTTTTTTATTTATTTCGAAAACTATAATACTTTTATAAAAACAAGCTAAGGAAATAGTAAACTAGTCCTGCCAATAATGCCGAAATAGGAATCGTTAATACCCAAGCCCATAAAAGACTCACTGTAACTCCCCATCGCACCGCAGATACACGTTTAGTCAGACCAACTCCAATGATAGAACCAGTTATAGTATGCGTGGTACTCACCGGTATTTTTAAATGTTCTGTGAAATATAAGGTTAGAGCTCCAGCTGTTTCGGCGGCAACACCTTCAAAAGAAGTTACTTTTGTAATTTTAGAACCCATTGTTTTTACAATTTTCCACCCTCCACTTAATGTCCCTAATGCAATTGCAGTATAACATGCTAAGGGAATCCAGGCAGGCATTACTCCAGCTAAATCCTCTTTTGGCAAAACAACATTTAACCAGTCAGGCATGCTATCTTGAGCTGATCCTGTAGTGTGAATATATACTGCAACTGCCGCTGCAATAATACCCATTACTTTTTGTGAATCGTTTCCACCATGACCTAAACTGAACGCAGCAGAAGACAATAACTGCATTTTTTTCAACCATGCAGTAGCTTGATTCAAGTTCAAACTACTAAATATTAAACAAAATGAGCTAATGGCTAAGATGATAAACGCTACCAAAAACCATTTAAGGTTGTGTGATTCAAAAGCAACACTCCAAAAATGAGAATCAAATCTTGGTTTTTCTATTGCTTCATAATATTTCATTTGACTCTCCACAAACCAGATCGTGATACCCATTATAGCTAAAGTAACCAGTTTTGGGGTAATCGTTTTTTTGGAAGCATTTAAAAGCCAAATTGAAATTAAATATGACATCAAGGCCCCTAACAACGGTGCTAAAACAATAAAAAGAATAATGATGGAAACGCCTGAGGGCACTCCGCCGTCTTTACCTGCTTTATACCAACTAACTATGTCATACCAGTAAGCGGTAGTTCCATCCTCCAGTAAATAACCTGAAAAACCATGAACAGCAATCGCATGAGCAACCGCAGCTCCCGCGAAACCTCCAATTAAAGTATGCGATGAGCTTGAAGGTATTCCCAACCACCAGGTTAACAAGTTCCAACAAATGGCAGCAATAACACCTGCGAGTATGACTACAAGGTTGATCTCCATAGTATGCGCCGTTTTAGCAACAGTGTCAGCAACTCCAAATCCAAAAACCCAATAGGCCAAGAAATTAAAGAAAGCAGCCCAAAGAACCGCCTGAAAAGGAGATAAAACTTTTGTGGCAACAACGGTTGCAATAGCATTGGCCGCATCATGAAAACCGTTGATGTAATCAAAGATTAAAGCCAGTATAATAATAACTATAAGTAAAGTAAATTCCATAAATGTAATTTCAAAAAGTAACCGATTAAATTAAGAATGCTTTACAGCAATTGATTCTAAAACTCCGGCTACACTTTTACACTTATCCGTTGCAGTTTCTAACACAGATAACACTTCTTTGTATTTTATTATGGTGATTGCATCCGTTTCATTTTCGAATATTTCAAAAATTGCTTTATTGTAAACGGTATCCGACTTATTCTCTAACTTATTGATTCTGGCACAAGCCTCAGTAATATTTTTGATGTTCTTAAAATTTTTCAATTCTTTAACGGCGACATCAATATTCTGACAAGCTTCAAGATTAATTTCAGTCAATTTTCTAATGGACTTTGTAATTTTATCGACTTGATACAATCGCATTCTACTTGCTGCACCCTGAAGATTATCAGCAACATTGTCAATCGATGTAATCAAGGAATGTATATCTTCTCTGTCAAATGGAGTAATAAAGTTTCTACTCAATTCAAGATTCGTTTGACGGGTAATATGTTCTCCTTTTTGTTCTAATTTATCAATTTTTTGAAAAAGAACTTCTCTTTCTTTTAAAGGAAGATTTACTGCTTCATGTAAGTTTGCAGCTAATTCAATTAAGTTGCTGGATGCTTCTTCGAATAAAGGGAAAAATTTTTTATCCTTTGGAACTAAAAACTGGAAAACACTATTTATTGACATTTTATTATTTTTTAGGGCGCAAAATTACTATAATTATAACTGCGAATGTTTATTTAATCTAACAATTCATCTTCAATCCGAAAACTATTCAAAAAAGAAACGGTTTTCTCAATGTCATAATGTAAAATGCGGTCTTCTTTTACAAACGGAACTTCTTCTCTATAGGAACTTAAGAACATTTCGATAAACTCACTTGACTGAAGTGGCCTTCTAAATTCAATTGCCTGAGAAGCATTCATCAATTCGATTGCCAGGATACGTTCTAGATTTTCCATAACACGCAATGCTTTTGTGGCGCCATTCGCTCCCATACTCACGTGATCTTCTTGTCCATTACTAGAAACAATACTATCTACGCTTGAAGGTGTTGCTAATTGCTTGTTCTGACTAGCAATACTGGCAGCGGTATATTGAGGGATCATAAATCCGGAATTCAACCCTGGATTATCCACTAAAAATGCAGGAAGGTTCCGCAATCCCGAAATCAATTGATAGGTTCTTCTTTCAGAAATACTCCCTAGTTCCGCTAAAGCAATGGCCATAAAATCTAAGGCTAATGCCAATGGTTGTCCGTGAAAATTACCACCTGAGATGATTTGGTCACTTTCGATGAATATATTTGGATTATCTGTAACCGAATTAATCTCCGTTTTAAATACTTTTTTAACGTAATCAATAGCATCTTTTGAAGCTCCGTGAACTTGCGGAATACAACGGAATGAATAAGGATCTTGTACATGTACTTTCTCCTGCTCGATAATTTGACTTCCTTCCAGAAATTCTTTTACACGACTGGCAGTTGTAATTTGGCCTTTGTGAGGACGTATAAAATGGATCAACTCATTAAATGGTTCGATTCTTCCGTCAAATCCTTCCAAAGATATTGTACCAATCAAATCTGCTAAATAGGAAAATTTATTGGCTTTCATTAAGATATGAGCACCATAAGCACTCATAAATTGAGTTCCATTTAGCAAGGCCAAACCTTCTTTAGACTGCAAAATTATAGGTTCCCAATTAAAGTGCTCCATTATCACACTTGAATGGACTTTTTTCCCTTCAAAATACACTTCTCCTTCTCCTAATAATGGTAAAGACAAATGCGCTAAAGGAGCTAAATCTCCAGATGCACCAAGAGAACCTTGGGTATAAATAATAGGTAAGACATCGTTGTTGTAAAAAGCAATCAAGCGATCCACTGTCTGTAATTGTATTCCTGAATGTCCGTAGCTCAAAGACTGAATTTTCAGCAACAACATTAGTTTTACTATTTCATTTGGAACTTCTTCTCCAGTTCCACAAGCATGCGATTTCACAAGGTTTTCCTGAAGCTTAGATAAATTCTCATTAGAGATTTTAACATTACAAAGTGACCCAAAACCAGTATTTATTCCGTAGATAGGTTCAGAATGCGTTGCCATTTTTTTATCTAAAAAATCCCTGCATTTTTGAATATTAATTTTAGCCTCATCAGACAGTTCTAGTAACATCTGATTTGCAATAATTTCATTTACGGTCTCTAGGGAAAGTAGTGCGGTACTTATATAATGTGTATTGTCCATTTAATCTTAAATTTTAAAAGCCAAAATTGGAGAAATCAATATTAAAAAGCAACATATATTAGTAATAATTTAAAACTTAGATTCAAAAGCATCGCTTTTCTAAATTTGATGCAAATTCTCCCCGAATAATCCTGCTTTGAAGAGACACTATTTTAATTACTTCGGTTTCTTTAATGTTAAGTTTCCTATCACAGTTTTCAAAAGCCAATTAACGCTCCGAAAAACCAAAAGTGTTACTCGTCCCCCATAAACTAGTCCAAATTAGCAGTTGAAATTAAAAAAAAGAGCTCAAATATACCTAGTTATCACTTCCTGCTTTCAAAATAAATAACAATAGCCGCCACAATGCGCTCATAAAATAGGAAATATTCAATAGAAGCTGATTTCTCTCGTTTATATTAAAATATTCGCAAAAAACCATATAAAGGAGGTTGCTTTTTATAAAAAGCTGTATTTTTGGAAAATAGTAATGACAAATAACAGAACAACATATCAATCTTCGATAACAACTCAAATTTGGGTTGCAACTTCTGTTACTTCTACCTTTACAACTACAACAACTACTACCCCTTAGGGGTATTCATTTTACATATAATCCTATTTTATATTTTTCTTTTTTTAAGAAGGAAAGATTTTAGGTGGGTAAATAGCATTGCCATTTTTCTAAAATAAAACAAACACAATGAAAGTATTAAAATTTGGCGGAACTTCGGTAGCCAATGCACAAAATATAAAACTAGTCCTTGAGATAGTTCAAAACCAAGCAAAACAAGACCAATTAATCGTAGTAGTATCTGCCCTTAGCAAAGTAACTGATTTACTTCAACTGGCTTCATTAAGAGCTGCTTCTAATGATGAAAGTTATAAGGAAATTGTGGGTGATATTGAGAAAAAACATTTAGATGCCGTAAAAGAATTGATTCCTGTAAGTGAGCAAAGCAGCTTACTAAGTCATATCAAACGCATCATCAATCATCTAGAAACCTTATTGGACGGTTGTTTCCTTCTAGGAGAACTATCCAATAGAACATCCGACACTATTTTAAGTTTTGGAGAATTACTTTCTTCTTATATCATTGCTGAGGCACTTAAACAAGATTTTAAAAGCAGTAGTTATAAAGACAGCCGTGAACTTATAAAAACCAACAATAATTTTGGAAAAGCTACAGTAAATTTCAAAGTTACTGATGAATTAATTGTTTCTTTTTTTGCCTCGAATGAAAGTCAGGTTGTCGTAATGCCCGGTTTTATTTCGTCTTCTATTGATGGAATAAACACGACTTTAGGACGTGGTGGATCAGATTATACCGCTGCAATACTAGCTGGAGCATTAGATGCAACTGATTTAGAAATCTGGACTGATGTCAACGGAATGTATACTGCTAACCCAAGAATCGTAAAACAGGCCCAACCTATAGCTTCTATATCATATCAGGAAGCGATGGAATTGTCTCATTTTGGTGCCAAAGTCTTGTTTCCTCCAACAATTCAGCCAGTTTTAAGAAAGAACATTCCTATTCACATCAAAAATACTTTCGAACCAAAAGCGGAAGGAACTTATATTTCAAGCCAGTCTATTTCTAATGGTCAGCCTGTAAAAGGAATCAGCCATATCGAAAATATCACATTGATCACACTTGAAGGTCCGGGAATGATTGGAGTATCCGGTTCATCAAAAAGACTTTTTGAGGTATTATCCCTAGAAGAAATCAACGTTATCTTTATTACTCAAGCCTCTTCTGAGCACTCTATTTGCATTGGAATCCTTAATGAAGATGCCGAAGCTGCCGAAGCTGCAATAAACAAAGCCTTTGAAATCGAGATTTTACAGCACAAAGTAGATCCTTGTATCGTAGAAAAAAATCTATGTATTATTGCTTTAGTTGGCGAAAACATGAAAAATCACCAAGGATTGAGCGGTAAAATGTTTAGTACTTTAGGAAAAAACAATGTAAACATTCGTGCGATTGCGCAAGGAGCTTCTGAAAGAAACATATCTGCGGTAATCAATCAAAGAGATGTAAAAAAAGCATTGAATACACTTCACGAACGTTTCTTTGAAGACAATACGAAACAGTTGAACTTGTTTGTTATGGGCGTTGGTAATGTAGGTGAGAAATTCATTGATCAGATCAACCAACAAAAGAAGTTCCTAAAAGAAAACTTAAAAATAAATCTTCGTGTAATCGCTTTGTCTAATTCACGCAAAATGATTTTTGACGAAGATGGAATTGACTTAAAAGCATGGCAACCTCTTATCGAAAAAGGAGATGCGGCTGACCAACAATTGTTCATTAACAAAGTAAAAGAGCTGAATTTACGTAATAGTATTTTTGTGGATATCACGGCAAACGAAGGTGTTTCTAAAACATACGAGCATTTCTTAAGACAAAGTGTAGCCGTTGTAACTTGTAATAAAATTGCCTGTTCTTCTGCTTTTGAAAATTATAAAAATCTTAAAAGTTTATCCCGAAGATATAATGCCCCTTTCTTGTTTGAAACAAATGTTGGAGCAGGATTACCTATCATTGACACCGTTAAAAACCTAGTCGCATCAGGAGATAAAGTCAACAAAATTCAAGCTGTTTTATCTGGTAGTTTAAACTTTATCTTTAATAATTTTGACGAAAACAACGCTTTCAGTGAAGTGGTAAAAGAAGCTGGTGTTCAAGGATTTACAGAACCTGACCCAAAGATAGATTTGAGCGGAATCGATGTCGCTAGAAAGATCCTGATTTTGATTCGCGAAAGTGGTTACGAAATGGAAATTGAAGAAATTGAAAACCAATCTTTCCTTCCTGCTGCTTGTATGGAAACTACAACTAATGAAGATTTCTTTAAATCTCTTGTCGAACATGCTGCACATTTTGAAGGGATTTTGGCGGAAGCCAATGCAAAAGAAAGCCGCTTAAAATTTGTTGCTCAATTTGAAAATGGTAAGGCTAGCGTAGGTTTGCAATTCATCCCAAAAGACCATCCTTTTTACAACTTAGAAGGAAAAGACAATATTGTTTTGTTTTACACGGATCGCTATGTTGACCAACCTTTATTGATAAAAGGTGCCGGTGCCGGTGCTGCAGTTACTGCTTCAGGAATTTTTGCCGATGTGATTCGAATTGGAAACGTATAGTTCCTAACCCCTAAAGGGGCAAAAAAAGTATAAAGAAAATGAATGAAATAAAAATATTCTGTCCCGCTACAATTGCTAATCTATCCTGTGGATTTGATGTCCTTGGATTGTGCTTAGACAATGTAGGGGACGAAATGATTATCAGAAAATCAGATCAAAAAGGAATTCGCATCACTAAAATTGTGGGTGCTGATTTACCTTTGGAAACCGAAAAAAACGTCGCTGGAGTTGCTGCTTTAGCAATGCTTGAAGCTTTGAATTCAGATGCAGGTTTTGAGATCGAAATATACAAAAACATCAAAGCTGGAAGTGGAATTGGAAGCAGTGCTGCCAGTGCCGCCGGAGCCGTTTATGGTATAAATGTTTTGTTAGGAAATCCATTTGAAATTAAAGATTTGGTACAGTTTGCTATGCAAGGTGAAAAGTTAGCTTGCGGAAACGCTCATGCTGATAATGTAGCCCCTGCCCTTTTGGGTGGATTTACATTAGTGAGAAGCTACAGTCCTTTAGATATTATAAAAATAGAAAGTCCTTCAGAATTGTATGCGACGGTAGTTCATCCTCAGATTGAGTTAAAAACATCAGATGCACGTTCTGTATTGAAGCAAATGGTTCCCCTAAAAAATGCAATCATGCAATGGGGAAATGTAGGCGGATTAATTGCTGGTTTATATACTAAGGATTATGACTTGATAGGTCGTTCTCTACATGATGAAATCGTAGAACCGTTGCGTTCTGTACTAATTCCTGGTTTTGACTTAATCAAACAAACCGCATTAGAAAACGGTGCTTTAGGATCTGGAATATCGGGTTCTGGACCTTCTATTTTTGCTTTAAGCAAAGGAAAAGACGCCGCCGATAAAATTGCTAAAGCCATGAGCGCAGTCTATGACGAAATGAAGTTACCATACGAGATTCACGTTTCAAAAGTGAATCCTGATGGCGTGAGAATTTTATAATTCCGAGTAAAAGCCCAAAATGAAAATGTAAAATGATAACCACTGATTCACAGATTTTTTACAATTATTTTTAATCCGTGAATTTGTGGCAAAAGATTTAAGAAAATCAAAGTTACAATGAAATACTACAGTTTAAACCATAATGCCCCAAACGTTTCCTTTCAGGAAGCAGTAATACAAGGATTAGCCTCTGATAAAGGATTGTATTTTCCAGAAAACATAACACCACTGCCTCAGGCCTTTTTCGATACTATCGAAAATTTAAGCAATGAGGAAATCGCTTTTGAAGCTATCAAGCAATTTGTAGGAGATGAAATTCCCGCTGATGTACTTAAAGAAATTATTGCTGATACCCTGTGTTTTGATTTCCCCGTCATTGAAGTCGAAAAAGGGATATATTCTCTTGAATTATTCCATGGCCCAACAATGGCGTTTAAGGACGTAGGAGCGCGTTTCATGTCGCGATGTGTGGCCTACTTCAATAAAGACAAAAAAGACAGTAAGAACACCGTTCTTGTAGCTACTTCCGGAGATACTGGTGGTGCCGTTGCGAGCGGATTTTTAGGTGTTGCTGGCGTAGAAGTGATCATTCTCTATCCTTCCGGGAAAGTAAGTGCCATTCAGGAAAAACAATTGACGACTTTAGGTCAGAATATTAAAGCACTCGAAGTAGATGGTGTTTTTGATGATTGTCAAGACATGGTTAAAAAAGCTTTCTTAGACGATAGTTTAAAGCATCACAATCTAACTTCGGCAAATTCGATTAATATCGCACGATGGTTGCCGCAAATGTTTTACTTTTTCTTTGCCTACAAAGAACTGAAGAAGCAAAACAAGGAATTGGTATTCTCTTGCCCGAGTGGGAATTTTGGGAATATCTGTGCTGGAATTATGGCTAAAAAATTAGGCCTGCCCCTACTTCATTTTGTAGCTTCCACGAATGTAAATGATACGGTACCAAGATTCTTGGCAAGCGGATTTTACGATCCACAACCATCGAAAGCGACGATTTCTAATGCTATGGATGTAGGAAATCCTAGTAATTTCATCCGTATTCAGGAAATGTACCACAACGATTTGGCGCAATTCAAGAAAGACTTCTCTTCGTATACTTTTACAGATAAAGAAACAACTGAAGCGATGAAAACCATATATAACACAAACGGCTATATCGCTGAACCACATGGCGCTGTGGGTTATTTAGGATTGAAAAAAGAATTGCATAACTATCCAAATGCTATTGGTATTTTCCTAGAAACGGCACATCCTATTAAATTTTTGGATGTCGTAGAACCAGCTTTAAACGTAAAATTACCAATTCCTGCACAAATAGAAAGTGTAATGGATAAAGAAAAAGTAAGCACTAAGATTAAGACCTACGAAGAGTTGAAAGCGTTTTTAGGATAAACTTTCAACATCAAATATAACAACCGACTGAGAAGTGATTTTCAGTCGGTTTTTTTTTATGGCATAACCTCGTTAAAGAGCAATACGTTATTCCAGTTGATTCTACAACGAGGTCAGGCTATACGCAAGGCAAGAGCTGCTAATCATATTTATTCACTACCCATATTCTTTAGTTATCAATCAGTCTTACTATTTGTCACACTGGAAGCGTCTCCGTAACGTTACACATCAATTTTTAGACGCTTTCAGCGAGACAAGCTAAGTGGTGGTGTTTATGAAAGAATAGAACACGTTGCGATTGGGTCATACCATTTCCCAATCCTTCCGAACTATGTAATTTTCTTTCGAATATAAAAAACACCTGTTTACAAGCTGTTCCTAAACGATAATGAAATTATATACATGGTCCTGAAGTAAACAATTAGACCTAACAAGAAAGTCCTATTATTGTAAAACAACAATAGCTTTTTTTATACCCACAAAATCCTAATTTTAACATCTCTTAACATACCCTTTTATACGATTTAACATTAAACCCCTTGCAGTCTTTCCAATATAAGGGATGTCGTCTATCTTATTATGCCTAATTTTACATCAAACTTTAAAAAAGGATAATACAATGAAAAACTTAAAACTGATTGCTCTAGCAATGATTCTGATTACTGCCGTTAGCTGTAAAGATTCTAAGAAAGAGACGGAAGGAACGACTACAGAAATTCAAACGACAGATGGAACGTACAGTGTAGTAAATGATTCTACCAAAGTGAGTTTTACAGCTTATAAAACAACAGACAAAGCAGCTGTTGGTGGTATATTTAAAGAAATAACATTAACAAATACAGGACAAGGAAAAACAGCATTGGAAGCGTTGAATGGTACTAAATTTAGTATTCCGGTTAGTAGTTTGTTTACTAATGACGCTACAGGAACCAGAGATCCTAAGATTTTAAAATTCTTTTTTGGAGTGATGAAAAATACGGAACTTATTTCTGGTGAGTTTAAAGTGGCTGCTGACAATACTTGTTCTATTGATGTACTCTTAAACGGGAAAACAGCAAACATTCCTTTACAATATACTACGAATAGTGATACTAGCTTATCTTTTGACGGGGTGATGAATTTAGAAAACTGGGATGCTTTAGCAGCAGTAGCTTCAATTAACAAAGCTTGCGAAGCATTGCATACTGGTAAAGATGGCGTAAGTAAAACATGGAGCGAAGTAGCAGTACATGCTGATGTTTTATTAAATAAAAACTAGACTATTAATTATTCAGTTCTGCTGAATTCTTTCACTTGGATCGCAACTGTCTTTTTATTTCTAAAGTAATCCTGCGTAATTAAAAGCTGCTAACGACATGAAGTTAGTAGCTTTTTTTTATGACTTACAGTAGTTGGTTTTCTATATTCTCTAAATACAATTGTTGTGTAATTATCTCCTAAACATAAAGTAGCGTAAGGGATTGCGGCGATATCCTTTATTTTTGTTCTTTAAAAAATAAAGATAAAGCCAAAAGTCCAACCCCAAAGCAGCAGATTCAATCATTGGAAAAAGGATGTTCTGCTTTGGGGTTACGCACAAAAAAAATACGTAAAAATGATTTTAATCAATTTTTAAGGAAGTAATTCTCAATTTTTTAATTTGTTTACATTAATCTTATGCAAGCTAAACCTCCACTTATGCCTGACTCAAAACGAGGTCTAAAATACTGTTACAAATCTATTTTAAAATTAAGAATAAACCTGTAGACTTAACTATAGAGGTTCTCATTTTAGACCCTATACTTAATCCTTAAAATGTTTTACAATTAACTGTTTCAACTCTTCAATTTTAATTGGTTTAGAAATATAATCATTGCAATCTGAATCAACCGCTTTTTCCATATCTCCAGCTAAAGCGTAAGCTGTTTGTGCAATTATAATTACTTCTTTATTGAATTTACGTATCTCTCGGGTGGCTTCATAACCATCCATTATCGGCATTTGAATATCCATTAATATTAAATCTACATCTGGGTTATTGCGGCACGCTTCTAAAGCTTCTATTCCATTTCTTGTATAGATAATTTCCTTTCCGAAATCCTTAATAACTTTTGAAATAAGTTTTTCTGACACTTCATCATCTTCAGCAAGAACTATTTTTAACTTTTTAAAACTGGGTACTTCAACGGGAGATACAATTTCTCTATTATTTGATATTTCTATGCTTTTATCTGCTTTAAAAGGAAGTGTGAAATAAAATACAGTTCCTTTTCCTTCCTGTGATTCAAGCCAGATTTCACCACCTAACATTTCTACATAAGCTTTAGAAATAGACAATCCTAAACCCGCGCCTTGCAGCGCCATTTTATTGGCAATATCGGCCTGAATAAAACGTTCAAAAATAGCTTGTTGTCTGTCTTTTGGGATACCTATTCCGGTATCTTTTACATAAAATTCTATAAACTCCTCTTTTAAGTTATAGCCGATTTCAATACTTCCTTTTTCGGTATGATTGATGGCGTTTTTTACCAAATTTGTTAATATCGCAAAGACCTTCTCACGATCTGTTGTTATGAAGGCTTCATTTGAAGGCAAAGTGTATTTATAGGATAGATGAATACCTTTTTTTTCTGCCTCTGGAATAAAGAAGGTGTAGATATATTCTAATTGTTCATTAATATTAGATTTCTTTATATTAACCTCCATCTGTCCGGATTCAATTTTCGAAATATTTATAATATCATTGATAATATTGAGCATTCTTGCTCCACTTTTTTCAATTATCTTGATATACTTCCGTTGCTTTTTTCCTTTAAGATTTGGTTCTTTCAACAATTCTGCAAAACCCAATATTCCGTTCATTGGCGTACGTATTTCGTGACTCATATTAGCAAGAAAAGCTGATTTTAAACGATCTGATTCTTCGGCTTTTTCTTTTGCAATATGCAGTTCGATCTCCATCATTTTTCTTTCGCTGATATCTACTTCAAGCCCATCCCAACAAACTAAATCATTGACTATTCTTGGTTTTGATACAAAGTAAGACCATCTCACACTTCCATCTGGATTAATTATCCTACATTCGACATTAAGAACTGATAAATTTTTTAATGCTTTTCTCTCTACATCTACCAACATTTCTATATCTTCAGGATGTATTTTTCCAAAAATTAAATACGGGTTTTTTATTGCTTGTGCCGCCGTACAACCATAAAGCTTCAAAACGGAATCGCTCACATAATTAAACTTTCTTTTATTTGTATTAAGTGTCACTACTTGATAAATCATTCCTTTCACAAAATTATTAGCAATTAATTTCAGTTGATCTTCGCTTTCTTCGGCTTTTTCTTTTGCTTTAATGAGTTCTCTAGTTTTTATTTTTACCCTTTCTCGTAATAACAACACAAAAGATATAGAAATAACTAAAACTATAAAAATGACAAGGATTAACCATTTTGTATAATCAGGAATCAGTAGCTTAGGATCCTTATCTAACCAGCGAAACAATGATTTATAATATATAGAATTTGCATCATTTTTTAACGCTGAAATATTCCTATCGAATAATGCAACCAACGCAGCATTTTTATTTTTTGTAAATGCAAAATGTAATCCTAATGGTCTAATTAAGATTCCTGTTGGTTTGCTACTCTTAGCGAATAAATTTGAAAAAGTAAAAAACCTATCGGCGATGATTACATCAATTTTACTACTTTTAAGTGCACTAACAGATTTTGAATAACTATCATACGTATAAAGTTTATAGGTGATATCGAACTCCTTAGATACAAAATCCGTCATGTATTTCTCTTCGATGGAACCTTTTAAAACACCTACTTTTAGGTTTTTTAAATCCAATATAGAATGTAAATTCAATCCTTTTCTTGAAAACAATTCTGCCCACGAACTTAGTACAGGCATTTTACTTAAAGTAAAAATAGAATCTCGCTCTGATGAAAATACTACATCTGGTAATACATCAATTTCACCTCTTTGTAAATTTTTATAAAGATTATCCCAAGTGTCAAATTGGTATTCAAATTTCAGATTTTCTCTTTTTCCAATTTCTTTAATAATATCAATAAAAAAACCATCAGGCTGCCCTTTTTCATTAATAAATATTTTTGGAGGGTTATCATATAAACCCACTTTTATAACTTGATCATTGTTTTTTTGTGAAAAAATAGTTTCAGAAACTCCGAAACAAAGTAGAATTAGGAGAAACCTATAATAACCATATGTGAAATTTTTCATCTTTATCTTTTCAATAACTTGGTGCACACGAATATATAAATTTTATCTGAATAAATACATTCGTAAATTTTCAATTGCAGCAATCAATTACGTCATTTCATGCCACGGATTTCAACCTAATTAACACTGTATAAGAACTCCTTTAAAATCTTATTTTGTTCCCTTTTTAATTATATTTGCAACTACATTTTACCATATCTCGCCATGATTACAATAGCAACACTACAAGACGTTTCGGACTTAAATAAATTAATCAATTCAGGATACCGAGGGGAATATTCCAAAAAAGGATGGACCACCGAAGCCAACATATTAGAAGGTAGCCGAACGAACGAAGCCGAACTGAAGGAAATTATTGGTACCAATAAAAATACGTTGCTAAAATTCACGGAGGACAACCAGATTATTGGTTGTGTTTTGTTGGTCGAAAAAGAACAACAATTGTATTTAGGCATGTTGACGGTATCACCGGAATTACAAAATAGCGGAATTGGAAAAAAATTATTACAACAGGCCGAAGTTCATGCACAAACATTAGACTTGTCTAAAATTGTAATGACAGTGATCTCAATTAGAACGGAGTTAATTAACTGGTACAAACGCCACGGTTATGTGGATACAGGTGATCGTGAACCTTTCCCAGTAAGCGATATTCATATTTCAATCGTAGAACAGCCTTTAGAGTTTATCGTTTTAGAAAAAAAGATAAATTAAATCTACTACTAGAAAAATTGTTACCCCTCTATAGGAAGTAGCGAATACAAACAAAGTGGAATCAAATTTTTCTTTCACCATATAAGTAATCGAAGTTCATTTAAGTTCGTTAAGAAGAACTACCTCTTTTTAATTATATGGCATGTCTTTAGTTATAATTTACAAAACCATATCTTCAAACAAGCGTTGCGTTGTTTGTTCTAAATCATCACATAATCCTGGATGTGGTCGCGATGTTTGAATTGCCGAGCTACGCAACGCCGTTAACCAACGAAAACGCGATGGAATATCAAATTGTGCAATGGGTCCGCCCTGCTTTGTTCCATGTGCTATTTTCTGGAAGGACTCTAGGTTTAATTGCAGTTGTTCCAAATCTAAATCACCGGAAAACAGTTGCATCTTTGCAATATCAATAGTGTAAAGCATTTTTATAAACTTCGCTTTTTTGCAAAAAACAATAATCCCCACATTGAGGAACTCTTCACGCTCTACCCTTGGTACAACACGGATTACCGAGTACTCATATAAGTGCTTCTCTTGCATTTTGGGCTTCTTTAATGAAAATTTGAGAATGGTTCAGGCGCATCGATAAAAATTGAAAGTAGACTTCACGTACCGCCTCAGGGCTTTCGTCCGTATCTTGCCAGTCCAGCCATTCCAGGAGAATTCAATAACCTAACGCAACAAATGATAAATTTTATCTTTGTTGAATTATGAAAAAAACGTACAAGCGAATT